>NZ_JAXLWP010000004.1:0-467666 GCF_046328425.1 Kouleothrix sp.
AGAATGGCTGGAGGGGTCGGAGCGAGCTCCGACGGACCACCAGCCGACGCTGGACGCGATGTGGTCATCATCACGATTCAGTTGTGAAGGTGCAGCCGGGCGGGCGAGACGGAAGGCGAACAAAAAACCAGGGGGCATCGACGCGGAGGCGTGCGAGCCACCTGGCGACGTCTCCGCTGCGGAGGCAGCGGCGCGGTTCGCGAGGGAGGGAGAAGCCCAAAGCCCGGATTGTTGGGTCTACCGCGGTGAAGCGGTGAGACGACGGCGACCAACGAGGCGCAGTATAGCACAGGTGCGGCGGGCTGTCAAGAGCAGCGGCGCAGCGGCGAGTGCGAGCAGCGCGTGGTTGTCAACGGAAGCGAGCCGTGCGGCGGTGGCCACCCGCACTCGCAACGTGGCGGAGTATACCACCCTCCCCCGTACTTGTCAAATCGTACTTGAACGGCCAGTGAAAAGGCGCTAGAGCTCTTCAGAATGCGCTTCGCACTGCACCGGCGACGGCACGTGGCCACTACAAGATTCGAGCAATTTTTGGGATTGCGTGCCGGTATCAGCGAACGATTGCGTTGGCAAGCTCGGCGATTTTGTCGGCGTAGGTGGTGCCGGGAACTGCCCAGCGCCCATTCAGGCCGCGCCAGGTGGAAGCCACACCGCGAAAGCCGGCTGGCAGCGGCCGATAGCCAAGCGCACGGGCGATCAGCGCGCGCTGAGCGGGAGTGGCCTGATCGTCGCGGAGCGCATAGGCCAACAGCCGCCCGGCATGGGCTGGCACCGACTCATCTTTCCAACTTGCGAACGAAACCCCTTCGAACCATACACCATCACGCATAGCCCACGCCCCGGCGGCAGGCTGAGCGGCATTGGAGCGGCCGGTGACCCCAATGCCAGCCGGATTGCGGCGCGGCCGCTGCGACCACCACGAGGTGAGGTTGCCAGTCTCGTGAATCATCTGGGCCAGCAGCATGACCGGATCCATGCCGACGCTGGCGCAGACCGCGAAGTAGGCCGGAACAATCGCGGTGCGAATATCGACCTCGGTATACTCGCCATGGGCGCGGACAAGCATAAAGCGGGCGCACTGCTCGGGGGTAGCCAGGATGGAGCCGGTGAGAATTGGGCTGTCGGCTGAAAACGGCATAGCCTCGCTCCTTCTATGGCTGCTTATGCTTATTAGTGCCTGTTTGAAAAGGGGGTACGCGAGGGGCCATACCCCGCTGCGCGCGAAAAAACCGCATACGCTGATCAAAAAGTACCGTTGGTATCTGATTGCTCTACGAGGCAAGCTTACGCGCGCCGACAGCGTTTTTCGGCAGCAATACCCGCGCGAACTAGGAGCAAGTTTGTTATTGTGCCAGCTCGCGCGCTTTGGCAAGATACAGCGCAGCAAGATCGACGTAGGTTTGGGCGTTGCGGCGAATGCGGGCAAGCTGGCCATCGCGCAGGTGCTTGACAACACCGGGGACGCCGACCACTAGCGAGTTTGGCGGCACGACGGTGCCTTCGGTGACGAGCGCGCGGGCGGCGATCAGGCAGCCGGCGCCGATCTGGGCGTGGTTGAGAATGACCGCGCCCATGCCGATCAGCACATCATCGGCGACGGTGCAGCCGTGCACGATCGCGCCGTGACCAATCGTCACACCATCGCCGATTGTAAGGTAGGCGTCGGGGTCGGCGTGCAGGACGCTACCATCCTGCACATTGGTGCGCTGGCCAATCGTGATCTGGCCTTTGTCGCCACGGATAACGACCATGGGCCAGACGCTGGAGCAAGCGCCGATGCAGACGGTGCCGTGAACGTAGGCATACGGCGAGACGAAGGCGCTTTGATCGATCTCGAGGTGATCGCCGAGATCGGGAAATTCGGTATTCGGCATAGCAACCTTTCTAGCCCCAGGCGGCCAGGCCATACGCGGCGGCGCCAAGCAGGGCGGCCTTGGGATTGAGGATGATATTGACTGGCATGCGCTCGAGCATCTCGGTGAAGCGACCCTTGTTGAGAAATGCGTCCATAAAATCCTGCTGCTGGAGCACCGGCAGAATGCGCGGCGGTATGCCGCCGCCGATGTAGAGGCCGCCGGTAGACAGAACCTTGAGCGCCAGGTTGCCGGCCTCGGCGCCGAGGATCGAGACGAACAGGCGCAGTGTTGCGACGCAGATCGCGCAGGGCCGCGCGGTGTCGAGCCCGGCGGTGACGATCACGGGAGTGGGGTCGGCGGAGGCGGCGAGGCGCTCGGCGAGCCACTCGGGCTCGACGTGGCCGTGAGCTTTGAGAAAGGCATAGATGTTCGGGATGCCGAGGCCGGAGCAGACGCGCTCGCAGCTGACGTGGCCAATGCGCCGGTGCAGGTAGAGCAGCAAGTCGAGCTGCATCTCGTCGTTGGGGGCGAACGAGGCGTGCCCGCCCTCGGAGGGGTGCGCGCGGTAGCGCCCGCCATCGCTGGTGAGAAACGCCTCGCCGAGGCCGGTGCCCGGCGCGATCACCGCGATGGCGCCGCCGGGGACAGGCTCGCCGGGGTTGATCGTGTGGAGATCGGCGGCCTCGAGGCGCGGAACGGCATAGGCGATCGACTCGAGATCGTTCAGCAGCTTGACATCGCGCAGGCCAAGCTCGGCTTTCAGACCCGGCTCGCTCATTTTCCAGGGCAAGTTGGTGACCTCGGCGCGGCCAGCGACGACCGGGCCAGCGACGCCAAAGCTGGCATACTCGACGGGATGCGGCTGGGCCGCGAGGAAAGCGCGCACCAGCGCCTCGAGGCTGGCGTAGCTGCCGCTGGGGAACGTTTGCTCGGCCAGCGGCGCGCGCTGATCGGCCGCATAGATCGCCAGAACGGTTTTGGTGCCGCCGATATCACCTGCCAGCAACATAGATTCCTCCTAGCACACAACATTGGCGTAGATTGAACAGCCGGTATCTGCTCGCTCTATCCGCGGCACCAGCTGAGAGATAGACGACTGAGACGCTGTATAGCAACCAAACGCGCGATGGGCAAATGGTACACCGAGGCGCAAGCTTTGTCGAGTGTGTAACGCCGGAGGGCAAACCGCGACTACTCAATCGCAGGCCGCGCGGGCATCCGCCGAAGGCAGGCAGATCGCAGATCATGGCGAGGCCGTGGCCCGCGCTAACCGCGAAGCAGGGTTATAATGCCGAGCATCCGCGAATAGCAAGCGAAAAGGAGCTGCATCATGGAGATTGGTATCACCGGGCTAGGCCGCATGGGCGCGGGCATGGCCGAGCGCTGGCTGCGCGGCGGGCATCGCGTGGTGGCGCACAACCGCAGCCACGGCCCGATCGACGAGCTCGCATCCAAGGGCGCCGACCCGGCCTATAGCATCGAAGAGCTGGTGAGCAAGCTCGCCGCACCGCGCGCGATCTGGGTGATGTTGCCGGCCGGCGACGTCACCGAGCAGATGATCCAGACGCTCATCCCGCTGCTATCGCCAGGCGACACGATCGTCGACGGCGGCAACACCATGTACAAGGACGACATCCGCCGCGCGGCGATGCTGCAGGAGCATGGCCTGAACTACATCGACCAGGGCACCTCGGGCGGGGTGTGGGGGCTCGAGAACGGCTTCTGCATCATGGTGGGCGGCGAGAACGAGCTGGTGAAGCGGCTGGAGCCGGCGTTTCTCACGCTGGCGCCGACCGACGGCTATGTGCACTGCGGGCCGGTGGGCAGCGGCCACTTCGTGAAGATGGTGCATAACGGCATCGAGTACGGCATGATGCAGGCCTACGCCGAGGGCTTCGAGATCATGCGCGCGAAAAAGGAGTTCGGCCTGGATCTGCACGCGATCGCCTCGGCGTGGCGCTATGGCAGCGTGGTGCGCTCGTGGCTGCTTGAGCTAACCGAGGCGGCGCTGAGTGAAGACCCAGACCTGACGAGCCTGAAGGGCTATGTCGACGACAGCGGCGAGGGGCGCTGGACAATCCACGCCGCGATGGAGCTAGACGTGCCGGCGCCGGTGATCACGCTCTCGCTGTTCGAGCGCTTCCACTCGCGCCAGCCCGAATCGTTCGCGGCCAAAGTGCTGGCGGCGATGCGCCGGGGCTTTGGCGGCCACGCCGTGAAGCGCGCGTAGTACGCTGTTTTGAATGCTGAGTTTTGAGCGTTGAGTCGCTCGAGCTCAAAACTCAGCCGCACCGTGTAGAAAGGAAAAGCGCGATGCCCTCGCCCACCTCTGCCCAGCCGGCACGAACCGCCGCGCCCTGTACCGTTGTCATCTTTGGCGCCTCGGGCGACCTGACACAGCGCAAGCTCGTGCCGGCGCTCTACAACCTGCGGCACGACGGCCTGCTGCCCGATGGGTTCGCGCTGGTGGGGTTTGCGCGGCGCGAGAAGAGCGACGAGCAGTTCCGGGCCGAGATGCACGAGGGCGTGGCGGCGCACTCGCGCACGCAGCCGATCGACGAGGCCGAGTGGGCCAGCTTCGCCAGCTCGATCCACTACCACACCGCGTCATTCGACGACGCAGCCGGCTACGACGGGCTGCGCGCGCTTCTCGATCGGATCGACGCCGAGCGCGGGGTGGCGCCGGGCCAGGGCAACCGGCTGTTCTACCTGGCCACGCCGCCCGACGCCTACCCGCGGATCGTGACGCACCTGGGAGCGGCCGGGTTGAACGGCCCACCGCCAAGCCAGCGCGCGACCGCCGGCTGGACGCGGATCATTATTGAGAAGCCGTTTGGGCGCGACCTGGCGAGCGCGCAGGCGCTGAACACGCACGTGCTGGGCGTGTTCGACGAAAGCCAGGTGTACCGGATCGACCATTACCTCGGCAAAGAGACGGTGCAGAACATCCTGACATTCCGGCTGGGCAACAGCATCTTCGAGCCGCTGTGGAACCGGCGCTACATCGACCACGTGCAGATCCTGGTGGCCGAGCAGATTGGCGTGGCCGGGCGCGGCGGCTACTACGACACGGCCGGAGCCATCCGCGACATGGTGCAGAACCATATGCTGCAGGTGCTGGCGCTCACGGCCATGGAGCCGCCGGCCGCGTTCACCGCCGACGCCGTGCGCAACGAGAAAGTGAAAGCGCTGCAGGCGATCCGCCCGATCGCGCCAGAGGAGACCGGGCAGTATACCGCGCGCGGCCAGTACACCGAGTACCGCAACGAGCCGGGCGTGGTGCATGGATCGAGCACTGAGACGTTTGTAGCCATGAAGCTGGCGATCGACAACTGGCGTTGGTCGGGCGTGCCGTTCTACCTGCGCACCGGCAAGGCGCTGCCGCAGCGGCTGACCGAGATCATGATCCAGTTCAAGCAGCCGCCGCTGATGCTGTTCGGGCACGGCAGCCACGCCGGACACAGCGGCCCAGCCGGCGCGACCGAGCCAAATGTGCTGATCCTGCGCATCCAGCCAAACGAGGGCATCGCCATGCGCATCGGCCTGAAGCCGCCGGGGTCGTCGCTGCGGCTGCAGCCGGTGGAGCTAGGATTCGACTACGGAAGCGGCTTCGGCAAGGAGTCGCCCGAGGCCTACGAGCGGCTGCTGCTCGACGCGATCCTGGGCGACGCGACGCTGTTCATCCGGCGCGACGAGGTGGAGGCGGCGTGGGCGCTGATCACGCCGGTGATCGAGGGCTGGGAGGCCGGGCACGCGCCCAAGCCAGCGCCATACTGGAGCGGCACGTGGGGCCCCGACTCGGCCGACGCGCTGATCGAGCGCGACGGGCGGGCGTGGCGCTTGATCTAGCGCTGCGCGCCAAGCGCGGCTGCGCCGGTATGGTATACTCTGCGGCATGCAGAACACCACCAACGACCCCACACGAGCGCTGATCATCTTTAACCCGAACGCCGGCCAGGCCGGCAGCCTCGAGCACGACATCTTCGTGGCGCGCGACCTGTGGCGCGAGCACGGCTGGATGGTCGATATTGAGCCGACGCGCGCGCCGGGCGACGGCACGCGGATCGCGCGCGAGGCTGCCGCGCAGGGCTACGACATCGTGATTGCGGCTGGCGGCGACGGCACGGTGAACGAGGTGGTGAATGGGCTGGCCGGCACGCGCACGGCGCTGGGGGCCTTGCCGGTTGGCACCGTGAATGTGTGGGTGCGCGAGCTGGGGTTGCCGCTGCAGCCGCGCGCCGCCGCCGAGGCGCTGCTGGCGTGCCAGCCACACGCGATCGACCTGGGGCAAGCCGGCGATCGCTACTTTCTGCTGATGTGCGGCGTAGGCTTCGACGCGGCCGTGACGGCGGAGGTACGCGCGCACGAAAAGCGCCGGCTGGGCATCTTCGCCTACCTGCTGCGGGCCGTCAACCTGGCCACGCGCTTCCGCGGCACCTCGACACGGATCACCATCGACGGCAAAACCATTCGCAGCCGCGTGCTGATGCTGGTGCTGGGTAACAGCCAGCTGTATGGCGGTGTCGTGAAAGTGACGGCGCGCGCCAGCATCGACGACGGGCTGCTCGACCTGTGTATCATCAAGGGCAGCACGCTCTTGAGCGCGCCATTCCGGCTGCTCTCAATCCTGACGCAGCGCTACAACCTCGACTCCAAGCTCGAGTACCACCGCGCGCGCGAGGTGAAGATCAGCGCGCGCCGGCCGCTGCCGGTGCAGGTAGACGGCGACCATATCGGCCAGACGCCGATGACCTTTCGGGCGGTGCCGGGGGCGCTGCTGGCGCTGCTGCCGCCGACGCTGCCGGAAGACCTGGTGCGGCCCGAAGTGCAGCCGCCGCGCTATGCCTGGCGCCGCTTGTTGGGCTGGCTCGGCCGCCGCAGGCCAGCCGCCACGCCCGCCGAGCGCGAGCCGGTGGAGCGCCGCTAGCGATGCGCCGCGTTGGCCTGCCACGGACACGCATTATGATACAGTTGATCGATCGCCTCCGAGAGTGGATCAGCGCGCCGAGCCTGGCCGGCTGCGGCGGGCTGATTGCACTCGCGCTGCTGGCAAGCTGCAGCGCGGCATCGGCCCCTGTGCCCACGCTTCAGCCAGCGCTTGAGCCGATCCGCCCGGCGGCCATCCCGCCGCCAGGCTCGACAAACGCAGCCGAGCCGGCGCCAACCGTGGCCGCGCCCGGCGCCGATCTGCCGGGGCGGCTGCTGCTGGTGCAGAATGGCAACCTGTGGCTGTGGCAGGGCGCAAGCGGCCGCCAGCTGACGCATAGCGGCGACGCGTTTCAGCCAGCTTGGTCGCCGGATGCGGCGCAGGTTGCATTTGTGCGGCGCGCCGTGAGCGGCAGCGATATTATGCTGCTGCGCGCGCTCGACGCCGTGCCGGAGCAGATCACGAGCAACACCCCCGACCCATCGGTGTACAGCTACGATCGGATCTACCAGAGCCGCTGGGCATTCTACCCGGCGTGGTCGCCCGACGCCACAACGCTGGCTTTCGCCTCGCAGTTTGGCCCACCAGGCGGCTCGCCCGCCGCCGAGTATCGTATGTCGCTGTATACCGTGCCAACGGCCGGCCGGCGGGCGGCGCAGGCATATGGCAACGCCGAGGCCCAGGTGGGGCGCCCGGCCTACACGCCCGACGGCGCATCGATTGTGTTCGCGCTAGCCCCGGTCGGCGAGGATCCGCCGAGCCTGTATCGCTACCATATCGCCACCGACCGGGCTGAGCCGCTGCCAGGCGCGCTGCAGCAGAGCTACGACCCGGCGTTCTCGGCCGATGGCCGCTGGCTGGCGTTCGCCGCGCGCGCCGGCGCGGGAACCGACATCTTCGTGATGCCGGCGGACGGCGGCACAGCCACGCAGATCACCCACCTTGGCAGCGCGCGCGCCCCGGCGTTCGCGCCCGACGGCAGCGCGCTGGCGTTTCTGGCCGTGCCGGGCGGCAGCACGAGCTTCGACCTGTGGGTTGCCGGCCTGCAGGCCGACGCGCCAGGCACCCTCAAGGCCGGCGAGCCGCGCCAGATCACCCACGACATGCACCTCGACGCCGACTCAGGCGTAGCCTGGGGGCGCTAAACTGCCGCTCGAAAGCTGTAACGCCAGCGTTTCTCCCGAGACTAGATCGCAGCTACCATTAATCGGCACAATATACGCAACGAGCACAATCAAAGCTAGTTTCTGCAGTTTTCGCGCTTCGATTACGAAAATGCGGAGACCAGACGGTTTGTGCTGCCTGCGAGGGGCACATCACGAATTGCGTATGTTGTGCGCTTGAAACGACAAGGAAGGCTGCGATGAACCACCCTCTGTTCGCACTGTACGAGAACGAGCGCATGGCCGATCAGGCGATGGCCAAGCTAGTGGCGGCGGGGATCAAGCGCCGCGCGATCCAGATCGTGACGCTGCCGGAAGCCGAGCGCGACCACGTGGGCGGCTTTGGCGACAGCGGCGACCACGCCCACGGCGCCGAGCGCGACCACGTAGGCGGCTTCGGCGACAGCGGCGACCACGCCCACGGCGCCGAGCGCGACCACGTGGGTGGCTTTGGCGACAGCAGCGACCACGCCCACGGCGCCGAGCGCGACCACGTAGGCAGCTTCGCGCCACACAAGCACGCCGACGACCTGCTGCGCGACTTGGTGGCGGCGGGCCTGGCCGACAATGAAGCACACGGCGCGGTGGCGCGCCTGAACGAGGGCGCGGCGCTGCTGCTGGTGCAGGCCGATGGTGCGCACGCGGCGCAAGCTGCGGCGATTCTAGGCGGCTAAGCTACAGAAGCCACGGGGCAGGAGACACAGGGCGCATCGCCTTGCCTCCTGCCTGACGCCATGTTACGACTCGTCGGGATTGAGGCGACCGAGGCGGCGCACCTCGGGCCACACCAGAGCCACGAGGCCAACCACCAGGATCGTGCCGATGCCGCCGCCCACCACCGCGCCAACCGTGCCGAACAGCGCGGCCGCGAGCCCGGACTCGAACGCGCCAAGCTCGTTCGAGATGCCAATAAAAACGTAGTGCACCGCGTTCACGCGCCCGCGCATGGCGTCGGGCGTACGCGTGAGCAGCAGCGTGCTGCGGATCACCACGCTGATATTGTCGAGCGCGCCCAGCAGCCCGAGCATCGCCAGCGACAGCGCGAACGAGCGCGACAGGCCAAACACGATCGTCGCAAGGCCGAAGCCGGCCACCACCAGCAGCAGCGTGCGGCCGGCGCGCGTGAACGGCGGCAGGTAGGCGATCACCACCGCGGCCAGCACCGCGCCGAGTGCCGGAGCGGCGCGCAGCCAGCCGAGGCCGGCCGCGCCCACCTGCAGAATATCGCGCGCGAAGACCGGCAGCAGCGCGGTGGCGCCGCCCAGCAGCACCGCGAACATATCGAGCGTAATCGACGCCAGGATGATCTTGGAGTCGAAGATGAAGCGCGCGCCGGCCAGCAGCGACGCGACCGACAGCTCTTCTTCCGAGCGGGCCACCGGGCGCGGCCGGATGAGCCCGAGCATCAGGCCCATCGCCAGCAGCAGCGCCGCGACAAGCGCGTACACCAGCGTGGCGCTCTGCTGCGCTGCGATGATAAAGCCGCCGAGCGCCGGCCCGATGATCGCCGAGGCCTGCCAGGCGCTGCTCTCCCAGGTAGCCGCGTTGGTGAAGTGCTCGGACGGCACCACCTGGGCCAGCAGTGCCGAGGTGGCCGGGCTTTGAAACGAGCGCGCCACGCCGATCAGCAGCAGGCAAGCGTAGATCAGCACCAGCGAGCCGCTGGTGTACGAGAGCAGCGCCAGCCCAAGCGACGAGAGCGCCAGCAGCAGCGTGGTGCCTACCACGATCCACTTGCGGTCGAATCGGTCGGCCACGTGCCCGGCCGGCAGCGCCAGCAGCAGCACCGGCACCACCTGAACCAGCCCCACCAGGCCGAGCAGAAACGCCGAGCGGGTGCGCTCGTACAGCTCCCAGCCGATCGCCACGTTCAGCATCTGCTCGCCAACCACAGCCAGAAATGTTCCGCTAATCAGCAGCCGAAAATCGCGAAACCGCAGCGCCGAGTAGGGGTCGCGCCGGGGCGAAACAAGCGGGCGAGCTTCGTTCAGCTCGGGCAGATCCGGGGATTGCATGCGGCCTGTCTTTCTGTATTCAGAGGTGAACGACTTCGAGCGCGGCGCCGGCGATCCGCTCGAGCGCGCTGGCGACCGAGAGGCGGTGGCACTCGTGCGGGTTGGCCTCGAAGCACAGCAGCGCCGAGGGCTGGGCGCGGGCGATTGCCAGGGCCTCGGCGAGCGCCTCGGGCTGGGCGGCGACCAGCGCGTCCATGGCTGCGAAGAACGCCGGAAAATCGTGGCTGCGGCGCACTTCGTCGCGCAGCGGCTTGGGGGTTCCCAGCGCCACAAGGTGCGTATAGCCGATCGAGGCGGCGGCCAGGTGCGCGGCCAGGCGCTTCTTGCTGAAATCGGGCTTGCGGCTGAACGGCAGCTGGCGCACGTCGATCACGTGGGCGACGCCGTGGCCCGCCAGCAGGTCGAGGAACGTTTCGATGCTGTGGCCCTGGTAGCCGGCTGTAAAGAGTTTTGTCATGCTGTTGAGCTGCCGCAGAGAGCCGGGGCACGCGTGGGCGCAGATGCTCGCGCCGCCCTGGCCTCGCTGGCTTTGCGGTGCATTATTGGCGGCGGGCCAGGCGGCGCTGCTGGTAGACTTCGGCGGCCTCGCGCACCAGCGCGGCGCATGTGGGCGCCGCATACTCGCGCTCGAGCGTATCGGCGAGCTGCGCCAGCTCGGCGGCGCTGGCCCTTCCAGGGCGCAGCATGTCGTACATGCGCAGCACTTCGGCGTTTGGCACCGCCGTCAGCTCGGCGGCGCGCGTGAGGTTGGCGGCCAGCTGGCTGTAGCCGGCGGCGCGGGCCACCTCGGCCTGGGCGCGCAGCGTAGCCGCGTCGATCTGCAGGTCGGCGATGGCGAGCTCGCCGCCCGCCGCCGCGTCGAGCGTTACGTCGGCCAGGCGGCGCCCGCTGCTCGCCCGCAGCTCGTCGGCGGCGTGGTTCATAAGCGGGTATGCTGGCTTAGGGTCGGTCATCTTGTTCTCCGATCAAGGTGGCACTATTCTTTCCGGGGCGCTGCGCCCCCGGCCCCCCGATTAGAGGAACCCTGCGGGTTCCCCTGAAACCCCTCCGGCTAAACGAGCGCTGTGCCGGCGAGCAATCTCAAGCGCGCATGCCTCAGGGCAGCAACGCGCCTGTTTCCGTGCCCCAGGGCATGAGCCACCAGGCTGCAAATCTGAGGCAGCATTCTTTTAGCCTTGTCATCACATGTCCGGCTCCCAGTCAAACATCAGCTCGTCGGGCAGCTGGTCGCGCACCTGCTCGGTCTCGCGGCGGTGCAGCAGCGCGGTCTTGACGATCAGCCGCAGCCGGGCCCAGTTGTCGACCTGCACCGGCACCGGGGTGGGCTGCTCGCCTTTGGCGTAGCGCGCGGCATTGCGCCCGATCTGTTCGTACGAAGCCAGCGTGAGGCTGGGCGACTGCGGGAACAGCTCAAGGTTGTTCAGGCGCGCCAGGCCGCGCTTGTGGATCACCGTGGTGCCGCGCGACTGCAGCCCGATCGCGATGCCCGAGCCGCTGAGCTGCGCGCCGATATGGCCGATCGCGGCGCAGTCGGAGCTATGGTGTACCTTGACCACGCGCGCCACCAGGCCCTCGCGCGCCACGCCCGTCAGTATCGCCGCCAGCACGTCTTCGTGGGCCAGCCCGCCGATCGTGCGGGTGAGCGCGGTGCCAAACGCCGGCCCAACCGCGACGATCACCTCGCGGCCGGTGCCGGGGCGCGCCGGCCCGAGCGGGGCCAGCTGCGCCAGCGGCCGGCCAATCTGCTCGGCAATGAAGTCGCGCGGCGAGCGCTGCTGGCGAATCCGCTGCATCTCGGCCCAGCGCGCCTCGTCGACGCGGTAGCCGGTGCCGGGGCCGCGGTAGTCGTTCGGCGCATTGATCGCGCTCTGCACCCGGAAATCGCGGTCGAATAGCGCCGCCGGCTGCAGGTAGTCGCCGGCCACGCGCTGGCGGCCCATCTCGAGGATGTTTGCGGCCGTTTGCTCGAAGCCACGGCGCCGCAGCGCCGCCACCACGGCCAGCACATTCCCGTCGCCGGCCAGAAACCGGTCGGCGGCGGCGAGGTCGGCAACCACGTCGCGCGGCGGCATGTCTTCGCTGGCGTGGGCCAGCACTGCGGCCTCGACCTCGGCGTCGCCGATCGGCGGGAAGCCCAGCTCGTCGTAGACCGCCTGGATGGCGCGGGCGCCGGCGCGGCGGATGGCCAGCGCCTCGTCCTCGGTGATCGAGCGCGTGCCGCCGTCGATCTGCATGTCGCGCTGCAGCACATTGTAGTCGTCGAAGTCCTCGGCGTCGAAGTTCCCGCCGCCGAACAGATTGTCGCGCTTGGGGATGGCGCTGTAGCCCGAGAAGATGAAATCGGTGCCGGGGATGAACTGCAGCATGAGCTTGGCCGTCTTGCGGATGGCCGAGTGCGAGGCCAGCGCGTCGTTGCCCGAGGCCACCTCGAGCCCGAGCATGGCCGCCAGCAAGTTTTCGGCCAGCACCGCGCGCACGCCGCCCGGCAGCGACTCAGGCAGCGCGATGCACGAGATCGAGCCGTTCTGCACGCCCTGGCTGCCCGCCCCGCGCGTCACCAGCAGGCAGCGCGCCTCGAGGTACAGCATCGAGCGCCCTTCGGCATGGCCCATCAGCGCCTCGGAGCCGGTGCCCGAGGTGAAGCGCACTTTTACGCCGCGCGATGCGTAGGCCGAGGCCAGAAACGCCTTCGACCACGGCGTGTCGTCGCCATCGACAAACGTGCGCTCGGTGCCATACACCGAGAGCGTCTCGGCGTAGCTGGTGAGGCCCTTCATCGCCAGCCGCAGCCCGAGCGACTCCTCGACCGAGCACTGGGTCAGCACGCCGCCGCGCCCGGTCTGCACGCCCACCAGGATCGCCAGCGCGTTGAACGGCGCGAAGCGCGCCACGCCCACGGTCGTCTCGACCTCGGCGAAGCCGCGCAGCGCGGCCTCGGCGGCGTCGGCGGCCAGCAGCGCCGGGTGCTCGCGCTTGTTGGTCACGTGGGCCTGGTTGGCGGGGGCGCGGCGCACGCGCATCTTGGCGAGGCCCACCATCATCTCGAGCACGCTCATGGGCCGGATGATCTCGACCAGCTTGGCGGGGGTGCAGCCAAGCGCCAGCCGCAGCACCGCCTGGCGCGGCACGTTGATGTCGGCGAGCATGCGCGCGATCTCGATCGACGGCGTCGCCAGCGCCTCCTCAGCCACCGCTAAGTCGAGCGCGTGGTCGGCGATAAAGCGGTCGAGCACGTCGAAATCGGCGCGCGCCCGGCCGTCGAGCTCGGCCACGCGGCCGCCCTCGATCCGCAGGCTGGGCGCCGGGTCGTGCGGGCTGTCGGCCACCACCAGCCCGGCCTCGGGCCACGGCTCGACAAACGTTTCGCGATTGATCTCGCGCTCGTCGAGCACGGCAAAGCGGCGTGAACGCGACATAGCGGTACCCTTTCTGTCAGAGCCGGCGCGGGCTATAGTGTACCCGATCGATCGGATGTCGCCAAATCTGGCGCCAGGATGCCGACGGCTTTGGGAGAATGAAGGCCGGCGCGCGGGCAGCGCCGGTGGCGCATGCCTCAGGGCGCGCAGCCAGCTGCTGGTTGGCCCTGGGGCATACGCACACAAGGCTGCGGCCGGCACGGCGCGCTTTCATACGCTGTTCGTTTGATCATGTATAGATTGTGTTGCGGCGTGACGCCACGTCGTGCAACACAATAAGAAATTTGGAGGCGGCTTCGCCGCCCCCAAACCCCCACCAAAGTGTACGTAATCAAGCAAATTTGGTATCAACCAGGCAGCCGGGTTTGCGGCAGCGCCAGCGCGGCGCGCAGTGGTACAATAGCGCCATGATCGCCTACGACCCCACGAACCCGCTTATCGTCCAGGCCGACCGCACGCTGCTGCTCGATACCCGGCACCCCCGCGCCGCCGAGGCGCGCGCGGCGATTGCGCCCTTCGCCGAGCTCGAGAAAAGCCCGGCGGCTATGCACACCTACCGCGTCACGCCGCTCTCGCTCTGGAGCGCCGCCGCCGCCGGGCTCGCCGCCGACACGATTGTCGCGCGGATCGCGTCGTTCGCGCGCAACCCGCTGCCGCCCGAGCTTGCCGCCGAGCTGCGCGAGCTCGCCGGGCGCTGGGGCCGCCTGCAGCTGGTAGGCCACCCCGAAGCGCTCTGGCTCACGGCCGACAGCCCGGCGCTGCTCGAGGCGCTGCTGACCGACCCGAGCATCACGCAGCTGCTGGCGCCCGGCGGCTCGCCCGGCGAACCACTGGCGGTGGCGCCTGCCGCTCGCGGGCCGCTCAAGCAGGCGCTCGCGGCGCTAGGCTGGCCGGTGGAAGATCTGGCCGGCTACGCCGAGGGCGAGGCATTCGCGATCGGGCTGCGCGAGCAGACCACGCAGGTGCGCGACTACCAGCGCGCCGCCGCCGCCGCATTCTACGAGGCCGGCACCGCGCGCGGCGGGTCGGGCGTGGTCGTGCTGCCTCCCGGCGCCGGCAAAACGCTCGTCGGCCTGGTGGCAATCGCGCTGGTCGGCCAGTCGACGCTGGTGCTCACGACCAACCGCACCTCGGTGAACCAGTGGCGCCGCGAGATCCTGGCGCGCACCGACGCGCGCCCCGAGCAGGTCGCCGAGTACACCGGCGCGCACAAGGGCATTGCGCCGATCACGATCGCGACCTACCAGATGCTGACGTACCGGCCGGGCGGCGGCGCAGGCTTCCCGCACCTGCGGCTGTTCGACGCGCGCGCGTGGGGCCTGGTGATCTACGACGAGGTGCACGCGCTGCCCGCGCCGGTATTTCGCGCAACCGCTGCCATCCAGGCGCGCCGCCGGCTCGGGCTCACCGCCACGCTGGTGCGCGAAGACGGGCGCGAGGCCGACGTATTCTCGCTGATCGGCCCCAAGAAGTACGAGCTGCCCTGGCGCGAGCTCGAGCGGCGCGGCTGGATCGCCCCGGCCACCTGCGTCGAGGTGCGCGTGGCCCTGCCCGACGCCGAGCGCCTGGCCTACGCCACCGCCGAGCCGCGCGACATGTACCGCATCGCCGCCGAGAACCCGCGCAAGCTGGCGCTGCTGCACACGATCATGCGCCGGCACCCCGGCGCGCCCACCCTGGTGATCGGCCAGTACCTGGCGCAGCTGCGCGCAGTTGCCACCAGCTTAGGCGCCCCGCTCGTCAGCGGCAGCATGCCGCAGCCCGCGCGCGACCAGCTGTTCGAGGCGTTTCGGCGCGGCGAGCTGCCCGCGCTGGTGATCTCCAAAGTCGGCAACTTCGCGCTCGACCTGCCCGACGCCGAGCTGCTGATTCAGGTGTCGGGCACGTTTGGATCGCGCCAGGAAGAGGCCCAGCGCCTCGGGCGCGTGCTGCGGCCCAAGCCTGGCGGGCGCGCGGCCTACTTCTACACCCTGGTGAGCCGCGACACGCGCGAAATCGACTTCGCGCACAATCGCCAGCTGTTTCTGGCCGAGCAAGGCTACGACTACCAGATCGCCGAGGCCGACAGCTTGTAGGAGCTGCCTGTAAAGCGGTATCATGGCACGCCTTATGCGGTAAAAATTGTGTTAATGGAGTCATCCTGGCGTCAGCCGCATACATCACCTTTTGTGGTATAATCGGCGTCGCCTGAACCAGGCAGTTCCAGGCGCAGTGCAAGGTCCACGAAGAGAGCATGGTCATGAGTCAGCTTGGCGAGCGGTTACGCGAAGCCCGCGAAAGTCAGGGTATCAGCATATCGCAGGCCGCCATCGAAACTCGCATTCTGCAACGCTACATTGTAGCCCTCGAAGATGGCGACTTCCAGCATCTCCCAGGCGATGTCTACGCGCGCGGGTTCATCCGCAACTATGCCGAATACCTCAGCATACCGGCCGAAGAGCTGATCGACCTGTATCGCCGCGAGCGCGGCATCAGCGAGCCTATCCGCGTCGTGCCGGTCACATCGGCGCCGCGCGTGCGCAACCTGATGGTGCCGAGCTTTTTTGGCGTGTTCTTTGTGGTGCTGGTGCTGATCGGCGCCAGCTACCTGATGCTCAGCACGCTCAACTTCGTCGGCCAGAGCACGCAGGGGCAGGTGGCCGCCGCGCCAACCCAGGCGCCAACGCCGCCGCCGCTGCCGACATCGGCGCCGCGCCCCACCAGCGCGCCCGAGCTGGCGCTCGCGCCAACGCCCGATCTGAGCAATAGCGCGGCCGGCGGCGTGCCGCTTGGCGCCGCGCCTACCGCCACGCCCGCCGAGCCCGACGCGCCGATCGTGGCCGAGGTGAGCGTCGACCCTGGCACGAACGCCGGGTCGTGGCTCGAGATCAAGGTCGACGGCCAGACGGTCTTTCGCAAGGTGCTGGGCGCCGGCCAGTCGCTGCCGCAATTCAAGGCCCAGCGCGATTTCTGGGTGCGCGCCGGCAACGCCTCGGTGGTGTCGGTGGTGGTGAACGGCCAGCGCCAGTGTTGCACCGCCAACCCCGGCGACGTGATCACGTTTAGCTGGCCGCCGCGCTGATCGCCGCCATCGCCCGCGCCCCTGGCCTACCCCGCCGTGGGTAGGCTTTTGTGCTGTGTGCTATACTAGCGCCCGGCTTTGGCGCGGGGTACGGCCCGGCCGACACAAACGCTTGCAGACGCCGGCGCGCCGATGGCGCCGCCCCTACAACTCACGAGGCCCGCAATGGCTGCAGAAAGCACCTTCGATATCGTCTCGGAGTTCGACCGGCAAGAGCTGGTGAACGCCGTCGACCAGACCCAGCGCGAAGTGCGCACGCGCTACGACTTGAAAGACAGCAAGGCCGAGATCGTGCTGAACGACAAGGACTTGTCGATCACCGCCGGCTCCGAGATCCACGTCGACGCCGTGCGCGATATTCTTGAAACCAAAGCGCTGCGCCGCAATCTCTCGCTGAAGATCTTCAAGTGGGGCGCCGCCGAAGAGATCGGCGGGATGCGCGTGCGCCAGGTGGCTACGCTCCAGCAGGGCATCCCCGACGATGTCGTCAAGAAGCTGCAAAAGCTCATCCGCGATAGCTTCCCGAAGGTGCAGCCGCGCATCCAGGGCGACGCGCTGCGCATCAGCAGCAAAAGCCGCGACGAGCTGCAGAGTGTGATCAAGCTTGTGAAAGAGCGCCAGGACGAATTTTCTGTGGCGCTGCAGTTTACGAATTACCGCTAAGAGCTAGCCGCCAGGCATCAGAAAGCCCTGGCTCCTAGCCCCTGGCTCCCCGGAGTTATGAAATACCATATTATCACCCTGGGCTGCCCCAAAAACGCCGTTGACAGCGAGGGCATGGGCGGCATTCTGGCGGCCCAAGGCCATACTGCGGTGGCCGCGCCGGCCGAGGCCGATGTGCTGATCGTCAATACATGCAGCTTTATCGCCGCCGCGCGCGACGAGACGCTCGGCGTGCTGCGCGATATGGCCGCCGGCAAGTCTGCGGGCCAGCGCCTGATCGCCGCCGGCTGCATGGCCGAGAGCCACGGCTCACTCGTGGGGGCCGTCCCCGGCGTCGACGCCATCCTCAGCACCCGCGAGTGGATGAAGATTGGCGACCTCGTCGAAAACCAGCCGGCAAATACGCAGGGCAGCCGCCCGGCAAACGGCAGCGGCCACGGATGGGCCGAGGTCATTCCGCTCACGGCAGGCGCGGCCGCGCCGAGCGCGCTACCTACACCAGCCCCGGCATCCGCCACCGCCGAGATCCCGCTCGGCCTATCGCCCGACCTGGCCGTGCCGGGCGCCTACGCCGACTGGCGCACCGCGCCGATCCGCCGCCACGCCGAAGGCCCGTCGGCCTACCTGAAGATCTCCGACGGCTGCAACCTGCGCTGCGCGTTCTGCACCATCCCGTCGTTCAAGGGCGATATGCGCTCCAAGGCGCTTGGCGCGATCCTCGGCGAAGCCCAGGAGCTGGCCGCTCAGGGTGTGAAAGAGCTTGTGCTGGTGGCACAGCACCTCACCGACTATGGCCGCGACCTCGGGCTGAAAGACGGCCTGGCGACGCTGCTCGACGAGCTGTGCCAGGTGCTGCCGGCCGATACCTGGCTGCGGCTGATGTACGCCTACCCGCACGGCATCTCCGAGCGGCTGATCGCCACCATGGCCGCGCGCCCGCAGATCTGCGCCTACCTCGATATGCCGCTCCAGCACGCCGACCCCGCCACGCTGCGCCGCATGCGCCGCCCGCCCGACACCGACCGCACACGCGGCATTATCCGCGACCTGCGCGCGGCCATGCCCGATATCGCCCTGCGCTCGACCTTTATTGTCGGCTTCCCCGGCGAGACGCGCGAAGAGTTCGCGGCGCTGCTGGCGTTTCTCGAAGACGTGCAGCTCGACCGCGTCGGCGTGTTTCGCTACTCGCAAGAGCCCGGCACGCCTGCCGCGACGCTGCCTGGCCAGGTGCGCGATCGCGTGATCGAGCGGCGCTGGCACGAGGTTATGCAGCTTCAGCAGCGCGTGTCGCTGGCGCGCAACCTGCGCTGGCAAGGCCGTACGCTCAAGGTGCTGGTGGAAGGGCAGGGCGCTTCGGAAAACGGCAAGCCGCTGATTGTTGGGCGCTCGTTCCGCGACGCGCCTGAGGTCGATGGGCAAGTGTTTGCTTGGGGTAGCGCGCCAGTAGGCAGCTTCGCAAGGGTGCGAGTAACACAGGCGCTGGAATACGACCTATGGGGCGATCTGGTGGGCAATGACGCGATCACTGGGTGACAAGATGACAGTCCAGGAGAGAAAAACTGTCATCTTGTCGTCGTGTCATTCGGGGTCGGGGTCTCTTCAAGCGGCGACGCGGGCCTGCAGCGCTTTCTGAAGCCGGCGCAGCTCGCTCGGGTTGCGGCGGGCAAGGTAATCGACCATGTAATCGATCGCGGTCTCGCTGTAGTCGTCCAGCAGGCCATCGAGCACCTGCTGAACGACCATCGTCACGAAATCGTCCTCGGTGATCGCCGGGGTGTAGACATACGCCAGGCCCTCGCGGTGGCGGTTCAGCACGCCCTTCTCGGCCAGGCGGCTCATGGTCGTCATCACCGTGGTGTAGGCGATGTCGCGCTGCTGCGAGAGTTTGCGGTGAACCTTCTTCACGGTGCTGCGCTCATCCTGCCAGATGATCTGCATGATATCGGTCTCGAGCGGACCCAGCACTTTGACAAGGCCGTCCTTTGTCGGGCTGAAACGAAAGCGCATGTTGAGCGGCATAGGAGGAGCTCCTTTCAAATGGCGTGTCCGCCGATTTGCACTGTTGATAACGTGGGCCGTTGTGGCTTTACTCGAGTGTAGTGCAAGTTTATTTGCGGCCCGCGTATGTAGTGTATTAGTTTGCTTGGCGATCGACAAGCATCTTTGATTACTAGCGGGTTACATAAGATTACTAGAAGATTACAAGCATTTGTCATACTATTGCGCGCGTAATTATTCAATTGAATAATTTCTATGTCGTTTTACTATTAATAATAGTAATGGAATAAACGATGTCACAAGCCGATATTCGAACACTGATCCAGGCGGAAATGCGCGCAGCATTTCCCGAGGCCGAAGCGCGCGTCGCCGAGTTCTACGCCATGCAGCAATACCAGCTCGGCTGGCGCGACGAAACGCTGGCGCCGGCGAATGTCGACCCCGGCAAGCTGCTGCGCCCCTACCTGACGCTGCTGGCTTGCCAGGCTGCCGGCGGCGACGCACGCCAGGCGCTGCCGCTCGCAGCCGCCATCCAGCTGATCCACGACTTCTCGCTGATCCACGACGATATCGAGGACAACAGCGACACGCGCCGCGGCCGCCCGACCGTGTGGAAGCTGTGGGGCCTGGCGCAGGGCATTAATACCGGCGATGGCATGTTCACCGTGGCACACCTGGCGCTGCACCGGCTGAGCGCGGCCGGCCTGCCCGCCGAGCTGGTGCTCGAGGTGCTCAAGCGCTTCGACCAGACGATCCTGACGATCTGCGAAGGCCAGTTCCTCGATCTGCGCTTCGAGGGAAATCTGGCGATCAGCGAGGCCGACTACCTGGCGATGATCAGCCGCAAAACCGCCGCGCTGATCGCCGCGGCCGCCGGGCTTGGCGCGCTGGTGGGCGGGGCCAGCGCCAGCGCCGCCCGCGCGATGTTCGACTACGGCCAGAACCTGGGGCTGGCCTTTCAGGTGCAAGACGACGTGCTGGGCATCTGGGGCGACCCGGAGGTCACTGGCAAGCCCTTCGCCGCCGATATCTACCGCCGCAAGCTCAGCCTGCCCGTCATCCACGCGCTGGGCGCCGCCGAGGCGCGCGGCCAGCTGGCGCAGCTGTACGGCCAGCCCGAGGTCGGCGACGCTGCGGCTCGCCAGATTCTCGATATTCTCGGCCAGGCCGGCTCGCGAGAGTACACTGAGGATGTGGCGGCGCACTACCATCGCCAGGCGCTGAGCGCGCTCGGTAGCCTGCCGGACAGCGCCCCGGTGGCCGAGATCCGCGCGATTACGCAACGGCTGCTCGGGCGCGCGTTCTAAACTGGCCCGCTATGCAGATCGCGCTTCTGAGCGGCGAATACCCGCCCGACCCCGGCGGGATCGGCGATTACACCCAGCGGCTTGGGCTGGCGCTCGTGAGCCGTGGGCACTGCGTCGTCGTCCTCAGCATCGCCGGCGGTACGTTTCGCGCCGTACCCCTGAGCGGCGTGCAGGCCGTATTCCATAGGCCACAATCCGGCTGGGGCTGGCGCAGCCACGCCGCCGTACTTGCGGCGCTCGCCGCCACCAGGCCCGATGTGCTGCATATCCAATACCAGACCGGCGCGTACGCCATGCACCCGGCGATCAACCTGCTGCCCTGGCGGCTGCGTCGCATGGCCGCACGCCCGCGCATCGCCGTGACGGCGCACGACCTGCTGGAGCCATACCTGTTCCCCAAAGCCGGCCCGGTGCGCGCCTGGGTTACACGCCGCCTGCTGGCCGATGCGGATGCCGTGGTAGCAACCAACGGCGACGACGCGGCCGGTGCCGCGCGGCTGCTCGGCCGTGGCGCGCCGCCCGAGATCATCCCGATCGGCAGCAACATCGCGGTGGCTCCACCTGCAGGCTTCGACCGCGCGGCCTGGCGCGCCAGGCTTGGCGTACCGGAAGAGCAGACTCTTGTGGCCTATTTCGGGCTGATCTCGCGCACCAAAGGGCTCGGCACGCTGCTCGACGCGCTGGCGATACTGCCCGGCGCCTTGCGGCTGCTGGTGGTGGGCGGCGCGGCCAGCGCGCCAGAAGATCGCGCGTACGCCACGACCATACAGCGGCAGATCGACGCGCTTGGACTCGGCGCGCGCGTGCTTATCACCGGCCACTGCCCGGCCGCCGAAGTGTCGGCGCACCTGCTGGCCGCCGACATAGCCGCGCTGCCGTACAGCGACGGAGCGTCGTTCCGGCGTGGCAGCCTGCTGGCCGCGCTGGCGCACGGCCTGCCGACGATTACTACGCTGCCGGCAGGCGCGGCCCCAGCGCCGCTGGCCGACGGCGCGAATGTGCTGCTGGTGCCGCCCGAGCGCCCGGCAGCGCTGGCCCAGGCGATCGCTATGCTCGCCGCCGATGCACGCCAGCGCCAGCGGCTGGCAAGCGGCGCACAGGCACTGGCCCAGCAGTTCGGATGGGAGGCGATTGCGGCGCAGCACGAAGCGCTGTACGCCCGGCTTGCCGCGCGCTGAAGCGCAACCTGCCGGCGCTGCGGCGCGTCTACTACACAGTATCAAGTTGAAGCAGCGAGGGAATGCGGCGGAATGATCACATATGCCGACGAAGTGTTCGCCCCGATCGATCGCGACCTCGAGCTGGCGCGTATCGCGGGCGGCAACGAAACCGAGGTGTATCGTACCGACGATCAGCAATTCGTGGTGAAGCTGAAGAGCGATCTGGGCGGCACGCCCGCCAGCGCCGTGGCGCATGCCCAGGCGATGCGCGCCGCAGCCGAGCGCTACGCCGAATGCCTGGGCAAGCGCCACACCATCCCTAGCTACTATGTCGTTGCGCGCGACAGTGCCGGGAAGGCGCAGGTGCTGGTGCTCCAGCCATTCCTGCACGACGCACAAACGCTGTTCGGGCTGGATTACCAGGCGCTGAGCGCGAGCGAGCGCGACATCATCGCCGTCGAGCTGCGCGAGATCATCCGGCGCTCGCTGGCGTTCTACCGCAGCACCGGCGGCATGCCCGATCTGTATGGCCGCTCGAGCGCCAGCGCCGCCGAGCGCGCGCGCGATCGGGCGTTGGCCCGGCTGCCACACCGCCTGTGGAGCTTCCTGGTGCGGCGCAACCTGCTGCGCTCGCATAACTTGATGCTGGTAGGCGGCGCCGACCCGCACGTGGCGCTGGTCGATTACGATTTCGTGCGGCGCGGGCGGCTGTACCGAGCGGTGTATTTCCTGGTGCGCTGGATGCTGTTCTGGCGCGATCACGCGCTGATTATGCTAATGCGGCGGCGTGGCGTGGTGCCTGGGCGCGAGCGCTGATCGGGTTATCACGCCGGCACATTCTCAGCGCAGGGTTCGGGGGTGGCTTTGCCGCCCCCGAAATTGCTTTTTTTGGGTCGAGGTGCGCGAAGGGCATAGCCCCTCGCACTCCTCGTTGCAAGCCAGGCGTCGCGCGAGGCTAGCATCACATCGTGAGCTTCCGATCGCGGATCAGGCGCTGCTTGGTTTTCTTGAAAAGCTCGTCGTAGCTCATACGGCCCATGGTGATCTCGTACTTAAACGCCTGCAGCATCTTGTGGATCTCGGCGTCGAGGCGCTCTTCGACCATAAGCTCGTCGGCGATGATCTGCTGGGCTGCCAGCCGCAGCTGGCTGTCATCGCCCTTAAACAGCACGCCGTCGATCTCGGCGAGCTGATCGATCAGCGCCGCCGCAAGCTGCTCGACTTTTTCCGGTGATAATTTCATCGCTACCCCTGTATGCGCGCAATTTGCGCTGATATCGAAGCATCATCGTAACCGCCATCTGCCAAGAACAGGTATATTCTGTAGTGTATGCGCCCCGGCGCGGTTCGTCAATCGGAGCCGGCCGCGCTATTTGCCGATGCCCACGCCTTCTGGTACACTGCCTAGCGCCCGGCCGGCAAATACCGGCCGGTGCAACGCACGAGCTATGGAACAAGTTGAGTATGAAGTGATGGCGGCGGTCGAAGACCGCCACTGGTGGTACCGGGGGATGCGCGCAATTGTGGCCGCGCTGCTCGACGACGTCTACGCCAACCAGCCGAATTTGCGCATTCTCGACGCCGGCTGCGGCACCGGCGGCAACGCGCGCTTTCTCACGCGCTATGGCAGCGTCGTCGGCATCGATATCGCCGCGACCGCGTTGACGCTCGGCCTGCGGCGCCTGCCAGGGGCGCTCTCGCGCGCGTCGGTGCTCGACCTGCCCTTCGCCGACGCCAGCTTCGATCTGGTGACGTCGTTCGACGTGCTGTACCACCGCGGCGTGCCCGACGAACAGCAGGCCCTGAGCGAAACCTGCCGGGTGCTGAAGCCCGGCGGGCGCTTGCTCATACGCCTGCCAGCCTACGAGTTTCTGCGCGGCAACCACGATCGGGCCGTGCATACGCGCCGGCGCTACACCAGCGCCGAAGCGCGCGCGCTGCTCGAAGCTGGCGGGCTGGTGGTCGAACGCTGCTCGTACATCAACTCGCTGCTGTTTCCGCTGCCGCTGGCGCAGCGGCTGCTCGAGCGCGCGCTGCCGGTCTTCGAGCATGGCAGCTCCGACCTCGTGCTGCCCAGGCCGCTGGTCAACCAGGCGCTCAGCTGGCCGCTCGCCACCGAAGCAGCCTGGCTTGCGCGCGGCGGCGGCTTCCCGATCGGACTGTCGATTATTCTGCGCGCCCAGCGCCCCGCCTGACTATGATGGTGCTCTATGCTTGAAGACGTGCTCGACCGCGTGTCGGAGAACCCGCAGACCTGGAATGTGCTGCGCCGCATTGTGGAGAACGGTTTTCGCGGCGAAAAAGCGGCAATCGCGCGCGAGCTCGATCCCTGGCGCGACGCCGGGCAGCGCGAGTTTCTCGACTTCGGCTGCGGCACTGGCGAGTTCGCGCCCTGCTTCCCGTCGGCGCACTACACCGGCGTGGATCTGGCAGCGTACTATGTGCGCTTTGCCGGCGCGCACTACCCCGGCCGCTTCGCCGTGACCAGCGGGGCGGCGATTGGCCTGGCCACAGCCCGCTTCGACGCGGCGCTGGTGCTGGGGGTGTTTCACCACATGCCCGACGCGCTGGTGCGCGCTACTGTGGCCGAGCTGCACCGCGTGCTGACGCCGGGCGCGACACTCCTGGTGATGGAGGATATCCCGCCGCCCAGCCCGTGGAATGTGGCCGGGCACCTGATGCACTGGCTCGATCGCGGCGGCTACATTCGCACCGACGCCGAGTACCGCGCGCTGCTGGCGCCATTCTTCGCTGTGCGCCGCAACTACCCCATCCGCAGCGGCATCTGCGATTACGCCGTGTATGTGCTCGACCGCGCCACGCCCTGACAGAAAGCCGTACCCCCTACGCGCCAAACGCGGCCCCTAGGCACCTGCGCCTTGAGGCCGCGTTTGTTTGATACGCTTTCGCTTGATCACGTATAGATTGTGTTGCACAACGTGGCTTCGCCACGTTGTCCAACACAATAAGAATAGGAGTTAGGCACTTGCGTGTTTCCTCACAGTACGGAATTGAGCCTGCGGCAGCATGGTACTTGCTCATCTTCTGTGTCCATTTTCCGCGCTCCGCGCGGAAAATGGACACGATATGGAGATAGAGTACCGCAGTGTCAGTCATCAAGCGAATTTGGTATAAGAGCCAGGCAGAAGCTACCCGCAGCTGCCCTATGGCGCGCTCGTTGGCGCAGGCGCGTTGGTGGCAGGCGCGGGTGTGGTGGTAATGGGCGCGCTGGTGGGCGCAGCAAGCGGCCGCGGGCGATCGGGCAGCGAGCCGCGTAGCAGCTGGCCGCCATTCACCAGGTACAAGATCGGGCGCGTGCCGCTGGTATCGACGAACATGCTCGTGAGCTGCTCGAGCTGGTAGGGGCTATCGGGCCGCGCGCGGATCTGCTGGAGCAGCGCGCCGGTCTTTTTGTCGATCTCGACGATGCGCTGGTCGAAGTCGATCAGAAAGATCGATCCGCCCTCGGGATCGCCAGTGACAAACATGCCCGCCGGCGTAGTCAGCGGCGGCGTGATCCCCTGCGGCGTTATCTCGCGCGCGAACGCGCCAGCGCTGAACACCAGGATGTGGCCGTCCGGCTTGAGCAGGTACACATCGCCGTCGATCGCGAGGTCGAGGCCGCTCTCGGTGCGCTGCCCGCCAAAATCCTTGATCCACGGGTCGGGGAACTGGCCGTAGTTGCCGCTGATATACTTCTGAAGCTGGTCGGAAGCCTCGCCAGCGCCCCAGATGTACAGGTTGCCGCCGTAGTTCACGGCGCGGAAACGCTCGCTAACGCGCCCCCATGTCTCGCTGCCGGCCAGCGTATTGTAGCCCCAGCCGTCGCCATTGCGGAAATAAAAGGTAAATGGACCAGCCTCGCCGCTCTGGGCAACCGCCACGATATTATCCTCACGCCAGGCCTGCGCCTTCACCTTACCCACCACGGTGGGGCCGACCGCATCTTGCGGCCGCAGCATTGGATCGAGCGGGCCACCGCCACGCGGCATGCGGTAGAGCACGCCGGCGTTCGAGTCGAGCAGGTAGATGCTGGCGAACGCGGCGGTGTTGGTGATGCCCTGTGGCGGCGGCGGCACCACCACGCTGCTGAACAGGCCGGCCTGTAGCGGGTGCTGGGCGATCAGCGTCAGGTCATCGAAATACGTGAGCTTCTGGATGGCGGCCTGCGTGCGCTCGTACTCGCGCTCGAGCTCATCGTAGCGCTGGCGGCTATCGAGCGTGGCGGTGATCGCGCCCGAGCTGCGCACGTCGGCCAGCGCCACCGAGGCAGCGTCGAGCAGCCGCTGTGCCGATTGTTCATCGGCGCCGCGCAGGGCTGCCACGGCGGTTGCGGCGCGGCCAAGCGTGTCGTCGGCGCGGCGCTGGGCGATCTCGCGCGAAAGGTTCACGCCGTAGAGTACGGCTGCGGCCACCACCAGGATCAGCACCAAGAACCACTGCCAGGGAAACGGCGGCGCCTGGCGGCGGTACGAGAGCCCGCTGCCGCGGCGGGGCAGCGCGCGCGGCGGCGGGCGGCGCAGGCGCCTGCGCCGGTTCATGCCGCTGACGGTGCCGGCGAGCTTGGCGAATGGCGCCGCCGCCCACTCGCCCAGCGTCGGCGCCGAGCCGGGTGTGGTACTGCGGCCGCCATACGAGCGGCCAAGCGTGGCCATGCCAGGCGTATCGCTCAGGTCGATCCGCTGCTCGGCGCGCGCCGAGACATCATACTCTTCTTCGCCGAGCAGGCGCGAAGGTGGCGGCTCCTCGCTGGCCTCGCGCACAGGCGGCGCGCCCAGCCGGCCGCGGCGCTCGCGGCGCTCGTGCGCGATGCGCTCGTCGAGGCTTTCGCCAAGGTCGAGTGGATCGGGGCGCGGCGCGGGTTCGGGGGCGGGCGGATCGTCGGGAGGCTCAGACAGCCGCTCGAACGAGCGGCGCTCGCCGGCCTGGCGCGCCTCGGCCCTACGCCGTTGGTCGCGCGCGCCGCGCAGCAGCAGCGCGGCATCGCCGCTGAGGCGCTCGGCCAGGCCGCGCGCGCGGCGCAGCATCAGCATGCCGCGCTCGGTTGCACGCCGGCACGGCTCAGCGGCTCGGCCTCGGCGGCCGGGCTGAGCACCGGCCGGATCATTGCGACCAGCCCGTGGGCCTCGCCGATCTCGTTTTCGGCGCAATGCTGGCCCAGCGCGGCCGCAATATCGGCGGGAGTAGCCGCGCGCAGCATGCGCACCGCCTGGGGGCCTTCGAACAGCGGCGCCAGGTTGCTGGTGCTCAGCAGTAGCACGTCGCCCGGATTCAACACCGCGCGGTAGAACTCGGGCTCAACCGAGAGGCTGGCGCCGACCGCACCAGACGCGAGCCCGGCCAGCGTGCCGGCTGCCGGCAGCGGCGGCAGGCCACGCAGCCGCGTTCCGGCCAGTACGTAGGCCTGCGCCGGGCGCACCTGGGCCACGTACAGATCATTGCCCTTGATCACCGCGCAGCTAATGCCCACCACGGCGCGCTTGGCGGGCGGCGCGCTGAAGTTCTGCTCGTACAGCGCCTTGTTGGCCGCGCTGATTGCCTTGCGCAGCGCCGAGGTGACACTATACGAGCTATCGTCGTAGAACAGGCGGCGGATGGTTTGCAGCACCAGCTGGCTGGCATCGCGCCCGCGCGCAGCATCGGAGCCAATTTCGGCGACAATATACAGCCGGCCTTTACGCGCCTCGGGGGCAAATAGCCCGGCAGGCGCGGCCTCGAGCACCATGTCGCTGCTGGGGCGATAGATGCCGCTGATCAGGCCAAACTGGCTCGACTGCGCTTCGAACGGGGGCATGGCTTTCTTCTCGCATCCGTGACCGAGCGCAAATTATACCACTTCGAGCGCGGCCAGCAGGCGTTCGTAGGCGTCGCAGCGCGCGTCGAATACGTACTGTGCCGGAACTACCGCCAGCGCGCCGCCGCCTAGCTGGCGCAGGTGATCGACCAGCGGCAGCACTCGATCGTGTGGCACAAACAGCGTGACGGTATACCAGCCGTCGCCCGCACCCGAGTACACCGGCGCCACCGTCGGCCCTTGCATGCCGGCGAACTCGGGCCGGGTTGCCACGCGCTGGCCCACCTCTTCGGCCGATGCGCCGGCGATATTGGCGGTGACCTGCACGTAGTTGCGGCCGCGCCGACGCGCCTCGACGAGCTCGAGGATCGTGCGCACCATGGCTATGCGCGCCGGGTGGCTGCGCAGGCTGCGGCGGCTGCCCACAAGGCAGGCCTGCGAGCGCAGCAGCGGCCCGCCGACGATCTTCAGCTGATTGTCGCGCAGCGTCGTGCCGGTGGAGGTGATGTCGGCGACCATGTCGGCGTAGCCCAGGCCGGGCGCGGCCTCGGTGGCGCCTTGCGAGTCGATCAGGCGAAAATAGTTGATCCCATGAGCGTAGCAGAAGCGCCGCAGCAGCGCCGGGTACTTGGTGGCGATCCGCAGCGTGCGGCCCTCGGCGTGCAGTTCCACCGCCAGGTCGGCCAGGTCGTGCCACGAGCTTACGTCGATCCAAGCTTCAGGCACCGCCACCACCAGCTCGCAGCGGCCGAAGCCCAGGTCGTCGTACAGCACAAGCAGATCCTCGCGGTCGCCGCGCAGCTCCTCTACCAGGTCGAGGCCGCTAACGCCGATGTCGATCTCGCCGGCCGCGACCTTCTCGATGATATCGGGGGCGCGGTGCAGCAGCACCTCGGCATTGGGCAGCGCGCGCATGCCGGCGGTGTAGCGGCGCGGGTTCGGGCGGCTGATCTTCAGGCCGCAGCTCTCGAAAAACGCCAGCGTGTCGTCGTAGAGGCTGCCCTTGGAGGGGATCGCGAAGCGCAGTGTCATGTCTCGGCTCTCAACTCTTCACTCGTTTCTCCCCCCACCACATCGCGATCGCCTCCTCCCACGACCCGCGAAAGTAGCGGTCGACGTAGGCCTGGTAGCTGGCGCGGCGGCGCGCGTACAGCTCGCGCAGCACCGACGGCCCGCCGTGCTGCATGAGCGACTGCACGCCCACAGCGATGCGCTCGGTCGCCAGCTTCAGCGCCGACTCGCCCTGGCCGGCGGTCGCGCGCCGCGGGTCGGCGCCGAGCACCGCGCTGGTGGACGGGTCGAGCGGCGCGGGCGCGAGCGCCGTCAGATCGACCAGCTTTGGGCGCAGCGCCAGCATCAACGCCGTCTCCCAGTGGGCCGCGTGGTCGAGCATAGTTTCGTCGACGAGCGCAAGCGGCGGTATGGCCAGCACCAGCAGGCCGTGCTGGGCCATGGCGTGCTCGGCGGCGTCGATCAGCACCAGCTCGTGGCCCTCGGCGTAGTGGCCGCTGATCACCACCACCATATGAAAGCCGGCGCGCGCCAGCTCGGCGAAGACGCCATCCCACAGCGCCTGGATCACCTCGCTCTGGATCGAGAGCGAGAAGCGGTGTGGCAGCGTGGTGATCGCCCACCACGTTGGCGGCAGCAGCACGCCGCCGGTGCGCTGCACTACGCGCTCGGCCAGCGCCTCGGCGGCAATGCCTTCCAGGCCAAACGGCAGGTGCGACCCATGCCATTCGAGCGCGCCCCAAGGAACATATGCAATCGGCGCCGCGGCGACGATGCGATCGAGATCGGCGGGGCGCAGCTCGGCGTAGCGGCCCCAGGGTGCTGTGTCTGTCATATGCGTCAGCCATTCGCGCGAGCGATAATCATCCCCGCCGCCGATGGCGGGTGTATTATAACGTACGATCGCCGTTAGCAGATTCGCCGCATATGGTACACTGCTCGGTATTATCTTCACGCATAGCAAAGGCCAGGCAGCATTGGCGACCGAACACGATCTTCTCGACGACCAGCCAGCGCCGGGCGACCAGCCGCGCCTGGTTTTCGCCACCGAGCTCGATGGCCCGGCGCTGCTGCGGGCGCTGCGGCGGCCGGGCGTGCTGGATCGCCTGGCGTCGCAGGGATGGGCGGTGGCGCTGCTGCTGCCCGCGCTCGACGACGCGCGCGCCGAGGCCGTGCGGCTGCTGAATGAGCACGGCGTTGGCGCGATCGCTAGCTTGTGCCTGCCGCCCGCCGAGGGCTTCGCCTTCAATTTGCTGAACTACCCGCGCGCGTTCGAGTGCTACGGCGCGTTTCATAGCTGGGCGCGCGCACACGGCCTGCGCTTCGAGGCGGTGGGCCTGAGCATCGAGCCGCCGCTCGAAGACATAGCGCCAGATGCGCGGCCCGGCGCGCTGCGCATGCCGCGCGCCCTGCTGCGCCGGCTGTGGCTGGCGCGCGAGAATATTCTCTACCCGTCGGCGCAGACGGCCTACGCCGAGCTGATCGTGGCGATACACCTGGATGGCTACGAGGTGTATACCTACCAGATGCCGGTGATCGCCGACGACCGCCGCGCCGGCACCAGCCTGATCCAGCGCGCGCTCGATATCGTCGACCTGCCATCCGATGTCGACGTACTGATGTGCTCGAGCAGCGCGCCGATTGACCTGCTGGGCAACGACCTGGGTGGCGCGCTGATCGCCAGCTACGGCGCCAGCGCCGACGCGATCGGCGTTGGCAGCGTTGGCGACGGCGAGCCCGGCACCGAGGGCCACGCGCCGCTGCCCTGGCCGGCGCTACGCCGCGACCTGCTGCTGGCGGCCGAGCACACCGACACGATCTATGTGTATTCGCTCGAAGATTGTGTGGGGCGCAACTTGCTGCCCCAGCTGGAGCAATTGGATTGGAGCGCCCGAAGCCGCGCAACGCTGCGCGGACGGCTGCTGATCGGGATGCTGCGCGGCGGCATCTTTGCGGTGCTGGTGCTGGCGCGCTTTGGCCTCGGCGCGCTGGCGTGGTCGGGCTGGGTGCTGGCAATCGCGCTCTGGCTGCGCGCGCGCCAGCGAGGGCCGCGCGAGATCGGCCAGGAAAAGTAGCCGGTGCCACGCGCCAGGGGGCCAGGGAATGCATTCTCCCCGGCGTGTCTGCTCGGGGATCAGTGCAGGTAGGTGTAGATCTGCACGATCCAGTAGTCGACGCCATTCCATAGCAAAAAGCCAAACACGCCGATCGCCACCAGCCGTCCCGCGCGGCCACGCGCCCACAGCCGCGCCAGCGCCGGGCCGGCGCCCAGGCACAGCGCCGGGTAGAGAAACGCCTGCCAGCGTACGCCCTGGCTTGCGAATAGCAGCAGGCCAAGCGACAGCAGCGTGCCGCCCCACCAGGCCATCAGCAGCGCGCCAATCGTCGGGCGCGGCCACGGGTATGCCCAGTGCTGCGGCCGAAACGCCACCAGCGCGGCGCCAGCAGCGCCTAGCGCCACAATCAGCGGGTGCAGCCGCAGCACTGCGGTCAAGTTCAGCTCGTTGGCCAAGCGCTGCGCAAGCGCGAAGTGCGCAGCGTCGGCCGGCGGCCTGGCGCCAACCCGCGACATCAGCACGTCGGCCAGCGGCGCGTAGTACACCAGCGCGACAAGGCCGCCGGCCAGCAGGCCCGCCAGCGTGAGCGCGCGCGTCGCCCGGCGCGTCGCCGGCCGCACCAGCCATACCAGCCCCAGGTAGCCCATCAGGCACACCAGCGAAATCGTGACGCCGAGGTGCCCGAGCAGTGCCAGCGCCAGCAGCACGGCCAGCCCGGCGAACACGCGCGGCTCGGCCAGGCGGCGCGCGCTGAGCGCGGCATAGGCCAGCAGCGGCAGCGCCAGCGCCTGGCCAAACACATTCGCGAACTCGCCCACCGATAGCGATTTGAGCATCGGCGGCGGCAGCACGTACAGCGCCGCGCCCAGCAGCGCCGTGCGCTCGGGGTAGCCGCCGCGCCGCAGCAGGTACCAGATCAGGCCCACGGCCAGACTATCGGCCAGCGCGTTGCCGATCTTTTCCAGCGCGGTCAGCGCATCGCGCCCAGGCACGAGCAGCAGCTGAAATGGCGCCAGCACAATGTACTGGCCCGGCGGGTAGGGCGCCTGGCCGCCGCCCGACTCCGACGGCAGCCCCTCGGTGAAGAGCACCTTGCCCTGCACAAGCTCGATCAGATTATTGGTGTTCAGGCCGGCGTCGCTGAAGATTGCATAGGGGTGCAGCATGCCCGCCAGCCGCGCCGCGAGCGCCAGCGCCACCAGCGCCATTACCAGCGGCTGGCCGGCGTGCCCGCCAGGCAGCGTCGCCGCGAGCACGCGCCGGTTCGCCAAGTCGCCGAGTAGCCCCAAAGCATAGCAGCCCGCCAAAATCGCCGGCAGCTGCGGCGTGGCCAGCGTCAGCGCCATGCGCGCGAACATCAGCAGCAGCGCTGCACTCGCCGCAAGGCCGACCGCGAGCGCCAGCGCGCCGCGCGGGCCAAGCGCCAGCCGCCGCGCCAGCATGTACGCCAGCGCCAGCGCCAGCGCCAGCAGGCCCACCTGGCGTGGCGCCGGCAGGTACGGCCCGCCAGTCGGCTCGAGCTTCAGCTGGAACAGCACCATGCCGAGGGTGCGCGGGTCGGCCGGGGCGTCGAGCGGCCGGGTGTCGAGGCGCAGGCGCAGATCGCCGGCCGCATCGGTTTCGGCCGCCAGGTAGTAGCGCTGAACCCCGCCGCCGATCGCCAGCTCGGTGGTGCTGAAGCCGTCGCTCCAGCGGCTGGCGGTCGGCCGGCCGTCGGGCCGCCCGCTCGAGGCGCGGATCGCCACCCGCCAGCGGCTGCCGCCCACACCAGGCAGCACGATCATCGAGCGATCCTGCGTCCAGCGGTATGGCGTCACCTGGGGCTCGGCCGAGCGATCGGGCGGCTCGGGGTCGTTGAAATCGCGCAGAAACGGCGCGTCGTGCTTCTGGCTCAGGCTGCCCTGATCGCCGCCAATATCGAGCTGATAGCTGAATGGCGCCTGGTACGCCAGTGCCCACGCCAGCAGCCCGGCCGCCAGCGCGGCCCACAGCTGCCGCTCGCGCAGAAAGCCGAGCAGCGCACGCGCCTCGGCTATCGCCCAGCCGGCGATACCGGCAGACAAGTCAACGCTCAAAACTCATTTCTCAGAACTGCTAGCGCCGCTCCCAGCCAATGATAATCGCTCCCAGCACTACGATCACCGCGCCCACCAGGCGGTTGGCGCTGATCTGCTCGCCGATCACAAAGCGCGCCGGCAGCAGCGCTACTACGTAGCTGAGCGCCAGCAGCGGGTAGGCGAACGAGAAGTCGGCACGTGAGATCACTCCAAGCCAGAACAATGCACCGCTGAAGATCAGCACGAAGCCCAGCACTACGCGCCACTCGGTGAAGGTTCGCAGCAGCACCGGCAGGCTGGCCGAGAACGCGCCAACATCGTCGCGCACGACGTTCATGCCGAGCTTCAGCAGCACCTCGCCGGTGACAGTCAGGCCGATCGCGATAAATAGCAGCGCGTAGATCAACATATTTCGTCTCGCAGTCATTCCACCATAGCAATCTGCTTGCAAGAGCGGCGCGGCCGCTCGGCGAATCGTCGGTATGCGGCCGTGCCGGCGAGTATTCGCCGGGCGCATAGTCGCCCTATTGTAGCACTAGTCGGCAGTTGCCTTGTCGCTATGGCGGGCCGCGCCAGGGTGTTGCTATAGTCCGGCGCTATCCGATCGTGCTTTTGGGCGTGTGCGGTTTTTCCGCGCTCCGCGCGGAAAACCGCTAGCGCAAGTTCTTTTCTTACGACGATGCCCTGCCCGGCGAAGCCAGGCAGGGCATCGTAGTAAAAAAGCGATCAAACGGATCTGGTATCACTATGCGGCATAGCCGCTCAGGCCGCGAAGGGTGGTGTTGCGGCTCAGGCGGCTGAGCACATTGCGCTTCACGTTATACACGTCGTTGATGCAGCCGAACAGGTCGGGCCGCCGGTCGTAGATCTCGCCGGGCTTCAGCCCCAGCACAAACGACCCGATCACCACGGCGCGCTCGGCGTCGTCATTCAGCAGGCCTTCGATCTCGCGCCAGAACTCGCCGCGCTCCACCCGCTCGAGCGCCTGCTCATCGGGCGAGACCTGGGGTGTCTGGCCGGGGGGCAGATCATCGTCCGAGACCATCTCGGCCCACGACTGGGTGCGCACGCTGTCGATCACCACCGAGCTAGTGCACAGCTGCAGGTAGTGCAGCAGCGCAGCCAGCGTCGGGAATGTCGCGAAGCGCTCGGGCGACATCGCGCGCCAGAACTTGGTGAATGCCGCGCCCACAAAGAACTCGCTGCTCTCGCCACAGCCCGCAAACGCGCCACTGCGGCGCACCCAGCTCTCGACGAGCGGGGCATAGTGCAGAAACACATACTCCCAGGCGTGCTCATCGCGCTCGGTCAGCGCGCGTCGGAATAGCTCGTAGGCGAAGCGCGTGTCGTGGGGCCGGCCGCGGTAGAAATGCTCGCTCTCGGCGGCGCTGCGCTGGGCCAGTGCCGAAAGCGTCAGGGTGCGTGGGTCGATTGCGGCAGCCGCCTGGAGCCGTTCGCTGGCGCAGTGCGATAGCTTGGTGGTTGCGTTCAATGTCATCATCGCGGTCTCCTTTTCGCTCGTGGGTTTGCGCTGGTCGCGCAGAACATATTTCTGCGCACAGCATAGCAAAGCCGCACTGCGGTATTAATGCGGCGCCACTGCGGTGAGACTGCGGTAGTCGTTCGAGGGTAGTGTGCGGCAGGCTAGCCGCTGTTCGGCGGGTGCCGCGAGGAGGGCCGAGGTGAGCTTGTTTACAAGATCTTAACGTTGACCATGAAGAGTTTTCGCATAAACTCGTCTATGCTATACTTAAAATAGCATCCCGCATCAGCGCTCAGGTGCCTTCTGGCGTCTCTACCTGCGGATGCACCTGGTTGAGCTACCGGAATGGCGCGCCCTCTCGCGCGCCGGCGGGGTGTGGCCAAGTACGGCTTTGCAAAAGTTCGGTGCAAGTGATCAGGGGCAGCCGCCAACGACACTGCCGGCTCGCTCACGACGAATGTCCGTCGATAGGTGCTCGTAGTCGTAGCTACGGCATTGATGGGGTGCTCTGATACCATGATTCGTAATCAGGCCAGGCTGCTCGCGCGCCTGCGCGCCATCCACGCGGCAATCCGCGATACAGTGGTGGCCGCCTGCGAGCGCACGGCAATCGAGCAGCTTGCCGAGGTTGTGGCCGACGAGGCCGGCGATACGATTTTTGCGATCGACCGCGTCTCGGAGGCTACGCTGCTCCAGCACTTCGGCGATCTCGCTCGCGATTGGTCGTTTACGCTCACGGCCGAAGGGCTGGGCGAAAGCGGCCAGCTGACGCTGCCCACTAGCTTCGAGCCCGAGCGCGCTGAGCTGCAGATCATCGTCGACCCTATCGACGGCACGCGCGGCCTGATGTATCAGAAGCGCAGCGCCTGGATCCTTACCGGCGTCGCGCCAAACCGCGGCCCCGATACCACCCTCGCCGACATCGAGCTGGCGATCATGACCGAGATCCCGCTGCTGAAGCAGCACCTGTGCGACACCCTGTGGGCCAGCAGCGCGGGCGTCGGCGGCGAGCGCCTGAACCGGCTGAACGGCAATACCCAGCCGCTCAGCCTGCGGCCCTCGCGCGCCACCACGATCGCTCAGGGCTACGGCGGGATCTCGCGCTTCTTCCCTGGGCCGCGCGCCGAGCTGGCCGCGATCGACGAGGCCCTGGTGTGGCGCGTGCTAGGCCCCGCGCCGGCCGGGCGCGCGCTGGCGTTCGAAGACCAATACATCAGCACCGGCGGCCAACTCTACGAGCTGATCATGGGCCACGATCGCTGGATCGCCGACCTGCGCCCGCTGGTCGACCCGCTGCTGATCAGCCGCGGGCACGCGCCGGGCCTGTGCGCGCACCCCTACGATCTGTGCACCGAGCTGGTCGCGCGCGCGGCTGGCGTGGTCGTCACCGACGAGCGCGGCGCGCGCCTGGCCGCCCCGCTCGACGTCACGAGCAACGCCGCGTGGGTCGGCTACGCCAACACCGCGATCCAAGCGCAAATCGAGCCAGTGCTGCGCGCAGTGCTATACGAGCATAATTTGCTGCCATAGTGGCTATTTCAAGCTATCATGAGCCTGTATCTCATATTTCAACTTTTGCTGGCTCTGGCCACTGCCACGACAATAAGCCTGATGCTGTATGCGCTGCGCCACCGCCAGGTGGTGGGGGCGCTGCCATTTCTGCTGTTTCTGGCCGGCGCAAGCATCTACTCAGTAGGCTACATGGCCGAGCTGGCCTCGCCCAGCCTCGCTACCAAGATCTACTGGGATAACCTGCAATTCAGCGGAACCGACATCGTCGCCGCAGGGCTGATGGCGTTCGGGCTGGCGTATACCCGCCGCGATGCGCTGCTGCACCGCGCAACCCTGCCGCTGCTGATCGAGCCGCTCGCGAACACGCTGATGGTCTGGAGCGACGCGACGCACCACCTGGTGCGCCAGCAGCCGCAGCTCGATCGCGCGGGCGCATTCCCGGCGCTGGTGTACGGCTACGGGCCGTGGATGTGGGGCTCGCTGGCCTATACCTACGCGCTGATCGTCTCGGCGCTGGTGCTGCTGATCATCGAGGTCGGGCGCGCGCAGCGGCTGTATCAGCGCCAGGTGCTGATGATCGTATTTGGGCTGTCGATCCCACTGCTCGGCTCGCTGCTGACGATCTCGGGCAGCGTGCCGATCCCCGACATGGCCTCGCTCGACCTTACGCCGATCACGTTTGCGCTGGCCAGCCCGATCGCCGCCTGGAGCGTATTTCGCTACCGGCTGCTCGGCCTGGCCCCGGTGGCGCGCCATCGCGTCGTCGAGCAGATGGCCGACCGGGTGCTCGTGCTCGATATGGACGATTGCATCGTCGATCTCAACCCGGCGGCGCGCACGATCGTCGGCGAGTGGCCTGGCGGGGTGATTGGGCGGCCGGTCGGCCAGGTGCTGAGCCAGTGGCTCGGCCTGTTCAAACGCTACCAATCGGCCACGTCAGTGCGCGAAGAGGTCGCGCTGATGTATCAGGGCAGGTGGATCTACCTGGATCTGCAGATCTCGGTGCTTTGCGACGATCACAGCCAGCCGATCGGCCGGCTGATCGTCTGGCGCGACATCACCGATCGCAAGCGCGCCGAGCTTGCGCTGCTGGCGCAGAAGCAGCAGCTCGAACACCAGACGCTGGCACTCCAGCAGGCCAAAGAGGCCGCCGAGGCAGCCAGCCGCGCGAAGAGCACCTTTCTCTCGGCCATGAGCCACGAGCTGCGCACGCCGCTCACGGCGATTCTGGGCTACACCGAGCTGATCGAGCTCGGGCTGGCCGAGCAGCAGCTCGGCGAGATCACCCAGGATATCGGGCGCATCAAAACATCCGGCCTCCACCTGCTCGACCTGATCAATAGCATCCTTGAGTTTTCGAAGATCGAGGCTGGCAAAGTACCGCTCGACCTCAAGACGTTCGATGTGGCCGAGCTGGTGGGCGAGATTGTCGCGCTGATGCGCCCGATGATCGAGCAGCAGTCCAATCGCTTCGAGGTGACGGTGCCGCCGCAGCTTGGCGCGATGCACGCCGACCCGCTACGCGTGCGCCAGGTGCTGTTCAACCTGCTTTCGAACGCGGCCAAGTTCACGAGCGCCGGCACTGTCTCGCTGCGGGTCATGCGCTACGCGCCCGAGCCGGCCATCGCCGAGCATTCAGGCGAGGCCCGCTTTGCGTTCGAGGTGGTCGATACCGGCATTGGTATAGCCGAAGCGCAGCTGCTGGGCTTGTTTCAAGAGTTTGTGCAGGGCGATATGTCGCCGTCGCGCCAGCATGGCGGCACGGGCCTGGGGTTGGCGCTCAGCCGTAAGCTGTGCCGGCTCATGGGCGGCGATATCAGCGTCGCCAGCACGCCAGGTGTCGGATCAACGTTTATTGCGTGGCTGCCGGCCCACGTCGTTGCCCCCCAGCTGGCCGAGGGCTTGTCCGCCACTACATAGCTGCTCGCGCGGTGTGCTATCATGGCCCCGGCACAAACTGGGGGCATTCTCGTGAAGCCTAAACTCCGTGTACTGCTGGTGCAGCTACCCGTTCCAAACAACCCAGGCTTGAATACGCCGCTGGCGGCGGGCTACCTCAAGGCGTTCGCCTACGCGCAGGGCCTGGGCAGCCGGTTCGAGATCGAGCTGCTGCCGCGCGCCCTGGCCGACCACGCCGGCGACGCGCTGCTAGAGGACGCAATCGCCGCGCGCGAGCCCGATATCGTCGGGGTGTCGCTGTATACCTGGAACAGCGAGCGCAGCCTGGGCATCATCGAGCGCGTCAAGCGGCGCCTGCCGAGCGTACGCGTGGTGGTCGGCGGGCCCGAGGTGCAAAACGATAACCGCTGGGTGCTCGAGCACCCCGCAGTCGACGTGGCGGTGATCGGCGAGGGCGAGCAAACGTTCGCCGAGCTGCTGCGCCACTGGGGCGACGACGGCGGCCCATTCATCCCGCTGGTAGGCGCCGCCGAAAGCCCGCTGGCGGCAATTCACGGCATCGCGTACCGCTGGCACGGCGCTACGCACTTCACCGCCGAGCGCGCGGCGCTGAGCGACCTGGCGGCGATACCCTCGCCATACCTTGCCGGCTACCTGGGCCTCCCGCGCGACGGCACGCTGATGATCGAGATATCGCGCTGGTGTCCGTACGCCTGCAGCTTCTGCCTGTATGGTAGAAACATGGGCCCGCGGCTCGGCAGCCGCTACTTTGGCCTGGAGCGCGTGCTCGCCGAGATCGCCTGGGGGCGCGAGCAGGGTATCCGGCGCGTACATTTCGTCGAAGCCAACCTCAACCTTGTGCCGCTGTTCTGGCCGCTGATGCGCGCGCTCGCCGAGCTCAACCGCGACCGCCAGATGACCTTCTACGCCGAGCTGCGCGGCGAGCACCTGACCGACGAAGTGGTTGCGGCGCTCGACCGGGCCAATGTGCGCTATGTCGAAGTCGGCCTGCAGACGGCGAATCTCGCCGCGCTGAAGGCCAGCCACCGGCGCACCGACCTGCAAAAATGGGCGGCCGGCACCCGCCGGCTGTACGAGCACGGCATCGAGGTGTACCTCGACGTCATCCTTGGCCTGCCTGCCGACGACGCGGCCGGCGTCGCCGAGACGCTCGATTTCATCAGGCGCGAGGCGCTCGGCACCTACGATATCTTCACGCTGCAGGTGCTGCCCGGCACTGCGGTGCGCCAGGCATCCGCCGAGTATGGGCTGCGCTTCCAGGATCGGCCGCCCTACTACGTGCTGGCGACAAGCACGTTCGGCTTCGGCGACCTGCGGCGGCTGCGCCGGCAGCTCAAGCACGGCGCCAACCTGCCACCCGACGCGGTGGAGGGCATGCCCGAGCCACGCCACGACGCGCTTGTGCGGCGCCAGGAGCCGGCCGCCGACAGCCCCACCTCTCAGATCTGGCTGTGCCCGCCCGCGCCTCACGGCGGCCAGCTGATCCATCGGCTTGCGGCACACGTCGACGTGGTGCTGCGCGCCGCTGATCGCGCCGCGCACACGCCACTCCTGGCGGCCGCGATCGTGGCCAACCCATTTTCGGTATTCGACGTGTATATTCACTATGATGCAGAAACGCCACTCAACGCGCCCGAGCAGCTGCGGCAGTGGCGCGCGGCATTGCCATTTCAGGCCAGCTACCTCGACCGGGTGGCGGTGTACAGCGGCGGCGACGCGGCTGCAGCATACGCCCGCGTAAGCCCAAGGCTCTGGCTGGTGCTGCCCTGGTCGGCGCAGGCCGAGCCGGCCGCATATGCCAGCGTCGCCGAGATCATCTGGCAGTACACTCTGGCCGAGGGCGAAGAGCCGCCGCTTGGCGCGTGGGCCGCGGCCGGCGGCGCGGGCGTGTGGCTACCCGGCGGCACGGCGCTCGATCGCGCATCGTGGGGCATCCTCGGCGGCGTGCCGATCTGGGGCTAGGATCAATCCCTTTTACGGTGGGCATAAGGCGCTTGCCACAAAGACACACAGTCGCGAATGCGCGCTGCAGCCGCATAATCTTTGCGTGTTTGTGGCTTAGGATTTACGCAGTTGCCTTGTTCGGCTCCCTCGATCGGGCGCTTTGCCTGCGGCAGCGTTGTGTGCGGTTTTCCGCGCTCCGCTCTGCCTTCGGCAGTGTGCACGAACTGCGTAAGACCTAGTGGCTATCTGAAACATATTGGGGCTAGAATAGAGGCTCGATGTCAGGCGCGCGGCCCATCCTCATAGCCATACCCGATACATTTTCCGGCCCGCGCGTGGCGGCCCGATGCTACGCCGAGGCCGATGCCGGCGCGCTCCTCGCGCTGGTAAACGCGGCGCTGCCCGCGCTAAGCGCCTGGCTGCCAGGGTTTGCGCGCCCGTGGGCGCTCGACGACGCGCACAGCCATATTCGGCACAGCCAGGCGCGCTGGGCGCTGCGCGAGGCGTTCCAATGCGGCCTGTTCCTGCGCGAAACCGGCGCGCTGATCGGCGACATGCGCCTGCGCCCCACCGACTGGTCGATCCCGGCGTTTGATATAGCTTACTGGCTGGAGCCTTCCGCCCAGGGCCAGGGCTATGCCAGCGAAGCCGTGCGGTTGGCCACGCGCGTAGCATTCGAACAGCTTGACGCGCAGCGCGTGGCGATCTGCTGCGAGCCACGCAACACCCGCAGCCGCGGCGTCGCCGAGCGGCTGGGCTATCTCTACGAGGGCTGCCTGCGCAACCAGGCGCGCGCCGCCGACGGCGGGCTAGCCGATTTGCTGGTGTTCGCCCTGACGCCGGCCGACTACCGGCGCGCCAGCGCCAGCTGGCCCGATGCCGAGCCACCAGCGCGTGAGTAACCTACACGGTATACCAGACGCAGAAACGGCTGCCTTTCGGCAGCCGGGGGAAGAGTGAGGGCGACGTGCAGATATTGGAGGCCTTTATCAGCTCGTCAATGACCGTCGCAATCATTAACTTGTTCTGTCGCTATTAAAGCACAATGCGTGCCACGGCACATCGTCGGCGCGAACGATCCGGTGCTACGCCGGTGGACGTAGAGAGCCTACGCCTTTGGGCGCGGCCGGTGTGGTTGCGCTCCAACAACAAGCCAGGGGCGCCGCTCGCGAGCGGCGCCCCTGGCAGTTAGGTTCGCTGAGCGATCCTAGAAGTCCATCCCGCCGCCGCCCGGCATCGGCGGGGCCGGCTTATCCTCAGGGATGTCCGTGATCAGCGCCTCGGTGGTGAGCAGCAGGCCCGCGATCGAAACCGCGTTCTGCACTGCACTCCGCGTCACCTTCACCGGGTCGACCACGCCCTGCTCCAGCATGCTGCCGAACTCGCCGGTCAGCACGTTGTAGCCGTAGCTCGTGTCGCCCTTCTCCTTCTGGTGGCGGCGCACGGTATCGATGATCACCGAGCCGTCCTCGCCCGCGTTGCGGGCCAGCGTGCGCATCGGCTCCTCGAGCGCGCGGCGCAGGATCTGCACGCCGAAGCGCTCGTCGTCGTTGGCCGGCTGCACGCGCTCGAGCGCGCCCAGCGCGTTGATCAGCGCCACGCCGCCGCCCGGCACAATGCCTTCCTCGACGGCCGCCCGCGCGGTCGAGAGCGCGTCCTCGACGCGATGCTTCTTTTCTTTCTGCTCGGGCTCGGTGGCGCCGCCGACCTTCAGCACTGCCACGCCGCCGGCCAGCTTGGCCAGCCGCTCCTGCAGCTTCTCGCGGTCGAAGTCCGACGTCGTCGTTTCGATCTGCGCGCGGATCTGCTCGATCCGGGCGCGGATGGCCCGGTCGTCGCCGCGGCCCTCGACAAACGTGGTGTTGTCTTTGTCGGCCACCACCTTACGAGCGCGGCCCAGATCGTCAGCCGTCGCGCTGTCGAGCTTGCGGCCGATCTCCTCGGAGATCACCGTGCCGCCGGTCAGGATGGCGATGTCCTGCAGCATGGCCTTGCGGCGGTCGCCGAAGCCCGGCGCCTTGATCGCCAGCGCGTTGATCGTGCCGCGCAGCTTGTTCACCACCAGCGTCGCCAGCGCCTCGCCGTCGACATCCTCGGCAATAATCACCAGGTTCTTGGTGACCTGCAGCACCTTCTCGAGCACCGGCAGGATCTCGTTGATCGCCGAGATCTTCTTGTCGGTGATCAGGATGTACGGCTCCTCGAGCTCGGCCTCCATGCGCTCCTGGTTGGTGGCGAAGTAGGCCGAGATATAGCCACGGTCGATCTGCATGCCCTCGGTGTATTCCTTCTCGAAGGCGATGCCCTTGCTCTCCTCGACCGTGATCACGCCGTCTTTGCCGACCTTCTCCATCACCTCGGCGATCAGGTCGCCGATCTCGCTGTCGGCGGCCGAGATCGTCGCGACGTGCGCGATGTCGGCGCGGTCGCGCACCGGCTTGGCCAGGCTCTTCAGCTCGGCTACCAGCGCCTCGGCGCCCTTGTCCAGCCCGCGCTTGATCAGCATCGGGTTGGCACCGGCGGCGACAACCTTGAGGCCCTCGGTGACGATCGCCTGGGCCAGCACGGTGGCGGTGGTGGTGCCATCGCCGGCCACATCGTTGGTCTTGGTGGCCACCTCGACCAGCAAGCGCGCGCCCATGTTCTCAAACGGATCCTTGAGCTCGATCTCCTTGGCGACGGTGACGCCGTCGTGGGTGACGGTCGGGGCGCCGAACTTCTTGTCGATCGCGACGTTGCGGCCGCGCGGGCCGAGCGTGGTCTTGACCGCGTCGGCAACAATGTCGACGCCGCGCTTGAGCGAGCGCCGGGCCTCTTCGTTGAAATGCAGCTGCTTCGGCATATGCTTGGAAATCCTCCCTATGTTCAAAATACAAGCCAGGGGTCAGAAATCAAGAGTCAGAAGCGATCGGAGCACGGCAGGCGCCCCGCCGAACTCTCCAATGTGCGCCGTTCTGGCTGCTTGTTTCTCGCTACTCCTGGATGATACCCAGAATGTCTTTCTCGCTCAGGATGAGGTACTCGACGTCGTCGATCTTGTACTCGGTGCCGCTGTACTTGGCAAACAGCACCTTGTCGCCGGCCTTGACGTTCATGGGCACGCGCTTGCCATTGTCGTCGAGGCGGCCCTCGCCAACCGACAGAACCGTGCCTTCCATCGGGCGCTCTTTGCTGGCGGTGTCGGGCAGGTAGATACCGCCCTTGGTCTTCTCTTCGCGATCCGCTGGCTTAACCACGACGCGGTCGCCGAGCGGCCGGATGCGAAAGTCGGCTGCCATACTTCCTATACCTCCTTGGCCTTGCTACACAACCAAATTGCTCTACGACGGGGCGGCGCGCCGCAGCGGCTCTGCCCCTGGCGATAGATGAAAGCGGTTAGCACTCATGAACAACGAGTGCTAACCGCCCTTATAGTAAACAAAGAAATTGGATTTGTCAAGAGCATTTTAGCACTCATCACCCGAGTCTGCAAAAGTTGACGAAACAGCGGCCAGATGCTATACTACCGCACTGACCTCGCCTTCGTGGCGGTTAGGTTTTTGTTGTCTAATGGCTAGCCAGAAGGAGCCCTCCTATTAGAGATCGGTTTCGCGTAAATAACCGCATCCGTGCACCACAGGTGCGCCTGATCGACGAACAGGGCGCGCAGCTGGGGATTGTCTCGCTGCGCGAGGCGCTGGCGCTGGCCGAGCAGCGCGGCCTGGATCTGATGGAAGTCGCGCCCAATGCCGTCCCGCCAGTCTGCCGGATTGTGGACTATGGCAAATTCCGCTACGAGCAGACCAAAAAGGATCGCGAGGCGCGCAAGAATCAAAAGCAGGCCGAGCTGAAGGAAGTGCGCCTGAAGCCAAAAACCGACGATCACGATCTCGATGTGAAGGCGAAACAGGCGCGCAAATTTCTGCTTGCCGGCGACAAAGTGAAATTCACGGTGCGGTTCCGCGGGCGCGAGATCTTTCACCCCGACATCGGGCGCGAGATGCTCGAGCAGATGGCCGAGGATCTGCGCGATGTCGCGACGGTCGAGCAGAAGCCGCTGATGGAGGGCCGCGCGCTCTCGCTGCTGCTGGCGCCAAACGCCAAGGCCAAGCAGCAGCGCGACAAACAGCTTGCCCAGGCGCAGCGCGAAGCCAGCGGCGCGCAGGCAGCCCGGCCGGCCGCAGCGCCGCCCGACGACGACGACGACGACGATACAGACGAAGAGGAATAGTTCATGCCCAAGATGAAAACCCACAAGGGCGCGGCCAAGCGCTTCCGCTTCACTGGCACGGGCAAGATCGTGCAGTCGCAGGGGCGCAAGGGCCACTTCCGCCGCCGCAAGGCCGGGCGCCTGCTGCAGCAGCTCGATAAGCTGAAAGAGACGCATACCGGCAACCACCGCATGGTGGGCGCCGCGCTGCCCTACGGCTCGAAGCACAGCCGCTAGGCACACCCCCGTTCGCCGCTAGCGATACCTGCGAAACGGCTTGAAGCAACGATTTTTAGAGAAAAGGCAAGCGAACCATGGCTCGTGTCAAACGTGGCGTGATGGTGCGGAAGCGCCACAGCAAACTGCTCAAAGAAGCCTCGGGCTACCAGGGTAGCCGCAGTCGGCGCATCCGCGTGGCGCGCCAGACGGTGCTGAAGGCGCTGTCGTACGCCTACCGCGACCGGCGCAACAAGAAGCGCGATTTCCGGCGCCTGTGGATCATCCGCATCAACGCGGCCGCGCGGATCAACGGCACGTCGTATAGCCGGCTGATCAACGGCATGAAACGCGCCGGTATCTCGATCGACCGCAAGATCCTGGCCGATATGGCTGTGCGCGACCCCGCCGGGTTCGCCAGCGTGGTCGAGCAGGCCACGAGCGCAGGGTAGCGCTTCAGCAGCGAGCCGCGCTCTTCGCCCTGCGCGCGGCAGATCCATTATGATCGCTAGCCCGGCAAACCCGCATGTGAAACATATCCGCTCGCTGGCCACCGACCGCAAAGATCGCCGCCGCGAGCGGATGTTTGTGCTCGAAGGTGTACGGCTGGTCGCCGACGCGCTCGCGCACGCCGGCGCGCTTGAGCTGGCGCTGTATGCGCCCGAGCAGCTGGCCCAGACCGAGGCGGGGCGCGGGCTATTGGCCCGGCTGGAAGGCCAGCGCTGGGCCCACCCGGCCAGCCCGCAGGTGGTGGCCGCCGCCGCCGAGACTGTGCAGCCACAAGGCGTGGTGGCGCTGGCGCGTTGGCCCGAGGTTGAGCCCGGCCGGCCGGGGATCATTCTGGTACTCGACGCGATCCAGGATCCCGGCAATATGGGCACGCTGCTGCGCAGCGCCGAGGCGGTGGGCGCAGCCCAGGTGCTGTGCGTGCGTGGCGCGGTCGACCTGTATAGCCCAAAGGTGGTGCGAGCCGCAATGGGCGCGCATTTCCATCTTGCGACCGAGCAAGAGCTCGGCTGGGAGCAGGTTGGCGAGCGGCTGGCCTTCGTCGATCATGTGTATGCAGCCGACATGGGCGCGAGCATGCCGTACTACGCCGCCGACTGGCGGCAGCCCGCAGCGCTGATCGTTGGCAACGAGGCGCACGGCCTGGGCGACGACGCGCGCGCGCTGGCCGGCAAGCTGATCGGCATCCCAATGCGCGGGCGCGCCGAGTCGCTCAATGCCGCTGTCGCCGGCAGCATTATCCTGTTCGAGGCGCAGCGGCAACGTATGCTCGGCAGAAGCTAGCGCTCGAGCACTGAACATAGCGCAGTGTGCTTCTATCTTCAGTGCTGAATACTCATACGACTTACGCAGCTGCGTTGTTCGGCTCGCGCAATCGGGCGCTTTTGCGTGCGGCGGCGTGGACTCAGCCATTCTGCCGAAAGCTGAGCGCGCCAGCTGGGTAAGTTCTAGCTCAATCGAATATGGCTGTGACGAAGCGAGTACGCGGGCTGAAACGATCAGAGAGCGGCGAACGAGGCTGTGATTCGCCGCCGGGAAAACCCGCCGAAGTTCCCTTCCGAGCCGAGCGGTGAGCCTTCGCAGGTGTTGAGCTGAGCTTGTAGCTACGGCCACCCAGCGCCACACTTGCGAGAAGTAGCCGCATCCGGCCGCCCACCGTTATCGGGGCCACAAGGGCACTGCCATGCGCCGCATGGCCGTGCCGAATCAGGGTGGTACCACGGGCCACGCCTCGTCCCTGGCGAGTGCGTGGCTTTTGTGTTTCCCGGCTTGCGCGGCTGGTGGTTTGGCTTATGCAGAGGCCCGCCAAAGGAGAACATATGCTAGAAGATTTAAACGAGCTTGAGGCCCAAGCGGTGCGCGCGCTGGCGAACGCAGCCAACGCCGCCGAGCTGGCCGAATGGAAGGGCGCGTACCTGGGCAAGCAAGGCGCGCTGACGCGCATGAGCAAGGGCCTGGGCGCGCTGCCGCCCGAGCAGCGCCGCGATGTTGGCGCCAAGTTCAACGCCGTGCGCCAGAAGCTCGAGCAAGCGTTTGGCGAAGCCGACGCACGCCTGAAACGCGCCGCGCGCATGGACAAGCTCGAGGCCGAGCAGATCGACGTGACCCTGCCGGGCCGCGCGCCGTCGGTTGGGCGCCTGCACCCCAGCACGATCGTCATCCGCAACGTGATCGAGACATTCGCCGAGATGGGCTTCCAGGTGTGGGACAGCCCCGAGGTTGAGACCGACGAGTTCAACTTCGGCCTGCTGAACTTCCCGCACGACCACCCGGCGCGCGACATGCAGGATACGTTCTACGTCGAGACGCCCCCCGGAGCGCCGCCGGTAGTGCTGCGCACGCACACGTCGCCCGGCCAGATCCACGCCATGCGGCGCTACGCGCCCGAGCCGCTGCGCGTGCTGCTGCCAGGCAAGTGCTACCGCATGGAGCAGGTGACCGCGCGCTCGGAAATGATGTTCCACCAGTTCGAATTCCTGATGGTGGGGCGCAACGTGACTATGGGCGACCTGAAGGGCACGCTGCACGGCATGGCCGAGCGGCTGTTCGGCCAGGGCACGCAGGTGCGCCTGCGCCCAAGCTACTTCCCATTCACCGAGCCAAGCGCCGAGCTGGACGTGACCTGCTTTTTGTGCGGCGGCAAGGGCTGCCGGATCTGCAAGTACTCCGGCTGGCTCGAGATCGGCGGGTGCGGCATGGTGCACCCGAACGTGCTGCGCAACGGCGGCTACGACCCGGCCGAGTTCAGCGGGTTCGCGGGCGGCTTCGGCCCCGAGCGCATTGGCATCCTGAAGTACGGCATCGACGACATCCGCTGGTTCTTCAGCGGCGACGAGCGCTTCCTGCAGCAGTTCGGCTAGCCGAGTTTTGAATTGTGAGTGCTGAGTTTTGAGTGACTTCTGCGGCGCTGTCTATTTGCCAGCGGCAGCATGGTACTTGCTCGCCTGTCTGTGTCGATGTGCGTGCTACGCGCGACATCGACACAGATAAGAAATAAAGTACCGCTCTGCCCAAAGTTGAGCGCGCCAACTGCGTAGTTCCGCCAAAGAATCAACGATGAATGATTCAAAACTCAACGCTCAACACGCACGATTGATCGGGCTGGTGGTGGCGTTTATCGCGCTCGCGGCGCTCTACAGCGCCGTGGTGCCGCTGGGCGAGGGGCCCGACGAGCCGGGCCACGCCGGGTATGTGTTCTTTGTGGCGCGCGAGCGGCGCCTGCCCGACCAGCGCGCCGACGAGGTGCCTGGCGAGGGCCACCAGCCGCCGCTGGCCTACCTGCTGGCGGCGCCGCTGGTGGCCTGGCTGCCCGCCGCCGATCGCGCGATCGACTGGCCGGCCAACCCGCGCTTCACCTGGGCGCCGGCTGCCGGCGCCGGGCCGGCGCGCGAACCGAACGCGGTGGCGCACGGCAGCCGCGAGTTCTGGCCCTGGAGCGGCGCGACGCTGGGCTGGCACCTGGCGCGGCTGGCCTCGGTGGCGGCCGGCGCTGCGACGGTGGTGTTCACCTACCTGGCGGCACGCGAGTTCGCGGGCGGCCAGCGGAGGGCGCAAGACCCAGACAACCGGGCGGCGTTCGCCCTGAGCCCTGCATCCTTCGCCCTGATCGCGGCGGCGCTGGTGGCGCTTAACCCGCAGTTTCTTTTTGTCTCGGCGCTGGTGACAAACGATGCGCTGCTGGCGGCGCTGAGCGCGCTGCTGCTGTGGCTGGCACTGCGCCGGGCGGATGAGCGCCGGCGTGCCGCAGGGGCGGGTGGCTATGCGCTGGGGCTCGGCGTGGTGCTGGGGCTGGCGCTGCTGACGAAACAGAGCGCGCTGCTGCTGGCACCGGTGGCTGGGATCGCCGCGCTCGACCGCAGTCTGCGCGCCAGGCGCGGGCCGCTGGCGAGCCTGGCGCTGCTGGCGGGCGCGACGCTGCTGGTGTGCGGCTGGTGGTACTGGCGCAACCTGCAATTGTACGGCGACCTGTTCGGGCTGGCGGTGTTTCAGGCCGAGTTCACCACCCAGGCGTTCGACCCGCGCAGCCTGGCGGCGTGGGGCGGCGCGCTAAGCCAGCTGCACGCCTCGTTCTGGGCGCGCTTCGGCTGGATGAACGTGCAGCCGCCCGGCTGGGCGATCTGGCCGTTCGTGCTGCTCGAGGCCCTGGCGCTGGCGGGCTGGGGGCGCCGGCTGCTGGCCCACGATCCGCAGCCGACGGTCGAGGGCCGGGGTGCCTCCTGGCGCGGCTGGCGATGGCCGGTGGTCGGCGGCCTGTGGTACGTACTGCTGCTGCCCGCGCTGGCGCTGGCGTGGGTGGTGAGCTTCGCGCTGACGGCCGGGCTGGTGGCGTGGCAGGGGCGGCTGCTGTTCCCGGCGCTGCCGGCAATTGCGATCGTGATGGCGTACGGGCTCGCGAGCTGGCAGAGCCGCGAATCAACAACCAAGAAGCGCCTCTGGGCCAACAGCACGCGGCTCTTGGTTCTCGGTTCTTGGCTCTGCCTGGCACTGTGGCTACCGTTCGGCGTGATCCGCCCGGCCTACCCGCCGCAGGCGCTGCCCGAGGCCACGGCGCTGGCGCGGCTGGGCCAGCCAACCTACGCGCGCTTCGGCATGCCGGGCGACCCTGGCGCCGAGCTGCTGGGCTGGCAGCTGCAGCAGCCGGCGCGCGCGGGCGAAGCGGCCGAGCTGACCTTGGTGTGGCACGCGCGCGGCCGGCAGGCGCACGACTGGACGGTGTTCGTGCACCTGGTGGGCGCCGACGACCAGATTGTGGCCGAAGACAACACACGGCCGCGCGGCGGCGTCTTCCCGACTACCCAGTGGGTCGCGGGCGACTGGATCGAGGATCGCCATACGCTGAGCATCCCGGCCAGCCTGGCGCCCGGCACCTACCGGCTGCGCATTGGCTTGTTCGATGAGGCCAGCCAGCAGCGCGCGGGCGTGTTCAGCCGTGGCGGGCGCCTGCTCGGCGACCACCACCTGGTGGGAAAAATACATGTTGAGTAGCAAGGAGCAGATATGAAAGTTCCGATCTCGTGGCTGCGCGAGTTCGTCGACATCGACATGCCGATCGACGCGCTGGCCCAGAAGCTGACGCTCTCGGGGCTTGAGGTGGCCGACGTGACGCGCATCGGCGTGCCCGGCGCCGAGCTGGCCTGGGACCCCGAGAAGATTGTGATCGGCAATATTCTAGAGGTGCGCCAGCACCCCAACGCCGACCGCCTGGTGCTGGCGGAGGTCGACTACGGCGCGGCCGAGCCGCACACCGTCGTCACCGGCGCGCCGAACCTGTTCCAGTACCGCGGGCTGGGCCGGCTGCCGCACCCGCTCAAAGGCGTGTACGCCAAAGAGGGCGCCGAGCTGTACGACGGCCACGCCGAGGGCAAGGTCAAAGTCAAGCTGAAGGGCCGCCCGGTGCGCGGCGTCATGTCCGACGCGATGCTCTGCTCGGAGAAAGAGCTCGGGATGTCGGACGAGCACGAGGGCATCATCATTCTGCCCGACGACGCGCCAGTGGGCACGCCGCTGCGCGACTACCTGGGCGACGAAGTGCTCGAGATCGACATCCTGCCGAACACCGCGCGCGCGCTCTCGATCCTCGGCGTGGCGCGCGAGGTTGCCGCGCTCACCGGCGCGCGGCTCCACATCCCCGAGGTGACGATCGCGGCGACCGGCCCGAGCATCGAGGGGCGCGCGCAGGTGACGGTTGAGGAGCCCGATCTATGCCCGCGCTTCAGCGCCACGCTGATCGAGGGCATCGAGATCAAGCCATCGCCGCTGTGGATGCAGCGCCGCCTGACGCTGGCGGGGATGCGCCCGATCTACAACATCGTCGACGTGTCGAACTACGTGATGCTCGAGCTAGGGCAGCCGAACCACACCTACGACGCCGACAAGGTGGCCGGCCAGCACCTGATCGTTCGGCTGGCGCGCCCCGGCGAGCGGATCACCACGCTCGACGGCAAGCAGCACGAGGTCTACCCGGTGCCCGGAACCGACCTGCCGGCGCTGCTGGTGTGCGATCCGAGCGGCCCGAACGGCGGCGTCGCCGGCGTGATGGGCGGCGCGGCCACCGAGGTGAGCGAGACGACCACGCGCGTGCTGCTGGAGGCGGCCAACTGGGAGCCGCGGATCATCCGCAAGATGGCGCGCGGCTTCAAGCTGCCCTCGGAGGCGTCGCGGCGCTTTGAGCGCGGGGTCGACCTCGAGCTGGCGCCGCTGGCCCAGCGCCGCGCGCTGCAGCTGTTCCAGCAGGTGGCCGGCGGCACGATCGCCCAGGGCATGATCGACGTCTACTCGCGGCCGTGGGTGCCGCCGGTGCTCGACCTGACGCCGCGCGAGGTGCGGCGCATCCTGGGCATCGGCCTGAGCGCGAGCGAGATCGCCGAGCTGCTGCGGCCGCTGGGCTTCGGCTGCGAGGTGCTGCCCGAGGCGGTGCGCGTGACGGTGCCGAGCTACCGCCAGGACGTGAGCATCCTGGCCGACCTGTGCGAGGAAGTGGCGCGCATGTACGGCTACGACCGCATCCCGACCACGCACCTGGCCGACGATCTGCCCGAGCAGGCCGCCAACCCGTCGCTTGAGCTCGAAGAAAAGGTGCGCGACGTGCTGGTGGGCGCCGGGCTCGACGAGGCGATCACCTACTCGCTGACGAACATGGCCGCAGTGGCGCGCGTGGCGCCGGCCGACGCCAGCCCGGCGCTGTACCTGAAGCTGGCCAACCCGATCACCCCCGAGCGCGAGTTTCTGCGCCGCTCGGGCCTGCCGACACTGCTCGAGGCGCTGGCGCAGAACCTGCGCGAGCGCGAGCGCGTGCTGCTGTTCGAGATCGGCCGCGTGTACCTGCGGCGCGAGGGCGCGGCGCTGCCCGACCAGCCGCGCGTGCTGACGCTGGCGATTGCCGGCGAGCGCGAGCGCCGCTCGTGGCTGACGCCCCGGCCCGAGCCGTTCGACTTCTTCGACCTGAAGGGCGTGATCGAGACGCTGCTGGCGCGCCTGAACCTGGCCGACCAGGTGCGCTTCACGCCGCTCACCGACGACCCGCGCTTCCACCCCGGCCGCGCCGCGAGGCTCGAGCTGGCGCAGCCCCAGGGCAAAGATGCAAAGCGGACGGCCGACAGGCAGCAGCCCAACGCTCAGCTCGGCGTGCTGGGCGAGCTGCACCCCGAGGCGCGCGACCGGCTGGAGATCGATGCCACGCGCGCGCTGGCGGCCGAGCTGGATCTTGAGACGCTGATCGCCATGGCGCAGCCGACGAAATATAAGGCGATCTCGCGCTTCCCTGCGACCACGCAGGATCTCGCAGTGATCGTGGCGGCCGAGGTGCCGGCCGACCAGGTGGCCGCCGCGATCCGCAAGTACGCCGGCCCCGACCTGGAGGCGCTCGAGCTGTTCGACGTATACGAGGGGCAGCAGGTTGGCGCCGGCAAGCGCAGCCTGGCCTACCGTCTGGCGTTCCGCTCGGCCGCGCGCACGCTCAGCGACGCCGACGTGAACAAGGTGCGCGCCAAGATCGTGCGCGGGCTTGAGTTCGACCTGAAGGCGACGATCCGCGCGTAGCCGGCGCGCAATGAGCTGACAAAAAAACGCCGCCGCGTATGCCGCGCCGGTGGCATATGCCTCAGGGCGCCGCAGCAGCTGCGTTGCTGCCCTGAGGCATGTTTGATCGCTTTCTTTTTGAGAAGCCCTGCCCGGCTTCGCCGGGCGGGCTTCTCAAAAGAAATATCGGGGCGGCTTCGCCGCCTCGACGGCACCCCAGCGGCGCAGCGCGATTGACACCCGGCGGCGGCGCGCCTATACTCTGGTTACCACCTCGCCACGCGCAAAAGCCAAATCGTAACTGCCCTGGCCGGCCCATTTGGTATGATCGCGTCGCATTGCGCAATTGATCAATACGGCAGCCCCGCTAGCGTCGTTGATTCAGGAGACTCGCATGAGCGACATACGCACCGACTCCGGCATCGAGATCAAGCCAGTCTATCGCGCCGACGATGCCGGCCAGGCCCAGCCTGACCCTGGCCAGTACCCATACACGCGCGGCGTCTACCCGACGATGTACCGCGGCCGGCTGTGGACGATGCGCCAGTATGCCGGGTTCGCCTCGGCCCGCGAGAGCAACCTGCGCTACCGCTACCTGCTGGAAAAGGGCCAGACGGGCCTATCGGTTGCGTTCGACCTGCCGACCCAGCTGGGGCTCGACTCGGACGACCCGCGCGCCGAGGGCGAGGTTGGCAAAGTTGGCGTTGCGATCGACAGCCTCGAGGACATGGCCACGCTGTTCGACAGCATCCCGCTCGGCAAGGTCACCACCTCGATGACGATCAACGCCCCGGCGTCGGTGCTGCTGCTGCTCTACGAGCTGGTGGCCGAACGCCAGGGCGTGCCGGCCGACCAGCTAGGCGGCACGATTCAGAACGACATCCTGAAGGAGTACGCCGCGCGCGGCACCTACATCTTCCCGCCGCGCCCGAGCATGCGCCTGATCACCGACACCTTCGCCTACTGCCAGGCGCACATACCCAAGTGGAACACGATCTCGATCAGCGGCTACCACATCCGCGAGGCCGGCGCCACCGCCGCCCAGGAGATCGCCTTCACGCTCTCGGACGGCATCGCCTATGTCGACGCGGCGATCAAGGCCGGCCTGCCGGTAGACGAGTTCGCGCCGCGATTGTCGTTCTTCTTCGTCAGCAACCCGAACTTCCTCGAAGAGGTGGCCAAGTTCCGCGCGGCGCGGCGCATGTGGGCGCGGATCATGAAGGAGCGCTTCGGGGCCAAGAAAGATTCGAGCATGATGCTGCGCTTCCACACCCAGACGTCGGGCGCCAGCCTGACGGCGCAGCAGCCGCTCAACAACGTCGTCCGCACGACGATCGAGGCGCTGGCGGCGGTGCTGGGCGGCACGCAGAGCCTGCATACCAACGGCTTCGACGAGGCGCTGGGCCTGCCGACCGAGCAGGCCGCCGCGCTGGCGCTGCGCACCCAGCAGATCATCGGCTACGAGAGCGGCGTGGCCGCCACAGCCGACCCGCTCGCCGGGTCGTACGTGGTCGAGGCGCTCACCGACGCGGTCGAGGCCAAGGCCTGGCAGCTGATCGAGCAGATCGACGGCATGGGCGGCGCGACCGCCGCGATCGAGCAGGGCTGGGTGCAATCGCAGATCGCCGACTCGGCCTACGCCTACCAGCAGCGCGTCGAGGCGGGCGAGCAGGTGGTGGTGGGCGTGAACCGCTTCGCCGACGCACAGGCCGCCGCAGTGCCGATCTTCTCGCCGAACGAGACGGTATCGAACGAGCAGGCCGCCTCGCTGGCGCGGCTGCGCGCCGAGCGCGACGGCGCGGCCGTGGCTGCGGCGCTCGACGGGCTGCGCCAGGCCGCGCAGGGCAGCGAGAACGTGCTCTACCCCATGCGCGAGGCGCTCAAGCGCCTGGCCACGGTTGGCGAGGTGTGCGGCGTGCTGCGCCAGGTGTGGGGCGAGTACCGGCCGGAGGTGCGGCTGTAGGCACCTGGTCGGCATGGTCTTGGCGGCGCTGTGCTACCGGCAGCACAGCGCCGCTCGGTTTTCTCTGCGCCGGCGCGCATATGCTACAATAGCGCCTGTGTGTGACGGTTAGGCTCAGTTCACTAGGTTTTGGCCTGCCACTGTACGGGGCGTGGCCTATCGCGCCCCCACGCTTCCGAGGCAATCGACCGGAACGCTGATGTGAACCAGGCCATACGAGCGGATTGTAGCGCTATGACCACAGCCCCGGACCTCGACTTCGCGCCCTACGGCATCGACACGCTCTGGCTCGACCGCGCGCCGAAGCCGCGCACGATCCTGATCGCCTACCCGCACCCCGACGACGAAAGCTTTGGCAATGGCGGCACGATCGCGCGCTACGTGGCCGAGGGCGCGGCGGTACACTACGCCTGCGCCACGCGCGGCGAGTGCGGCACCGTCGACGCGCACATGCTCGAGGGCTACGCCGACACCGCCGCGCTGCGCACCGCCGAGCAAACCTGCGCCGCGCGCGCGCTGGGCCTGGCGGCAGTGCATTTCCTTGGCCACCGCGACTCGGGCATGCCCGGCACGGCCGACAACCAGCACCCCAACGCGTTCATCCAGGCGCCGCTCGAGCGCGTAGCCGGGCAGCTGGCCGCGCTGATCCGCGCGCTGCGACCGCAGGTAGTGCTGACGTTCAACTCCTACGGCGGCTACGGCCACCCCGACCATATCCATATTCACTACGCCACGCGCGCAGCCTTTGCCGCCGCCGGCGACCCAGCGCGCTTCCCCGAGCAGCTTGCGGGCGGCCTGGCCCCCTGGCAGCCGCAAAAGCTGTACTACCCCACCTTCAGCACGCGCTTTGTGCGCATGGCGGTCGCTGGCGTGCGCCTGGCCCGGCGCGACCCGCGCCGCATCGGGCGCAACAACGACATCGACCTGGTGCGGATCATCGAGGAGACGACGCCCGTCACCACAACTGTGGCGTGCGGCGAGTACCTCGAGGCAAACCTGCGCGCCCGCGCGTGCCACCGCAGCCAGGGCGGCGGCCTGCCGTTCGGCGGGCGGGTGCCGCGCGCGCTGCTGCGGCGCTTCTTCGGCGCCGAGAGCTTCACGCGCGCCATCCCAGCCTGGGCTGGCGGCCCCACCGAGCGCGACCTGTTCGAGGGCGTTTAGAGTGGGGGTTCGAGGGCGGCTTCGCCGCCCTCGAATTTCTTTTGTGATGCCCTGCCCGGCTTCGCCGGGCAGGGCATCACAAAAGAAAGAGATCAAACGGAGTTGGTATAAGCCCTTGGCATCGTGGTGGCAAATACTCCCAGCGTCTTTAGCTGAAATGTACTGATGCTAGGCCGCGCCCTGGGCCTGAGCCAGCTCGCGCCGCACCACCTGCACCACCAGGTCGTCGAGCCGCTCAACCGTAAACTGCTGCGGGTCGACCTGATGCACGGTGCTGTCGCCAGGCGCGCCGCTATTCTGGCCGGGCTGGTACGTCAGAACGATGAAATGCGCCAGCGTCTGCTGCGCGATCTGGCGCATGACGTACTCGGCCTCGTCGCCGGTATTGCTGGCGGCCACGGTGTACACCTTCACGCCGCGCGCCACCGCCGCGCGCGCCTCCTGCACGTAATCGTAGTCTTGCGGGTAATCGAGGTGCGGTGGCGCGTCAGCCACGAGAAACGTCAGGCGCACAGCGTCGTCGGCCCAGGAGACGCGCTCGATCGCGGCGTGCAGCGCCTCGTTCATCGACTCGGGCTCGTCGCCGCCGCCGCCGGCGCTCACCTGCAGCAGCGTCTGGCGAAACGCATCCAGGTCGCCGGTGAAATCGTGCACCTGGGTCACATAGTCGTCGCCGCGGTCGCGGTAGGCCACCAGCCCGAAGCGCAGCGCCGGACGCGGCGTGATCTGGTCGATGCGATCGGCGATGCTGGCGATCGTCTGCTGGATCTGGCCGATCTCATCGCCCATGCTGCCGGTGGCATCGAGCAGAAACAGCACGTCGAGCCGGGGGGTGGCGGGCAGCGCCTGGGCGCCGCGCAGCACGAATGACGGCGCGGTGTCGCCGCCACGCAGCAGCGTACCCTCGGCCTGGCTGTTGCCCTTATCGATCCGCACGCGCAGCTGTGTGTCGTTGGCGCCCAGATCGAGCGCACGCGGCAGAAACAGCGTCTTGCCGCCGGCGTAGGTGCGGCCCTCAAACACGGCGCGGTCGCCGCTGAAGATCCGCACGCGCGCGTCGAGCACCGGCCGACCATTGTCGTCGGTCACCGTCAGCACGTAGCGCTCGCTCACGTCGACGGCATGCGCGCGCACGCCCTGCGAGCGGCTGAGGTAGCCGAGGTACGCCTCGAAATCGGCGTTGTCGTCGACCTCGCCGGCGCGCAGCGGGGCGCTTTGCTGGCTGGCAGCGACGGGCGGCGGAGTGGGCTGGGCGGATACCGCGCCGGCGGCGGGCGCGTGGGCCGCCGGCGCGGCAGTGGCCGCCGCCAGCATCGGCGCGGCAGCCGCAGGCGCAGCGGCGGGCTGGGCTGCAATCGCACCCGCCGCCGCCTCGGCCGGGGCAGGTATGGGCGCGGCCTGCGGCGCCACAGCAGCGCCGCCGCAGGCTGCCAGCAGCGGCAGCAGCAGCGCCAGGGCCAGTACAATCAACGAGGCCCGCCGGGTAGAATGTGTGATTGGATCCATCGCCGACCTCCTGTGTCTTGAGCATTTTGTATGTCGTAGCTCAAAGACGGCGGCGGCGGCGAAAGGGTTCCGCTATAGACAAGCGCAGCGAATTCGGAGCCGACTTTAATCTTCCCAGAACGGGCGCACCCAGCCGCGCCGCGCCAGCTCGGCGCGCAGCTCAAGCATGGCGGTGTACGTCGGCAGGGCGTAGAGCGTGGCGCCCTGCGGCAGCCGCGCCAGCGCAAGGTCGAGCGCGCGCGCCAGGTCGGGCTCGGCGCCGATCTGCTCGGCCGGCACCCCGGCGTACTTCAGCCGCACCGCCATGTCGGCGGCGCGCGTGCCGCTCACCACGGCCGCAGCCACGCGCCCGGCCAGCCGCTCGAAGTCGGCGTCCCACAGCCACGACACATCCGTGCCGTCGGCGAACTTGTCGTTGATCGCGATCAGCAGGTGCAGGCCATCGCCAGCCGGCAATTGGGAGCTGGCGGCCGGCTGCTCGCCTGCGAGCATGCGCACCGTCTCGCTGGCGCCCACCGGGTTTTTGATCAGCGCCAGCAGCAGCGGCCGCCCGCCCGCGTCCACTCGCTCGATGCGCCCGAACGCGGCGCTGAAGCCTTCGAGCGTGGCGCGGATGCGCGCGGGCGCCACGCCCAGCAGCAGCCCGGCTGCAGCAGCGGCCAGCGCGTTCAGCGCGTTGTACAGCCCCGGCAGCGGCAGGCCAATCTCGAGGTAGCCGCTGGCCGGGATGGCGCTGTAGCTCAGGATAAGCCGGCTGCCTGTGGTGCCGCCAAGCTCCAGCCGCGCGAGCTTGAACTGCGGGTCGGGGCGGCGCTGGCCGCACTGCGGGCAGGCGTAGTGGCCGATGTGCGCGTAGAACAGCGCCGAGTAGGTGTAGGGCGCGCCGCACCTGCGGCAGAACTGCGAGTCGGCGAAGTGCGTGGCGCCGCCACCAGCGTGGCGCGTGTCTTCAAGGCCGTAGTACAGCACCCGCGCGCCTAGACCCTCGCCCAGGGCCGCCACCGCCGGATCGTCGGCGTTCAGCAGCACTGTGGCGCCGGGCGGCAGCTGGGCCAGCGCGGCACGCCATTTCGTGGCGATCGTATCGACCTCGCCGTAGCGGTCGAGCTGGTCGCGGAACAGGTTGTGCAGCAGCACCAGGCGCGGGCGCGTTTCGGCCAGCGCCTGCGGCAGCGCGGCCTCGTCGGTCTCGAACAGGCCGATGTCGGCGCGCACCCGCCCGGCCAGCGAGCTGCCGGCCAGCGCCGTGGCGGTGAGCCCCGTCACCAGGTTGGCGCCGGCGCGGTTGTGCAGCACACGCCGGCCGTCGTCGCTCAGGATGCTGGCGAGCATGCGCGCGGTGGTGGTTTTGCCGTTGGTGCCGCCGATCACCGCGACGCCCTGCGGCAGCCGCGCGCTCAGCCGGCGGAGCGCGTCGGGCGCGATCCGCCGCGCCACCACGCCCGGCAGCGTCGTGCCGCCGCCGGCGCGCAGCACCCGGCTGGCCACCCCGGCGGCCTTGCCCGCGCCAATCGCGGCCAGCAGGCGAAAGTCGGCGAGGTTAGGCATGCGTCCCCTTCAGCGAGCGCGCCGCCTGGAGCTGGGCCTCGCGCGTCAGCTGCTCGATCAGCGCGTCTTTGGCCTCCCACAGCTCGCGCACCCACGCCTGGAAGCGCTCGCGGAACTGCGCATCGGCGGCGTAGTCGCCATGCGCGAACTCGCTGGGGATGGCGATCTCGTTCACCTGGACGATCACCTGGCGGATGCGGCCCGACAGCAGATCCCAGAAGCCAGCGCGCTGCTGCGGGTACACGAGCGTTACGTCAAGCAGCGCGTGCAGCTGGTCGCCCATCGCCGCGATCACCAGCGCCACCCCACCGGCCTTGGGCGGCAGCAGGTGCTGGTATGGCGAGGCCTGCGCCGCGCGCTTGCGCTCGGTCACGCGCGTGCCCTCCAGAAAGTTCAAGATCGTCGAGGGCTGGTACAGGTAGCGCCGGCATGCCTGGCGCGTCGTCTCAAGGTCGCGGCCGCGCAGGTCGGGCCGGCGCGCGAGCTGCGCCGCCGAGTAGCGCTGCATGAATGGGAAGTCGAGCGCCCACCACGCAAGCCCCAAGATAGGCACGTACAGCAGCTCTTGCTTGATAAAGAATTTGATAAACGGGATACGCCGGTTGAACACACGCTGGAGTACCAGGATGTCGACCGACGAGCAGTGGTTGCTGGCCACAAGGTACCAGCGGTTCTGGCGTAGGCCCTCAAGCCCGCGCACATCCCAGCGGATCGCTTGCGTCCAGGCCAGGATGCGGCTGTTGCCGTCGATCCAGCGCTCGGCGATGCGCACCAGCGCGGCCGAGCAGCTGCGGCGCCAGGCGGGCAGCGGCAGCACCAGCTTCGCCAGCGTTACGCAGTACAGCGGCGTGGCCCAGAACAGCAGGTTGCCAAGCATCAGCAGTGCGGTGAGCGCGCCGAGCAGCGGCGCGGGTAGGAAGTGAAACACTGTTGCTCCTGTGCGCCGCGGTTTTTGACGATCACCGGCGGGCAGGCGGCGCGCCGCTATTGTAGCATATCCGCGCGCCGGGCCGAGGCATATTGTGTGCTGTAGGGGCAGCAAGCCGAGGCGCGCCGCCGCGCGCCTGAACACAAGGAGCCTGCCATGAGCGGTAAACAATCGACACATATCGACCGGCGCGACGACGTGAGCCCGCGCGAGGGCGAGCGCGAGTATGGCGATGTCGAGTTCGCCGACCCGACGAACAAGAAGTACCCGGTGGATACGCCCGAGCACGTGCGCGCCGCGTGGAGCTACATCCACCACAAGGATAACGCCGCCAAGTACGACGCCGACGAGGTCGAGGCGATCAAAGGCCGTATCCGCCGCGCCGCCAAGCGCCACGGCGTCGAGCTGAACGGCGAAGACGGCCGATGACCAAACCCTACGATCTGCTGGTGATCGGTGCGGGGCCGGCCGGCAGCGCCGCCGCCAACCTGGCCGCCGCGCAGGGCCGCAGCGTCGTGCTGGTCGAGCGCGATAAGATCGGCGGCACCTGCCTGAACTACGGCTGCGACCCAACCAAGGCGCTGCTGCGTCTGGCCAACCAGCTTCACGCCGCGCGCGCCGCCGCGCCCACCGGCCTGCGCTTCGGCACCGCCGCAGCCGACTGGCCGGCCGTGCAGAGCTACCTGCACCACGTGCGCAACCAGGTGCGCGGCGGCACCGATGCCGCTGTGCGCCGCCAGCTGGCCGAGCAGGGCATCGATGTGCGCAAAGGCGTGGCGCGCTTTGCCGGCCCGCGCGAGCTGCGCGTCGGCGACGAGCTGCTGCGCGCCGAGCGCGTGCTGATTGCCGTGGGCAGCCTGGCTACCCCGCCCGATCTGCCTGGCCTCCAGGCGCTCGGCTACATCACCAACCGCGAGGCGGTGAACTTGCGCGAGCTGCCCCGCCGCCTGGCAATCGTCGGCGGCGGGCCGATCGGCGTCGAGTTCGCCCAGCTGTTCAGCCGCTTTGGCGTACAGGTGACGATCGTCGAGCAGGCGCTGCGCCTGCTGATGAAAGACGAGTGCGCGCTGGCCGAGCGGCTGCGCAAGCTGCTCGAGGCCGAGGGCATCGGCGTGATTACCAACGCCACGCTGACGGCCGCCCGCCCGTACCGCCAGGCCAAGCAGCTGCTGTACACCCGCGACGGCGAGAATGGCGCGCTGCAGTGCGACGAGATCATGATCGCCACCGGCTTCCGGCCGGCGCTCGCCAGCCTGCGCCTGTATGAGGCCGGCGTGGCAACCAACGAGCACGGCGTTGTGGCCGACGCGACGCTGCGCACCAGCGTGCCGCATATCTGGGTCGCGGGCGACGCGGCCGGCGGCTACCAGTTTACCCACGTGGCCTACGAGCAGGGCCGCCTGGCGGCCGAGAATGCCTTTGCCGAGCATCCGCGCCAGTTCGACGAGCACGTGATCCCGTGGGTGACGTACACCAGCCCCGAGCTGGCGCACGTCGGCCGCACCGAAGACGAGCTGCGCGAGGCCGGGGTGCCCTACCGCGTCGGCGTGAAGCAGATGCGCGATGTCGAGCGCGCCCTGCTCATCGGCCAGCCCGAGGGCCAGGTGAAGCTGCTCGTCGGCGACGACGGCGCCATTCTCGGCGGGCATATCCTGGCCGCGCACGCCGGCGAGCTGATCGCCCCGCTGGCGCTGGCCATGCGCGCCGGCTTGCGCGCGGCCGACCTGGCGGGTACGATCTTGCCCTACCCAACCCTGGCCGAGGGCGTGCGCTGGGCCGCCGAGGACGCGCTGGGCTGATGGCGCGCCTCCATCCGCCGCCCGGCCCGCAGCGTACTTTCATAGGATACGAGTTATGCGCTGTCCTCACGTATGGGAGGCTTGGAGGGCTTGCGCCGCCGAACCCCCACCACGTAAACTCGTGCCATATAATAGCTTTGCTACCATACACGCCCCACCAGGGCGGTTCGAAGAGGCTTTGCCCCTCCGGATCCCTTATTTCCAATAAGTCTACTAGCACAAACGATTGGATACATGCATGCCAGCCAGCGACAACGGTCTCGGTTCAAGCGCTCCGATCATCCGGCTCAGCCGCGTGTGTAAAAGCTTCGAGGAAGGCGGGCGCGAGCGCGTGGTGCTGCACGAGGTCAGCGCCGAGTTCGCGCCCGGCGAGTTTATCGTGCTTGTCGGCAAGAGCGGCTCGGGCAAGAGCACGCTGCTGAACCTCGTCAGCGGCATCGACACGCCTAGCTCCGGCGAGGTCTGGGTCGCGGGCCAGGATCTTACCCACCTCTCCGAGCACGCGCGCACGCTGTTCCGCCGCAAGCACATTGGCTTTATCTTCCAGTTCTTCAACCTGGTGCCTACGCTGACGGTTTTCGAAAACCTGCTGCTGCCGCTCGAGCTGAACGGCCGCGCCGATGCCGCCGGCCGCGCTCACGCGCTGGCGCTGCTGGCCCAGGTCGGCCTGGCCGACCGGCGCGACGCCTACCCCGATAAGCTTTCCGGCGGCGAGCAGCAGCGCATCGCCGTGGCACGCGCGCTCGTGCACGACCCGCTGCTGGTTCTGGCCGACGAGCCCACCGGCAACCTCGACGAAGAGACCGGCCGCCAGGTGCTCGACCTGCTCGACTCGCTCACGCGCCAGGCCGGCAAGAACCTGCTGATGGTCACCCATAGCCCCGAGGTTGTCGGCCTGGCCGACCGGGTGTTTCGAGTGACAGAGGGGCACCTCGTCGAAGAGCCAGCCGTGCAGATCAGGTCACAGGGAGGCAAGGATCTGGAGCTGCGTATCTGATAGAGCGATCATCCACAGATTGCACACCGGTACTTGTTCACCTCGCCTGTCTGCCTGTCTATCTATTGCGTAGGATGCGAATGACCCCAACATTGCTCAAGACCTCCTGGCGCTATCTGCTGCGGCATCCCTGGCAGATCGGCCTGGCCATCCTTGGCGTCGCGCTCGGCGTGGCCGTGGTGGTGTCGATCGACCTGACCAACAGCAGCGCCCGCCGCGCCTTTGCGATCTCGACCGAGACGATCGCCGGGCGCGCGACCCACCAGATCGTCGGCGGGCCGAACGGCCTCGACGAGGCGATCTACCGCCGCCTGCGCGTCGACCTGGGCCTGCGCGACTCGGCCCCGCTGGTCGAGGGCTACGCCGCGGTGCCCGGCAAGCCCGGCCTGACCCTGCACATCCTCGGCGTCGACCCGCTGGCCGAAGGGCCGTTCCGCCCGTACCTCAGCAGCGCCAACGCCGGCCCGAACTCGCAGCTCACCGCGCTGTTCACCACCCCCGGCGCCGCGCTGATGTCGGCCGAGACCGCCCGCGTCTATGGCCTGAAAAGCGGCGATACGCTGAGCCTGCGCGTAGGCGCGCGCACCCAGTCGGCCACGCTGATCGCGCTGCTCGAGCCGCAAGACGAGGCCGCGCGCCGCGCCAGCGACAGCCTGCTGATCGTCGATATCGCTACCGCCCAGGAGTGGCTCGGCATGCTCGGCCGGCTCAGCCAGATCGACCTGATCTTGCCCGAAGGCGCCGCCGCGCAGCCCGCGCTCGACCAGGTCGGCGCGCTCTTGCCGCAGGGCCTGCGCGTCACCCGGCCGGCGCTGCGCACCCAGGCGATCGAGCAGATGACCGCAGCGTTCGAGCTGAACCTCACCGCGCTCAGCCTGCTGGCGCTGATGGTGGGCATGTTCCTGATCTACAACACGATCACCTTCTCGGTGGTGCAGCGCCGCAGCCTGATCGGCAGCCTGCGCTGCCTGGGCGTCTCGCGCCGGCAGATCTTCGCGCTGGTGCTTGGCGAGGCCCTGCTGGTAGGCGTCGTCGGCGCGCTGGCCGGGCTGCTGCTGGGCATCGGGCTCGGGCGCGGGCTCATCCGGCTGGTGACGCAGACGATCAACGACCTGTACTTCACCGTGTCGATCAACAATGTGGAAATAAGCGCCGGGCCATTGATCAAAGGCTTTCTGTTAGGCCTCGGCACTACCCTGGTCGCCGCCGCGGTGCCGGCAGTCGAGGCAACCCTCACACCACCGCGCACCGTGCTGCGCCGCTCGTCGTACGAAGAGCGCGTGCGCCGCTATGTGCCGATCGCCGGCGCGGCCGGCCTGGCACTGCTGCTGGGCGGCGGCGCGCTGCTGCTGATCCCCAGCAAGAGCATCGTGCTCAGCTTCAGCGCGCTGCTCATCCTGACGCTCGGCGCGGCGGCGGTGACGCCAATGGCCGTGCTGCTGATGATGCAGCTGGCCCGCCTGCCCATGGGCTGGCTGTTCGGGCTGCTCGGCCGCATGGCCGCGCGCGATGTCGTCGCTACGCTCAGCCGCACCTCGGTGGCGATCGCCGCGCTGATGATCGCCGTGTCGGTGACGATCGGCGTCGGCCTGATGGTCGGCAGCTTCCGCCAGACGGTGGTGAGCTGGCTCGATTCGACGCTGCGCGCGGATGTGTTCGTGTCGGTGCCCGGCGTGTCGAGCAACCGCCTCGACGCGCCGCTCCCCGACGCGATCGTCGGGCAGATCGCGGCGGCGCCCGGCGTCGAGCGCGTGCGGCGCTACCGCAGCGTCACCGTCGAGGGCCAGTTCGGGCCACAGCTGCTGGTGGCGCTCGAAGTCGCCACCGACCGCGACCGCGCATCGTTTCAGTTTTTGCAGGGCCAGCCGGCCAGCGCCTGGCCGGGGTTCGCGCAGGGCCAGGTGCTGGTGTCCGAGCCGCTGGCGTTCCGCTACGACCTCGCCCCCGGCGACACGCTGCGCCTGCTCACCGAGGCGGGCGAGCGCGAGTTCACAATCGCCGCAGTGTACGCCGACTACGGCTCCGACCAGGGCGTGGTGATGATCGATCTTGCGCGCTACCAGGCGCTCTGGAACGACCCACGCATTTCGTCGCTGGGCGTCTACGCCGCGCCCGGCACCGACGTCGACGCGCTGGTGCTGCAGCTGCGCGGCCTGGCCGGCGCCGACCAGATCGTCAACATTCGATCGAACCGCGCGCTGCGCGAGGCTTCGATCGACATCTTCGACCGCACCTTTGCAATCACCACGGTGCTGCAGCTGCTCGCCACGATCGTGGCGTTTATCGGCATCCTGGCGGCGCTCATGGCCTTGCAGCTCGAGCGCGCCCGCGAGCTGGGCATGCTGCGCGCCAACGGGCTCACTCCGCGCCAGCTGTGGGGCGTGGTGATCTCGCAGACCGGGCTGATCGGCTTTACCGCCGGATTGCTCTCGCTGCCGGTTGGCGTGATGCTCGCGGCCGTGCTGGTGTATGTGATCAACAAGCGCTCGTTCGGCTGGACGCTGCTGTTCCGCCTTGACGGCGGGCTGTTCGCCCAGGCTATGCTGGTGGCGATCGCCGCCGCGCTGCTGGCCGGGCTCTACCCGGCCTGGCGCATGAGCCGTACCCCGCCCGCGCTGGCGCTGCGCGAGGAATAATATGCTCTTCGCCTGATCACTTTAGGACTTACGCAGTTGGCGCCGTCAGCCTTCGGCAGAGCGGTACTACCTCGTTTAGTGTATGCGGTTTTCCGCGCTGCGCGCGGAAAACCGCATACAGAAGATGAACACGTACCATACTGCCGCAGGCTCAATCTACTACCTTGAGGAAGCCGAATCACGTAAGTGCGTAACCCCTAAGATTGTATTGCACTGCGTGGCTTCGCCAAGCAGTGCAATACAAAAAGAAATTCGAGGGCGGCGATGCCGACCCCGAACCCCCACCATAAAGCAACTGATCAGCCAGGCTTCTCGCGCTCTACGGCGCCGGGGCGCGCGTCACCGCGCGATCGGGATTTGCGGCGGCAAGTGTGGTGCCCCACTCGCCCTCCGGCGCGTCGGGCAGACGCAGCGCCGGGTACAGCGCGCGCGCGTTGGCGCGGTACCAATCGTACTGCAGCAGCGACTCGATCAGCACCGCCGTGTCGGGGCGGCGGCCCAGCGCATAGCGCGCATAGGCCAGCGCGAAGCTATCGCGGTCCCCGGCGCTCAGCACGATCGCGCGCGGCGGCGCGGCTTCGAGCACAGCCAGCGCGTAGTCGAGCGCCCGCGTGTCGCCGCTGGCGTCGGCCTGGCGCAGTGTGGCGGGCAGCGGCGCCAGGAACGCTCCGGCCAGCACGAGCGCCGCCAGCGGCGCGGCCCCGCGCCAGCGCTTATTCAGCCAGCTCAGCAGCGCCGCCGCGCCTAGCCCCATCCACAGCGCGGCGATCAGCAGCGCCGGAATCAAGTGCACCGCGTAATCGGGCGTGTTGTAGCCGATCGCGAAGGCCGCCTGCAGCAGCGCCGCCCCTGCCGAGAGCCACACGAACCGGCGGGCGCGCGGCGGGGCATACGCCAGCCCGGCCAGCGCCAGCCCTAGCCCCAGCGCCCCGACCTGCCGCCACAGCAGCGCGCCCGCGTCGGCCAGCCGCGCAGGCAGCTCGCCGGCCGGCACGCCAAATGCCAGCGGCCGGTACAGCGCGCCCGAAAGCACCCACCAGAAGCCCGCCAGCGTGTCGGCCCCGCCCCAGCTGACCGGCGGGTGCGCGGCGGCGCGCAGCGGCAGGTACAGGTACACCAGCAGGCCAGCCGCCAGCCCGCCCGCCGCGCCGAGGATATCGGCCAGGCGCTGGCGCGCGCGCAAGCCCTCGCTCAGCAGCCACGCCGCCACGAACAGGCCGATCGTCGGGTGGTTGCCAAGCGCCAGGCCAGCCAGCAGCCCGCGCGCCGCCAGCGCGCTGCGTGATCGCGCCGGCTCGGCCGCAAAGCCCAGCAGCAGCACCGCGAACAGCGCGTTCAGCGTGTATACCTCGGCAATCACCGCCTGCGACCAGAACAGCGGCGCGGTGCCCAGCGCCAGCGCGGCCAACCCGGCGGCGCTGGCACTCGCCAGGGTACCGGCGGCCAGCAGGCGCCGCGCGAGCCGGTAGAGCAGCAGCGTGGCCAGCAGCGCCGCCGCCGCCGAGAGCATATTCGCGCGGTAGGCGATATCGCCAACCGGCAGCAGCATGAATAGCCGCGCCAGCAGCAGGTAAGTAGGGTAGCCAGCGGGGTGCGCGACACCCAGCGTCGCGGCGGCCGTGGCCAGGTCGCCGCTGTCGGCGCCATTGTTCGCCCAGCTGATGCTCGGGGCAAGCGTGCGCGCGTAGGCCGCCGCTAGCGCGGCCAGCCCCAGCGGCGGCAGCGCCCGGGCCGCCCGGCGCGGCGAGAAGCGAGCAAGAATCGCGAATTGCGCGCGCTGCATGTTCATAGTAAGCCAGGGTTCAATCGGGTTTGCTGGGGGCTGATCACTTGCTTGGGGGTTCGGGGCGGCCTCGCCACCCTCGAAATTTCTTTTGCGATGCCGTACCCAGCTTTGCCGGGCAGGGCATCGCAAAAAGAAAGTGATCAAACGGAGTTGGTATTAGTCCTTGCGAACCGGCTGCCGGGCCTCGGTCAGCTCGCGGCGCAGGCCGTGCGCGCGAATGCTCGCGCCGGTGCCAAGCGCCAGCGCCAGCAGCACCCACACCCACGTGCCCACGGCCGGGCCGCTCTCGGCGCTGGTATTTGGCAGCGAGCTAGGCTGCGGCACGCGCGCCGCCAGCGCGTACAGGCTCAGGTGCGGCAACAGCGTGCAGACGCGGTTGTGCGTCCGATCGACCGTGCTCGGCAGGCGCTCCCACTGCTTCTTGCCGGGGTCGAACAGCTCAACCGCGAACGACGCCGGGTCGCCAATGATCGCCAGATCGGCCGAGGTGTAGCTGAAGCACAGCTGCACCGGCTGCTTGAACGTCGGCGCGGCGATCGGATTGCCGTTGCTGTCGAACAGCGTCAGCTCGACGTGCGGCCCAAAAAAGCGCTCGCCCGAGTTTGGCCCGCGCGAGTCGCCGGGGTTGATCAGCTTGGCCTCGATCGTGCCGGGCGCGCCCAGGTCGCCAGCTTCGATCTCGATCGACCAGGGGCAGTTGACGATCACCAGAGCGCTGTTGCCATCGACTGGCTGGCGTATGCCGCGCGGCGAGCCGGCAGGCGGCCCATCCGGGCGCAGCGGGCAGCGCTCGTCGTCGCGCACCTCGGTGGGCTCGGGGCGCTCGGTTGGGCCACCCGCGCGCGCGGTGGCAGTGGCGTTCGCACCCGCAGTGGCCGTCGCATTTGCGCCGGCGGTGGCCGTCGCGCCCGCGACGCTGGTGGCGGTCGCCTCGGCCGCATTTGCGGTCGGCGAGGCGGTCGGCGTCGTCGTGACGCTCGCCGTCGCGGTTGCCGTGGCCGTGGGGTTGCGCTGCCGGCGCGGCGTAGGTGTCTGCGTCGACGTCGCCGAAGGCTCGGGCGCATTGACCTGCGTCGGCGTAAAGGTTGGCAGCGTCTGGCTTGCCGGGGCCGCGCTGGCCGCGCCGTTCAAGCCAAGTGCCAGCAGCGCCAGCGCTACCAGCGTCAGCGCGAGCCTGCGCACGCTGCGATTCTGCGGGAAGTGGTTCATAGGGCGCGATCCCTCTCGTTTCATGTGTCCATCCGGTATGTCGCCGCCTATCGACCGGCACTTACAATGGCTTGATTGTATAAACGCTGTTTTACGCCCAATTGATACGTATTTTTGCACTTATCAGGCGTAGTATTGCAAAATTAATAATACCTGGCATAACGGCATGAAATCACCCAATTCAGGCTGTAACCAAGCTGTAATGTTCTTAACCATGTTAAGGCGCATTTTCTGCGAGACTATCGGAACTGTAATGTTGCTCTTTGTGCCGGCTATACGGTTTCTTAGTGTCGCGATGTACGCGGCAGAGCTTGGGAAGGTACGCCTCGCCAAACAGAACAGCAATGTGAAGGGCTGCTCCCGCCGCATCTGCCGCGCGAGGCGGCCGCTACGTCGAGAAATACGCTCTGGCCGGCCGCTCGGCCACTGCCACGCACTTGAATTCAGGCAACGTCTATGTCACTCCAACAGTCGATCAAAGAGCCTACACATACACGCCACACCCCTGCCCTGGCGCGCCTGCGCGCGCGGCACCTGCTGGCGCTGATCGCCGCCGCGTGCCTGCTGCTGGGCGCGATCAAGGGCTGGCGCATCTACAGCCGCGCCGAGGCGCTGCGCCAGGATGCGGCCGAGCTGAGCGAGGCCGCAACCCGGCCCGAGCTGGCGCGCATCGAAACCCTCGGCCCGCTGCTGGCCCGCACGCACGCCAACGCCCAGGCGCTCCGCGACGAGGCCGCGCCGCTGCTGCCGATCACGCACTATCTGGGCTGGCTGCCGCGCTATGGAACCGACCTGGCCTCGGCCGAGGATCTGCTCGATCTTGCCGTCGATATGGCCTGGGCCGCCGAGGACGGCTACATTGCGCTGATGCCGGCGCTGCGCCCGCTTCCGGCCGGCCAGCCCGCCGGGGCGGCGTTGGTGCAGCGGCTCGGCGGCGCCCGCCCCGACCTCGAGCACATGCGCCAGACGCTGGCGCGCGCTAGCGCCGCCTGGGAACGCCTGCCGCTGGCCGGGCTCTCGCCGGCGCTGCGCGCGCAGCTCCAGCTGATCGCGCCGCTGCTGCCGGCCGCGCGCGACGGCGTCGACCTCGCGCTGGCGCTGCCCGACCTGCTCGGCGCGCACGGCCGCCAGGTCTACCTGCTCGTCGCGCAGAATCCCGACGAGCTGCGGCCTACCGGCGGCCTGATCACCGCCGCAGGCGTGGTTGCGCTCGAGGGCGGGCGCATCGCCGAGTTCGATATGAGCGACTCTGGCGCGGTTAACGATTTCGCAAAATCGGCCTACCCGCCCGCGCCCGAGCCGCTGCGCCGCTACATGGGCTTCGACGTGTGGGGCTTCCAGGACGCCAACTGGTCGCCGGATCTACCAACCGCCTCGGCCGCGATCGCTGATCTGTACGCGCGCGGGCGCGGGCGCGAGGTGCGCGACATGGTGGTGATCGACCCGCAGGGGCTGCAGCTGCTGGTGGGCGCGCTTGGCATGCTGCAGGTCGAAGGCGCGGCCGAGCCAATCACCGCCGCGAATCTGCTGCCCTACCTGCGCAATGCCGTGTTCTTTACCTCGCCGCAGGCGGCTGGCGCCGCCGCGCAGCCGTGGTGGGTGCAGCGCAAAGCGTTTATGGCGCCGCTGGGGCGCGCGCTGCTGGCGCGGCTCGAGAGCGACGGCGCGAATGTCAGCTGGCCCGCGCTGCTGGGCGCGCTGCACCAGGCGCTCGACGAACGCCACATCCAGCTGGTGCTGCGCCAGCCCGACGTGGCCGCAGTGCTGGCCCGGCGTGGCTGGGACGGCGCGGTGCGCGCGGTCGACGGCGACTTCCTGCTGCTGAGCAGTGCCAACCTGGGCTACAACAAAGTGTCGCCGCTGGTGCACACCACAATCAGCTATACCATCGACCTGAGCCAGCCGGCCGCGCCAATCGCCGAGCTGAGCGTGCGCCAGCGCAACGGCGCCGCCGGCGCGCCTGCCTGCGACCAATCGAGCGGCTACAACGCGATCGTCGAGGCGCAGCGCTACGAAGACCTGATGGCCGGCTGCGCCTGGATCTACCTGCGCGCGCTCGCCCCTGAGGGCAGCCAGCTCGTCAGCTCGCTTGGCAACCCGACACCCGGCGGCTGGCTGCTGCGCGGCCAGCCCGACGACGGCGGCGCCACGGCCGAGCCCGGCGACGCGCGCACCACCGCGATCGACACGTTTCTGGTGATCCCGCCCGGCCAGACACGCCGCAGTTTCTTCCGCTACCGCCTGCCCGACAATGTGCTGGCCCACGATGCCCAAGGCTACCACTACCAGCTGACGATCCAGGCGCAGCCGGGCGCGCCGGCGGCGCCCACGAGCGTGCGCGTGCGGCTGCCACGCGGCGCGGCGCTGGTTTCGGCCAGCCCGGCGCCCGCAGCCCGCGACGGCCAGGAGCTGGTGTTTCAGGCTACGCTCGCGCGCGATATCGACCTCGATCTGCGCTTCATGATGCCGTAGCCGCCAGTGGTGCGGCCGCGCCACAGCGCCAGCACAATGCACAACCCACCGCGCGGCCCGCCGCCATTGCCGGCGGGCCGCGCTGTATATGCCTGCGAAAGGAGCGAACGCTGCTAGCGCAGCACGTCGACAACCTTCAGCGCCACCGTGGCCACAAACACCAGGATGAGCGGCACGATCGCGATATTCAGCGCGCGGCTCAGGCGCTGGGCGCGGCTACCGCTCAGCCCGCTGATGATCTCCTTCTGGATCAGCAGCAGAATCAGCGTCAGGATCGCGATCAGCGCGAGCGAAGCCGCTGCGGCGGTGGTCATCACCGTTGTGGTTGTCGTCGTTACAGTCGTAATCATGTCCGGCTCCTCGCTCGTGGTTCGCCTGTATATCTAACGGTATCGAACAGTATAACGCGTTTGATCGCCCTAGAGATAGCTTCTCAGATTAACGAAAGATGTCAGTGGCTACGCGGTGCACTCGTAAGCGTATAATCATTCAACAATAAAGACGTTTATATATCGTTAAATAAAATAATATCGCCGCAGATCAATAAGCAGCAAATATATTTATATACCGTTAATACAATTACATCACAATCGATCGAGTTTCTTCAGCCGGGTGCTTGCCGCGAAGCCACCCGGCTTCTTCAGCAAAATCTTACGCAGCCCCCAGCGCGCTGACGATCAGCTGGATCTGCTCGGGCTGCGGCAGCCGCAGGCCGTGCTCGATCTCGGCCAGCAGGCGCGCCGGCAAGCCCGTGCGCTGCGCCAGATCCACATAGGTTATCCCGGCGACCTGGCGGCGCAGGCGCAGATTAGCGACCAACGGCTGGTTGGCGGCGGGCTTAGGCTTGGGCGCGGCAGGCGCGGCGGGCCTCGGCGCAAACGCGGGCAGGGTGCGCGGCAGCGGCATACGCAGCGCGGCGCCACGCCACATCAGCAGCGAGATCGCCAGGATCGCCATCGCCGATCCGGCTGCGATCGCCCATGGCATCGCGCTCGACAGCAGGCCGGGGTTACGCGACAGGTATGGCAAGATCAAGAACAGCGTAATATTCGTGAGGCCGTGCGCCAGCGACACCCCGAGGATCGAGCCGCCCCAGCGCACGATATAGCCGAACAGCAGCCCCACCACAAACACAAACAGCACGTCGCTGAGCGACAGGTAGCCAATGTGCAGCACCGCGAACAGCAGCGCCACGTACATCAGCGCCCAGCGCCCCAGCGCAGGCGTCGCCACCGGCTGCAGCAGCCCACGAAAGATCAGCTCTTCGCTGAAGCCGGTGCAGACGATCAGGCTGAGCGCCGGCAGCCACAGCGCGCCAGGCGCCAGGCTGGCAACCAGCGGCGCCGGCCGGAGGATCGCGAACTCGATCGCGCCCAGCCCCAGCCCGCCGCCGATGATCATCAGCTGAAGCGGCAGGTTCCCGGCGCGCAGGCCCAGCGTCTGCCGCGAGATGCCTAGCAGCCGGATGACGATCCAGGCGGCGAGGAACAGCGGCAGCGCCACAATCGGGTACCAGGCGATCTGCGGGAAGCGCGTGAGCGGCAGCGAGAGCGAAAGCAGCCGGATGAGCGGGGCCAGCGTGAGCGCTAGCGCCAGCTTGCGGTTCTCGTCGAGCTGGCCAGTCGCGCCATAAAACGTCAGCCCCACCAGCAGCAGCGCGTGCAGCAGCAGCCCAAGCTGCGGGTTGACAAGCGAAGTACACAGCTCGGCAATGGTGATCAGCAGCAGGTAGCCCCACAGCAGCCAGATCGGCCGGCGCGTCTGTCGCACGGTCCAGGTGGTCATGGTTGGCCTCGCACATTCACCCACAGCCGCAGCTGGCGATAGGGCGTGGTCTCGTCGTCGCGGAACAAGAGGATGTCAACCTGCTGGTCGTCGCCAGCGCCTGGCAGCGCGTAGCGCAGCGGCGCCTCCCAGCTCTGTCCGTCGGCCAGCTCGCTCGGCCCGGCCTGGGCGATCAGCTGCCCGGCAGCGCGCGCCTCGACGCGGTAGCGCTGCGGCGCGCCCTCGCGGTTCACCACGCCGAGCCGCACCTGCATCAGCTCGCCCGGCGCGACCTCGCGCGGGTAATCTTCGGCCAAGCCCTGCGCGCCAAGCGCGTAGAACTCAGTGATGCGCGCCGACGGGTCGGGCGCGGCCAGGGCGTACACGCCGGCGCCAAGCACCAGCGCCAGCGCCAGCGCGCCCAGCAGCAGGCGCGCGGGCCGTGCGCCAGCGCGCCCCAGGCCGCGCGGCGCGGGGACAGCCGGCGCATCGGCGATGCCGGCCGGCAGCCAGGCGCGCCGCAGCAGCGCCACCGCGCACCATAGCGTGATCCAGATCATGAGCGTGATCGCGATCGGCCAGGGCTGAATACCCCACGGCAGCTGGTCGAGCAGCAGCGCCAGCAGCGGCGCCACCGCCACGCTCAGGCCAAAGCTCAGCCCGGCGCGCGCCACGCCGTCGAGGTCGTCGCGCTGCGGGAAGATCGCCGCCACCAGCGCGTAGCCCGGCGCCAGCAGCACTGTGGCCAGCCCCAGCGGCACGCGCAGCCATGGCAGCGGCAGCAGCAGCAGCGCCGGCACCAGCAGCGCCGCCCCGATCAGCAGCAGCAGATCATACACTTCTGCGGGCGCAGGTGTACGCAGGCTGCTGCGAACGATGCGCGGTTGCGTGGTTGGCTTCACGGTCATGGCAATGATTTCCTGTGCCGGTAACTGCCCATCCGAATCACCACAGCGGCACGAAACGCGGCGGCTAGCCCGTACCAATCCGGCAATGCGCTTACCCGGCCGGCAGCGCTTCCATCGCTACATAAACGACCCCGGCGCGTGTTTTCGCATATCGCCGGCCTGGCCTAACCCGAGAACCAGCGACCATCGGCGTCGCTTTTTTGGCGCCACGCGCGGCCAGGCTCAGCGCGTGCGTATCAACATGAACGACGCCGCGCGCGCAAAGGTTACGTCGCTGGCCGCTCGCTAGATTACGGTTCCATACCAGCGAGCACGTGGGCATTTCCCGGCCGCCGGGTCACGGCGCTGCCACCACCTGCCGGTACAGCGCCAGCGTCTCGTGGGCGGCGCGGCCCCAGCTGAACTGCGCCGCGCGCGCGACGCCGCGCTGCCGCAGATCGTCGCGCAGCGCCGCGTCGCCCAGCACCCGCAGCATCGCCGCCACCAGCGCGCCGACATCGTATGGGTCGACGGTGAGCGCCGCGTCGGCGACCACCTCAGGCAGCGACGAAACATTCGAGGTGATCGTCGGCGCGCCGCAGGCCATGGCCTCGAGCGGCGGCAGCCCAAAGCCCTCGTACAGCGAGGGGAACACAAACGCCTCGGCCGCGCTATACAGCGCCGGCAGGTCGTCGTGCGGCAGGTAGCCGGTGAAGTGCACATGCGGCTCGATGTTCAGCCGCCGGAAGGTCGCGTCGATCTCGGCCACGCGCCACTGCCGCTGGCCGCCGACAACCAGCGTGACATCGGGGCGCTGCTCGCGCACGCGCGCGTACGCCTCGAACAGCCGGGCGATGTTCTTGCGCGCGTTGATCCCGCCGACGTACAGCAGGAATGGCGGCCGCACGCCGTAGCGCGCCAGGATCGCGTCGCGCTCGCGGCCGGCCGGCACTGGCGCCAGCCGCGCGTGCATGCCATAGGGAATAATCGCCATCCTGGCCTGGGGCACCCGCAGGTAGCGCGCGATATCGTGAAACGACTGCTGGCTGTTGGTGATCACATAGTCGGCGCGGCGCAGCGCGACCGGCAGCATCCAGCGATAGCGCCAGTTGTCGAGCTGGCTCTGCGTCTCGGGGCACACAAAGCTAAACGCGTCGTGGATGGTGGCCACGCGCCGCGCGCCCAGCGGCGGGCCAAGAAACGGCACGATGCTGTTCGGGTCGTGCACAACATCAAGGCGATAGCGCGCCGCCGCCTGGCTGATCGCGGCGTTGCCCAGCGTCATCAGCGCAGGCAGCAGCCGGCAGCCCGGCAGCGCGTGGTGCTCGAACATGTTCCACAGGCCGTGTGGATCTTCCTGCTCGGTGGTGAGCAGCACCAGCTCGGGCGCGCCGGGCAGCGCCGCCAGCGCGCGCGCAAGCTCGATCACATAGCGCCCGATCCCGGTCGGCGCACGGTCGAGGCCGTATGTCAGGTAGCCGATGCGCATGGTCATACCCCCCGCCGCGCGCGCCGCACGGCCGCTTCTGCCCCAAGGCAAGCGAACAGCAGCAGCGACGGCACGGCCGGCAGCGTGTAGCGTGCGTCGCCATAAAACAGCAGCGTGCTCACGATCACGCCAAGCAGCGGGATGTAGAACACAAACAGCGTGCGCCAGCGCTTGAGCGAGAGCACGAGGCCCGCCAGCGACAGCAGCAGAAACAGGCTGTAGCCCAGGTAGATCAGCGCGCTGCCCGGCACGGCGAAATCGTGAGGCGAGCTCGCCACCGACAGCGGCGAAACCAGGCGCTTGAATTTTTGCCCGACCAGCCAGGCAAACTGGGCAGGATGCTCGCGGATCCAGCTGCTGGCCAGCCCGTAGTACGCCGATTGCTCTTGCGCTTCGTCCAGGCCCGCGATCCGCGGCGGGAAATTTTCGTAGTGCCCGCCAAACGCATCCGCGTTATTGGCGCCGTAGAATGTGTAGCCGCCATTTGTCGAAATCAGCACCGGCCGGCCGAGCAGCGCGTAGTTGCGCGCCGTCCAGGGCATCAGCGCCAGCGCCAGCGCCAGCGCGGCCACCGCGCCGAGCGCCAGGCGCCGCGACATCCCGGCGCCGGCCAGGCAGCACACAAACCAGATCGCCACGAATGGCAGCTGGAACAGGATCGTCGGCTTGGCCAGCGCCGCCAGGCCAATCGCCAGGCCAAGCAGCGCGGCCCCGCCGTACGACGGCCGCTGCTGCAGGCGCACGCTGAGCCAGAGCACCAGGCCCATGAGCGCAAAGTACAGGCTTTCGGCGATCAGCCAGGCGCCAAAATAGATCAGAAACGGGTACAGCGCGGTGGCCAGGCTGGCCCAGCGCGCCGTACGCGGCAGCCCAAGGCGCTCGATCGCCAGAAAGGTGCACAGCGGCAGCACCGCGCCAAGCGCCGCCAGCAGCAGCCGCGCGAGCCACAGGTGGTAGCCAAAGGCGCCGTAGATCGCCGCGAGCACGAATGGGAACAGCGGCGGCCAGAATGTGCTGGGGTGGCCGGCAAACTCGCCATACACACCCGTCGCCAGCAGCGTGCGCGCGATCCGGTCGTACGAGGCCGCGTCGCCCAAGAGCGGGCTGCGCGCGAGAAATGGGTCGGCATACGGCGCGGCGAGCGCGTACACACACCTGAGCAGCAGCGCGAGGCCGAAAACAAACGCCGCCCAGCCGCGTGGCGACCAGAGCGCGGCCAGCCGCCGGGCGCCGGGCAATTCACTCGCCGTATCGGCAGGTTTTGAAAGCAGCATATCCGGTCCTTAGGCAGGGTTTAAACACACTCAAATATCACTCTTTCTGGTGGGTGGCGGCCACGAATGTCGCCGCCACCCACCAGAAGGGAAGTGCGAGGGCACAGCCCTTCGCGCACCCCTTTTCTGGCCAGGTTCTTAGCGCTGGTAGGGCGTCTGCGGCCGCTTATGATAGACCTGGCTCGCGCCGCTATCGTAGATCTGCATGCCGTCATAGGGCACCGGCAGGGGAATGCCTAAACGCACGCTGCGCAGCCGAATAATATCGCTGACGAGGTAGGTGCGCAGCTCGTCGTTGGCCAGCTGCGGCACATACTTATTATGGTTCGCATTCCCAAGATCCTGCATCACTGCGGCGGTCGTCAGGCGCTCGTTGTAATCGGCCCAGATCAGCGCATTCTGCATGTGCTGGTCGCTCCACTCGAACGCGATCAGCTCGTCGGAGTGATAGAACGTCCAGGTGTTGCTGAGCAGCGGCTCGTTCGTCGCTTTGAGCACTGAAAGAATGGCCAGGCAGAACATCCCCGCCGCCGCGAGCGATACCAGCGTGCGCGAGCGCTGGCGCCTGAGCCATTCGACAAAGACAATGCTCACCAGCGCGATGGCGACGATTGCGAACGAGGGGAACAGGCGGTGCTGCAAATTGCTGCCGAGCACGCCGCTGGCATCGGCGACGATCGAGATGGCCCCCTGGATGGCAAAAGCGGTGTAGAACAGCCACACCAGCCAGATCGTCTGGTTGGCCGGCCTGGCGCCACGGGCAAACCAGCGCCAGCTCAGGCGCAGCCAGATCACGAACGAGGCCGCCAGCACCGCCCAGTCGGCGAAGCTCAGCAGAAAGTACACCGGCAGGCTGACCCAGCCCGACTCCACCTGCTGGTACGCCAGCGTGCTGCTGCTCTGCATATCCAGAAACAGCACCGCGATCCGATCCCAGATCGTGCGCAGCACGAACAGGCTGCCCTGCGCGGGCGGGTAGATATAGAACGTGAGGATGTAGACCAGCCCCAGGCTGATGATCAGCACATACGCCAGGCGCCGCTGTGTATGGCTATCGTTAAACGCTACGCGCGCGAAGCGGCCCTGCAGCAGCCAGCCCAGCACCAGCGCCAGCGCCACGGCGAAGATAAACGAGTGCGCCAGCAGGTTGTTCGAGGCGATCAGCGCAAAGGCCGCGCAGTAGAACAGCGCCACGTGCGCCGCAAAGTGCCCAGGCCGATCGCGCAGCTTGAAGCTGCGGGCCAGGAAGTACAGGCACACGATCATCAGCAGGCGCGTGAACTTCTCGTGCGAGCTGCGCAGCACCACAAACAGGAATTCCGGCTGGGTGAACAGCAGCAGCGTCGCCAGAGCCGCCGCCGGCGCGCCGCCGGTGAACTCGCGGTACATCATCCAGGCCGGAAGCACCAGCAGCGCCGCGGTGAGCGGGTAGATGATCTGCTGCAGTGTCGCTACCTCGACTCCGGTGCAGGCGACGATAAACGCCGAGATCGCCTGAAAGGTGTAGCCATTCGAGTATACGTCGCCCTGCGCCGGCACCAGGCGGCCCGCCTGCACAAACACGCGCACGATATTCCCCAGCGCGGCCGAGTCGGTCTCCGACCAACGGCCCATGAAGCGCGCCGTGAAATACAGGCCGACCACCAGCATATACAGCAGCGGGCCAAGCCACAGCCAGGGGCTTTGTTCGCGGCGGCCGGGCGGGTGTGTTCTATTCAGCATTGTTCGTTGGCTCCTGTAGCGCCTGGCGCCAGCTATACTGAAACGCCAGCGCGGCGATCGCGGCGAACCCCAGCAGCGTGAGCGCGATCAGCGGCGCGGCGCTGGCGCTCGAGCTACGGCTCACCAGTACCTGCGGCGCCGTGCTGGCGGCCGGCTGCACCTGCACCCCCAGCGCCCCCAGCGGCAGGCTCTGGCCGTCGGCGCGCAGCAAGCGCGGCGCGATCTGCCACTCGCCGGGCAGCGCGGGCATCCAGTTCGCGGTGGCGGTGATCGTCTGGCCCGCCAGCAGCGCGACGGTTTGCGTGGTCACGAGCGTCGCGCTGCCCTGCGGCGGCGTCGCCCACAGCTCCAGCGTCGAGGCCGGCATGTCCTCGCGGCCGTCGTTGCGCAGCGCCACGCGCAGGGCCGCGCTGGCCAGCTGCTGCGGCGCCTGCACTGTGATCTGCGCCGCGAGCGCCGGCGGCGTCAGCGGCTCGATATGAAATGCGCCATCGTAGGCCACGGCATACGCGCCAGGCTGGAGGCCATCGAGCGCGAGCGGCGCGTCGCCGGCGAGCGCGAAGCCGGGCTTCAGCTCGAGCACAAAGCGAAAGCCGCTGCCCACCAGCCGGAAATCGCGCAGGCTCGCGTTCGAGAGATCGCTGGCCGGGCCGCTGAACTGCGCCTGCATCGCCTTGAAGTCGCCCGGCGCGAAGCTGGCCGGGTACGCGGCCAGCTGCTGGCCCAGGCTGGCCCACTCGGCGTGGTTACGCGGCGGCAGCGTGGTGAAGAGCGCGGGCGGAACATCGGCGCGCACGAGGCGGATGCTGTTTGCGTCGGCGTAGATTAGGTAGCCCGCCGCCACGTGCAGGCTTTCCAGCACGCTGCCGCCCGAGCGGTAGAGCCACTCGTTGATATACTCGCCGCCCAGGTTGCTGGTGCGGATCTCGTGATCGCCGTCCACATTCCATAGGCCCTGCTGCGCCTTCAGCATGTGCAGCTTGCGGTCGACCGGGCTGAAGTACAGGTATGGCTGCGCGTGCAGATCCACGGCATACTCGCCACGGTACAGCGGCGGAATTGTTTGCAGCTCGCTGGCATCGGGGCCGTTTCGCAAACCGCTGATATACGCATCGCGCATTTTCAGCGTGTCCCAGGTGTAAATGCCCTCGGTCGATTCGTAGCCGGTTTCGGCCTGCACAAACTGCGCCACATCCCACGGCCGCTCGGTAACCCAGTACGGCACCGCGTCGTGCGTCAGCGACTGGATCTGGTAGCCGTTGTACTCAACCGCAGTATCGACGGCGTGCCTGCCGGTGAGGCTTAGCTTGAAATCCCAGCGGTGATCGTGGTCCATGTCCCAGCTGTACCGAATAAGCGTCGAAGGATCGGCGAGCTTGCCCTGCTGGTAGTTCTCGTCGTGGGCCGGGTACGACTCAAACCGCACCTGCAGATCCTGAAAGCCGTCGTTGGCCTGGGCAAGATCGTAGTAGTCGTAGGGGTTCTCGAAGTCGAGGTAGCTGAGATCGTTCGGCGTCAGCGCGCGGATCGAGTAGATAAAGCGCGAGTTGGCCACGCGCGAGGGCGTAAACTCGCCCAGGTAGCTGATTTTGCTCTGCGCCCAGATCATCTGGATGGGCGCGGGGAAGCTATTGGGCGCGCGAACCAGGCCGTAGGCCCGGTCGCCGGCATACTCGGTGACGAGCATCATGACATTGTCGGCCGAGCCGGTGGGCGGGCCGTAGGCGCTGCCAAGGTAGGGCCAGAAGATCCCAGGCTGCATCGGCACGGCGCGCACGCCGTAGTCTTTCATGATCGCCGTTTTCACCACGCCATAGCCCTCGGCCGAGGGCGCGACGCGCATGTCGAGGTCGGGCTTGCCCTGGTGCTGCGGATCGCGCACGGTGATCAGCTGGTCGGGCGTGCCGTCGTGCCTGGTGATCTTGCGGTAGATATCCAGCGTGGTGATCGGCATGGCGATGACCATGCCGTCGATCGCGATATCGAGGTTGAAGTTATCGACGCCGTCGCGCTGCCACCAGCCATCTTTCGCCGTCACCTCGACCGTCCAGAAGCGGCTTTCGCCGATCACCGGCCGGCCGCCTTCGAAATGGTAGTCGACCGCGGCGTCGCCGTTCTGGTCGTCGTAGAGGTCGGCCACCAGCGCGCCGCCGCTCGGGTGAAAATCGATGAGCAGGTTGGCCCTGCCATTGCCGCCCGCGTCGAACACCCAGAAGTCGTTGGTGAAGTCGGCGGCGCTGCGCCAGCTGCCGGTGTCGCGCATGTCGCCATTGCGATCGTAGGCGTACACGCGGTCGGAGGCGCTGCCGGCGAACGGGCAGGCGATCTCGATATACGCCGGCGTGTCGCCCGCCGCCGGGTGATAGGTGGTCGGCGCGGTATCCGGGCACGCATTCTGCGGCGGCTGGGCGCGCGCCGCCGCGGGGATCAGCAGCAGCGCGACGGTAGCCGCGACGAAGGCACGGTTGAGCGTTTGCCAGAGATAGCGCATAGCTAGTTCCCCCTGAGCCCGAGCGGAGGCTCGGCGAGCGCGTGAGCGCGATAGAACCATCGCCAGATCCAGGCTGTATACAGCAGGGTGATCGCGCTCAGCGCGCCAATCGCGGCCAGCAGATGTTCGGGCGCATCGGGCACGCACAGCCGCGCCGCCCCGCCCAGCACCAGCAGCGCCAGCGCCGAGCGGCCAATGCTGGCGACCAGCCGGCGCAGCGGGTAGCCGGCGGTGCGCAGCTGCCACACCAGCACCGGCACCACCGCCACGGCGTGCGCCGCCGCTGCGAGCCGCAGATCGGCCGAGTAGCGCACCGCCAGGGTGACGCCAACCAGCAGCAGCGCCGTCGATATGCCTACATACAGCAGCGCGGCGCGCAGCCGCCCTTGCGCCGCTAGCGTAGTGGTAACAACCGACTGCAGCGGGTAGGCGAAGGCGACGATCGCCAGGATCGCCAGCAGCTCGGCCGAGGCGAGGTAGCGCGCACCGTACAGGATGTACAGCAGGCTGCGCGGGTACAGCAGCAGGTTGGCGCCGACCAGCAGCCCGGCGCTGGCCGCCACGCTGGCGAAATCTTGAAATAGCGCGCGCGCCTCGCCGCTGTTGCGCTGGGCCGCGGCGTGGCTCAGGCGTGGGAAATACACCGTGCTGCTGGCCATGTTCAGCAGCGCGCCGGGCATAAAAATAATGTTCAGCGGGATGGTGATCAGCGCGGTGTCGGCGAACTTGCCGAGCGCGCCCAGGTACAGGGTGGCGTAGGATGTGAACAGCGTGCCGCAGAGCGCCAGCCCGTACATCGCCCCGGCAAAGCGCAGCGCCGCGCCGAGCGAGATGTTGGCGCGGCCACGCGCCGCGCCGGGCGGCGCCATGCGCAGCAGGCACACTGCGGCGAGCAGCACGGGCGGCAGAAACGACCCGGCAAACAGCAGATACAGCGCCTGAACCGGCAGGCCAAATGCGATGATCGGCGCCAGCCCGGCCGCGTAGATCACCGGCTGCAGCAGCAGCGCCGCGATAACCTCGCGCACGCGGCCCAGCCCCTGCAGCGCGCCAATACCGAAATCGGCCAGCAGCGCCACCGCCGCCGCGCCGCTGGCCAGCAGCAGCGCCTGATCGCCGCGCGCCAGCCCCACGCCGCCGAGGGCCAGCATCACCGCGCCGAGCGTAGCGACGCGCAGCTTCAGCAGCTGGTAGAACAGCGCGGCATACGGCTCGTCGCGGCCGCGCGCCTGCGCCAGCGCAAACGAAACCTGGCTGGTGAGGCCGAGCGAGCCAAGCAGCCGCAGCGAGCCAAACACATTCACGAAATACGAAAGCTGGCCGTAGTCGGCGAGCGCGAATGAGCGCGCCACCACCACGCCGGCAACGATGTTCAGCACGGTGATCGCCAGATTGGCGAGCGTCACGCCGGCTACTTTCGACGATACACTCGAGAGCCTGGCCTTCCCGGCGAGCGTCGCTCTACTCATGGCGCCAGCCCCTGCGGCTCCGGCTCAACGCCGCACACGAAGACATAGTAGTAGTAGCGCTGCTTGCCCGGAAGATGGCTCGACCAGCGATCCAGGCGGCGCATCAGGCCGATCCAGCGCGGGAATTCGGGGATCCAGAGCATGGGCAGCCACTGGTAGCCGTGCTCGGCAACCACGCGCAGCCCCGCCTGGCCAGCCAGCCGCCGCGTTTCGGGCGGCGCATACACGCGCTCGTACGGCTGATCGCTGCGGCGCATGCCCAGCGGCGTTGTAAACCACAAAAACCAGTGCCGCAGCCGCTCGTTGGGGAGGCGCGCCGCCAGGCCACGCAGGTAGTAGAGCGGCCAGTAGGCCATGCGATTACGAATATTGAACAGCAGCAGCCCGCCCGGCTTGAGCGACGCGCGCAGATTGCGCAGGGCGGCGGCTGGATCGGCCACAAAATCGATCACGCCGGTGAGCGTAATTAAGTCGTACTGCTCGGGCAGCGGCCGCTGCTCGATGTCGTGCACCGAGAAGCGCGCGCATGGCAGCTGCTGGCGCGCCAGCTCCACGCATGCAGGCGCGAAGTCGGTGCCGCTCAGGTTGGTATAGCCACGGCCGTGCAGCTGCGCTAGCAGCGCGCCGGTGCCACAGCCAACATCGCAGATCGCCGCGTCGCGCGCGAGGCGCGCCTGCTGAAGCGCGTCGATAATCCAGTCGTAAAACCACGGCTGATTCTGCATCAGCTGGCTGTGGCGATTGTAGTGATCAACGATCAGCTGGCGTTGGTCTGTTGCCATAGCGTGGGTACCTCTATATCGTCATGTGCATGCTCTGGCATACGATCGGCTCGTATACCTCTTGCACAATGCGCTCGACAATCTTCGGCCAGATCAGCCGTTCGCTGGCGTACTCCAGGGTCGCGCGGCGCATGTTTCTCAGCACCTCGCGGTGAGTTGCCACATGCTCAAGGATGCCCGCGAGCTGCTCGACATTGTGGGGCGGGAACAAGAAGCCGGTCGCGCTATCGCGGATGTGATCGTTTGGCCCCTCGGTGGCCGACGCGATCACCGGCGTGCCGCACAGCATGGCCTCCAGCATCACGCGCCCCAGCGGCTCGTTCCAGCTTGGCATCAGCAGCGCGTCGGCCGCCGAATACCACCACTTCAGCTCGTCCTGCAGCACCCAGCCGCGCATCTGAACGATCGGCTCAAGCTCGAGCGCTTGGACGCGCCCACGGATCTCGGCCTCTTGCGGGCCGCCGCCAACCAGCACAATCCGCGGCGCCCAGCCGGGAATCCGGTCGCGTATCTGGCTTACTGCGTCGAGCAGGTCGAGCAGGCCTTTCTCGCGCGAGAAGCGCCCGACATACAGCAGCAGCTGCGCGCTATCGGCGATGTGCAGGCGCGCGCGTGCGCCCGACTGCGGCGAAAAGCGCGCAGGGCTGACGCCATACGGGATCCAGGGGGTGCGCTCGGGGGCGCTGCCGGTGCGCTCCCACCAGTACTTCATCTCCTGGCTGATCGCGATCACGCTGGCGCAGTGGCGTGCCGACGTGCGCGCGGCCCACTTCAGCACCTGCACAAAGTGCCAGTCGTAGCCGTGGCCCTGGCGTATGCGCTGGTAAATATTTCCCGGCACCGTCAGCACCAGCGGCGCCTTGAGGCCAAGAGTGGCAAATACCGCAGTGGAAACATACTCGGGCGCGTGGATAATATCCGGGTTGATCTGCCGCAGGTATACGGCGGCGCGGCCAAGGATCATCAGGTGGCCGACAATATTGCGGTACCCGATCGGCGGCGTAGGGAAGTTATGTACGATCACGCGCGGGTCGGGGTAGTGCTGGGTATGGTACGAAGCAACGATGTGCACCTCGTGGCCCTGATTGATCAGCTCGCTTGCCATATCCCATACCACATCCGACAGCCCGGTGAGGCCGGGGTGCTTGGGATCGACAACATAATCGACAAATGCGATGCGTAAGACTTGATGCGTCATGGTGTGCCTTATCATATGGGCGGGCAGCCACATGCGAAAGCCCGATCAGGGCGAGATCTTCAGATACACATCTTCATACACATGCTGCGCGATCGTGCGCCAGTGCAGGCTGTGCACGTATGCCTGCGCCTGAGCGGCCACCTGGCGGGCGCAATCGGTCTGGGTCAGTATCTCGACGATGATGCGCGCAAGCGCGTGGAAATCGCGCGGCGGCACGAGCCAGCCCGTCCTGTTCGGCTGGATATGGTCGACAATGCCGCCAATCGCCGACCCGACAAACGGCGTGCCGCAGGCCATGGCCTGGAGCATCACGCGCGGCGTGCCGCCGCTGGTGCCTGGGAAGGCCATGACATCGGCGGCCGAGTAGTAGCGCGCCAGGTCGCGCAGCGGCACCCAGCCATACCACGTCACGCGCTCGGCGATCTGCAGGTCGCCGGCCAGCTGGCGCAGCCGTGGCTCGGCCGCGCCGCTGCCGATCACGTGCAGCCGGACATTGGGAAATGCCTGCGCCACCGCCGGCAGCGCGCGCAGCAGGTAGTCGGCGCCGGTTTCGACCGACAGCCGCGCGACAAACAAGATATGCTGCTGGCCGGCCTCCCAGCGCAGCTGCGCGCGCGCCTCGGGCAGCGGGGCAAAGCCATCGAGATCGACGCCGAGCGCGATGCGCGCGATGCGCGCCTCGTCGGCGCCGCTGCGCTGCCACCAGTCGGCCATCTCGGCGCTGGTGGCGATCACCCTGGCGCAGCGCTTGCCCGATGTCGCGGCGGCCCACTTGTACACCTGGGTCGTGACGATATCGTACGGGTTGCCATTGGCGATGCGCTCGAAGATATTGCCCGGCTCGGTGAGCACCACCGGGGCGTCGGGGTAGAGCCGGCACAGCAGCGCGGTAGACAGGTACTCGGGCGCGTGGACGACATCGAAAGGCCCGAACTGGCGCAGGACGTCGATCGCGCGCTTGACGATCAGGATATGGCCGACAATATTGCGGTAGTTGATGATCGGCAGCTCGAAGGTGTGCACGTGTACATTCGGCGCCGGGTAGTCGGCGCGCTGGTATGGCGCAATCACGTGCACCTCGTTGCCCATCTCGGCGAGCGGGCCGGCCAGGCACCACACCACTTCGCTGAGGCCAGTTGTGCCAATCGGCGCGTTGCGATCGAATATGAAGTCGATGAAGGCAATTTTCATAGTATGTCTGTTCGATCTACAAAACTTCCACTGTTATTAGGAGTTACGCACTTGCGTGCTTCGGCTTCCTACAGGTACGAGATTGAGCCTGCGGCAGCATGACGTGTTCATCTTCTGTGTGCGGTTTTCCGCGCGGAGCGCGAAAACCGCACGCTACGGAAGCATAGAACCGCTCTGCCGAAGGCGGAAGGCGCCAACTTGCGTAAGTTCTAGTCATTACCAGAACAACGTAAGCATGCTGAGGATTTCGTGCTTATACGTGACAAAGAAGGTCGATATTGAAAGAATGTAATACATGCCGTAGGCGATCATTCCAGCCAACAGTGCCTGAAACAGCCACCTGCCGGCGCGGTTGGCCGGCCCGGCAAAGGCCAGCAGCGCCGGGGCCACTGCCATATACTGGCGGGCCATGTCGAAATCGGATTGATACTGCCGCTCGTCGAGGAACAGCAGCGGGACGACGACAATCAGCGAGTACACCAGCAGCCGCCGGTCGATCGAGCGCAGCCGCCAGAGCGCCCACGCCAGCAGGGCGAGAATTCCAAGGTTGATCGCGCTATCGAGCCGCACGATCGCCGGCGACGCCGCGCTGGCGATCAGCCAAACCAGGGTGATCGGCGCGGGCACGATCGTCGAGCGGCTTTCGAGCAGGTACCACTGCCACTGTCCCCACGCCTGGCCGTACACCGCCACCACGCCCAGCACGGGCAATCCGCACAGAGCCAGGTAGGTGGCGGCGCGGCGCCAGCCCCAGCGGCCGTACGCGAGCACCGCCAGCGCCAGCACGGCCGTAGCCGCAACTTCCTTAAACAGCAGCGCGAGGGCGCTGTAGAGCACCAGCCGGCCGAAGCGGCCTTCCAACAGCGCATACAGCGCCGCCAGCGTCAGCGCCACGCTCACCGGGTCGGGCAGGGCCAGGTGCGCCGCGGCGAACAGGTACGGCGAGCAGGCAAACAGCAGCGCCGGGCGCAGCGGCTGCTGGGTGTAGCGCGCGAGAATGCGGTACACGAACAGGTTCGCCATCGCCGCTGCGGCAATGCCAATCAGCGCGAAGCCGATGTGCGCGTCCCACGGCCAGGCGGCGCGCGCCGCCAGCGCGAACAGCACGCGCTTGTAGCGCATCAGCGAGTAGGCCGGCTGCGCGGGAACCGGGTCGTAGGCCAGCGCATAGTACGATCGCCCGTCGTGCGCGCTCAGCTCCGAGAAGTACGGGAGCGGCATGAACAGCGGCAGCGCCAGGTGCAGCAGTGCGTGGCCCAGCAGCGTCGCACACACGGCGCGCCCTCGGCCGTATGCAGCCAGGCCCACAGCTGCTGCAAGAGCCTGGTATTGAGCCGGGCGGCATGCTTCGAGAATAATTGCGGGTACATAGCTCTACGCCCTTGTTGCCAGTACGATGGCCGCCTGCCGTACAGTTGGAAATAGGAGTTACGCAAAGGCAGGAGATTGAGCCTGCGGCAGCATGGTACTTATTGATCTTCTGTGTGCGGTTTTTCCGCGCGGAGCGCGAAAAAGCCGCACACGATACAGAGCATAGTACCGATGAAGCCTAAAGCATCGTGTAGCTCGCCAGCGTCTTCTCGATCTCTGCTGCGGGCATGAAATCGCGGAGCGCGCCGCAGCGCGCTGGCGCAGCTGCTCGCGCCGCGCGCCCGGGCCAAGCAGCTCGCCGATGGCCTCGGCCAGCGCGTGCACATCGCGCGGCTCGTACAGCCGCCCGGCGTCGCCCAGCAGCTCGGGCAGCGAGCTGGCATTCGCGGCCACCACCGGCGTGCCGCAGGCCATGGCCTCGATCACCGGGAACCCGAAGCCCTCGTACAGCGACGGCATCACGCACAGATCGGCCAGCCCGTACAGCAGCGGCAGATCGCGCTCGGGCACATCGTCGAGCCAGTGGATCGCCCCGGCCAGGCCAAGCTCGGCGGCCAGCGCACGCAGCCTGGCGCGCTCGGCATCGAAATGCGCCCGGCCGACTTTGATCAGCTCGACATCGGGCTGCGTCTGCCGCAGCTCGGCCAGCGCGCGCAGCAGCGTCGCCAGGTTCTTACGCGGGTCGTCCGAGCCGACGTAGATCAGGTAGCGGCGGCCGGCGGGCAGGCTGTAGCGCTCGCGAAGCGCAGCCGGCACATCGAGCGGCCGGAAGCGCGAGTGGTCGACGCTTTCGTGCACGACGTCGATCTGATCGGCGCGAATGTGCAGCAGCGCAACCACCGAGCGCTTGCTATAGTGCGAAACCGCGATCAGCCGGTCGGCGCGCTTCAGCCCGGCCATGGCCATGCGGTCGAACAGCCGGTCGGCCGCGCCGCGATACACGCTCAGCTGCCGGTCGGCGCGCAGCATATACGGGATGATGTCGTGCACGGTGACGACGACTTTGCCGGCCGGGCGGCGAAACAGCAGCAGCGAGGCCAGGTTCTGGCTGGTAAGGTGGTAGACATCGGCGCGCGGGTAGCGCGCCCACCAGGTAGGTGCCGAAGAATGCGCGGGCGTCGAGGCCCAGCCGCCCCAACAGCCGATAGCCGATGCCCGGCAGCGGCGGCAGCACCGGCGCGACGCGCTGCGCGTCGGCGCCGGAGGCGCGCAGGCCATCGTGCAGCATCCGCGCGTAGCGCCCGACGCCGGTGTGCATGCCGCCCGGCTTGGCAATCAGCGCCACGGTGCCGTGCCACTCCGCCACCCACGCCGGCGCGGCCGGTTGCCGCCGGGGCGCTACCATCGCTCGCGCCTCCGCGGGTCGAGCAGGTCGATGATCGGCGAGGCCCAGATCGCGAAATCGACGAGCGTGAGCGGCAGCAGCAGGGCCGGCAGGCGCTTCGGCAAACGCAGGGCATACAGGCGCTCGGTGAAGGCGGCATAGCGCAGCTTCGCGCCGGCCGCGTACGCGACAATCAAAGCCCACAGCGCCAGCACGGCAGGCCCGAGCCGCAGTGCGAAAGCGGGCATGGCCAGCATTGCCAGGCCGGTTCCGATCGTCCTCCAGGTCGCGCGCGCATCCTCCGCCGCGCCGTAGCGCCGGCTATACAGCAGCAGATTGCGCAGCCAGCGCGACTGGCGCCGCTGGTACTCGCCGTACGTTGGCGGGTACTCCGCTTCGACCACGCTCGCCGGCACGTTACGGATCTTGGTGTGCGAGGCGAGCAGCCGGCGAGCCAGCTGGTAATCGGTGCCGGTGCGCGCCTCGAAATCGAGCCCGCCGCTCCGGTCGATCGCCTCGCGCGTGGCGGCGGCATTGCGGCCAAGCAGCCCGGCGGTGTACGGCACGTTGCGCAGCCCGGCCACCACGTCGGAGGCCCACAGGTAGGCCGGCAAGATCTGGTCGGCCTGCTGCGCCAGCGGCCGCGAGCCGCCCGTCGCGGCGTGCTCGCCCTCGTTGACAATCGGGCCGAGCAGCCGCGCCAGGGCGTCGTCGTCGAAGCGGCAGTCGGCGTCGGTCAGGTAGATCACGTCGCCGTGGGCGTGCTCGTAGCAGCGCGCCAGCGCCTTTTGCTTGCCCTCGCCGGCATGCTGCTCGATCACAATCACGCGCTCGCCGGCGTACAGCCGGGCCTTGGCCAGCGTGCCATCGTAGCCGCCGGCGCACAGCACCAGCTCGATATTCGGGTAGCGCAGCGCCAGAAATGATTGGATGTGCGCGTCGATATGCTCAACCTCGTTCCAGGCCGCCACCAGCGCGCTCACCTGCGGCGGGTTGTCGAGCGCGGGTGCGGGCGTCTGCGCGGCGCGAAGCCGTTCGGCCAGCGCTTTATCGCGCTGCCACCGCTGCCAATTGTAGGCCGCAACAGACGCCAGGCCTATGAGAAACAGCTTACCCACATTACGGTTCGCTGTCTGCTGAGCTTGTCGGATACCTTGAAGCCGGAAATGTCGATTGTTCATAGCAACATCCGCATACGGGCGCGAAAGCGCGTTTTATTTTTCAGGCCAGCCAGAACACCGGGTCGTTGATTTCGGCCCACGCGGCGCCCTTGCGCCAGCGGTAGCACACCGCGCCGCGCCGCGCGAACGTCAGCTCGGCCGGGGTCTCGGCCATAACGAACGACCGTCCGCCAAAGGAGCACTCGGCCTCGAACGGCTCGCTGCGCGCGGCCGGCAGGGCCGGGCCAGCGTGCGCGGCCATGTAGCGAAACGCCTTGTCGCACCAGCCGGCGACATGCAGCAGGTCGCGCGCGTCGGGCAGCTTGGCCGGCCGGCCAAACGCCTGGGCCGCGAAGCCGCGCGCCGTCTGAATACCGCCGCTCGCGTCCTGGGCGGCCAGCAGGTGCTGCTGGGCCGCGCGCAGGTCGGCGGCGAAGCCGTGCGGCCGCAGCAGGTCGGCGGCGCGCAGCACGTCGCCGAGTGGCGCCAGCCAGGCCGGGCCGCGGCTGGCTTTGGCGTTGGCGTAGATTGCCGTCGGCAGCGTACCGTCGGCGTCCATCCAGCTCACCACAAAGCGCATTGCCCCCAGCGCGCCGTCGAGCAGGCGCTCGTCGTTTGTCCAGCCGAAGCCGCGCAGCAGCGCCGGCACGCAGCGCGCGATGTAGATCGGGAAATACTTCTCGACGACGCGCGGGCCAAAGCTGTTCTGAGCGATCGCGCCGTACAGCCGGCCGGGCGTGCGCACCTGGTGCTCGAGGATGCGCCGCAGATTGGGCAGCGCGTAGCGATCGACCCAGCTGCTGTCGCCGGTGAGCTCGGCCAGCAGAAACAGCGCCTCGCAGGCGGTGGCGGCCTTGTTCGGCACAAACGACGCCACCGCCGGGCTGTCGCGAAACGATTTGGCGTTTGCGTCCCACAGCTGGTCGATATAGAAGCCGTGCCGGTTGCGCACCGCGCCGGCGGCGTAGTGCTCGGCGCCGGCGCGCCTGGCCTGGCGCAGCGCCAGCGCCAGCAGCAGCAGCGCCACGTCGGCGGCGGCCTCGTGTGGTGTTCCGGCCGAGCTGGGGTTTTCTTCAAAGCCCGAGGCGGCGTAGTGGTAGCCCACTTGGCCAGCCAGCAGGTCGTCGCCGGCGCGCTGGGCCTTGCTCTGCCAGAGCTCGTCGCCGCTGCGGCGCCACAGCAGCAGGTAGCCCGCGACGATCCCCTCGTAGCGCCAGTCGCGGCCGGGGCCGGTGTAGCTCAGGCTCTGGCGCCACCAGTGCGCCACCGGGCCGCCGTAGCCGCCCGCGCCGCGGATAGTTTCGAGCCAGGCGTCGAGGCGGGCCAGCGCGTGGTCAAACGGCTTCGGCGCGGGCGCGCGGGCGGGCATTTCGGTTGCTGCGGGCTGAAGTTCCATGGGCTAGCCGTTCTTATCTGCAATCAGCAGCGCGACCGCCGCGAGGCCGGCGGAGCGGCCCTCGGCGCGGTAGCGCAGCCGCGCGGCAAAATACAGCCGGTCGGCAAGGTCGGGTTGGCCTGCGCGGCGGCTCAGCGCCTGCAGCACGATCGACGCAAGGCTGTGGACGCCGTGGCGCGCACGCAGCGTAAACCCGGCCGGCGCCAGCGCGTCGATCAGCTGGCCGGCCCCGGCGCCGCGCAAACCCAGCGGCGCCCCGCCCCAGCCGCGCCGCTCGGGCAGCAGCCGGGCCAGCGGCAGCGACATGACTATCGCCAGTGGCGCGCCAGGCGCCAGCGCGCGCGCGAAGGCCGCCAGGTCTTCGTGCCAGCCGCGCGCGTCGGGCTCGATCCACAGCCCGCCCGGGCCTGCCTCGCCGCGCGCAACGCGCTGCTCCACCGCGTCGCGCAGCTCGTCGGCGCGGCAGATCGCCAGCGGCGCGGCGCCAACCGTCGCCAGCGCGGCATCGAGCGCGTAGCGGTAGTCGAGCGGCGGGAGCGTGCTCGCGGGCTGCGTGCCGATCATTCGTCGCCTCGCGCATAGACGCCGGCCGGAGCGGGGCGGCGCGCCAGCACGGCGACATACTCGTCTTCCAGCCGCGCGCCGATCGTATTCCAGTCGTAGTATGTCACGGCCTTGATGCGCCCGGCCTGGCCCATGGCCTGGCGCCGGCGCTCGTCGCCGAGGATGCGTGCCAGCGCGCGGCTCAGCGCGGCGGCGTCGCCCGGCGGCGCCAGCAGGCCATCGCGGCCGTGCGATACCACCGTGCGCACGCCCGGCAGGTCGCTAGCGATCACCGGCGTTGCGCAGGCCATCGACTCGAGCAGCACCAGCCCGAACGCCTCGCCCATGGTCGTCGAGGGCAGCACGGTGACATCGGCCAGCCGGTAGTAGCCCGGCAGCTCGTCGTCGGCCACGCGCCCGGCGAACAGCACGCGCGTGTCGAGGCGCAGGCGGCCAGCCAGCGCGCCATACTCGGCGCGCATATCGCCATCGCCGACGATCACGCCCTTGATATGGCGCGGCAGCCCGGCAAGCGCCTGCAGAAACACCGGCACGCCCTTGAAGTAGTGCGCGTGATCGAGCCCGGCCACCAGCAGCGCCACGCGATCGCCCGACTGCGGCGCGATGCCGGCGCGCTGCACAGCCGAGGCCACGCCGGGGGTGAAGAAATCGATATCGACGCCGTTCGGCAGCTCGCCGACGCGCTGATCGCGGCCGCGCAGCAGCCCACGGGCATAGCTGGCGCGCGCGTAGTCGCGCGAGGTGAACAGCACGCGCGCCGCCGAGCGCAGCGCTACGCGGCCGGAGGTATGGCGCAGGGCGCGCTCGGCCAGCCCGATCGCGCCGCGCAGCAGCACGTCCTGGTGGTAGGTGATCACCAGCGGCGTGCGGCCGAGCGCCGCCGCCAGCGCGCTGATCTCGCCGCCAAAAAACGGGTAGTGCAGGTGCACGATATCGAAGCCGCGCAGCGCGCCGAGCAGCCCCGGCAGCACTGGCGCATTGCCCACCCGCAGCAGCGGGCGCAGCCGGCGCACGACCACGCCATCGCGCTCTTCGCGGGCCGGCGCGCCTCCGGCAGCCGTAAACACGTGAACCTCGTGGCCGCGCCGCGCCAGCGCCAGCGCGTTGTGCAGGCACACGTTGCCGGTGCCGCCGCGGTAGGGCGGGAAAGTCGCGCTGACGTGGGCAATGCGCATGCTCATGCCCGCCCTCCGCCGATCGGCGCGCGCAGCGCCCAGAACACCGGGTGAAAGACCGCCGCCGCGCACGCGGCCAGCGTGCGGCTGGCCAGCTGGCCAAATTCAAGCCGCCACGTCAGGCGCGCCAGCACGGCGCGGTCCGATCTGCGGCGCAGCGCCCTGCCGGCCTGGCGCGCCGCGCGGATGTACCCGCGCTCGGCCCACAGCGCGCGGTACACGCGCAGCTTGACGCCCCAGAAGCGCGGGCCTTTCAGCAGCAGAAAGCCCCATGTCACCGCCTCGCCCAGCAGCAGCCCCGGCAGCAGCCGCGCGTAGGTGGCGCGCCGCAGGTTCTTCAGCAGCATCAGGTGGCGGTTGCGGTCGAGGTAGAAGGCTTTGTCGGGGCTGTAGCCGGGCCGGTAGTCGTGCTCGACCAGCGCGCCGGGGGCGTAGACGCAGCGAAAGCCGGCCAGCCGCGCCCGCAGCGAGAGGTCGGTATCTTCGACATACATAAAGAAGTGGTCGTCGAAGCCGCCCAGCGCCTCGAACAGCGCGCGGCGGATCGCGCAGGCCGCGCCCGACACCGCGTCGACATCGGCCGGCGCGGCGTACTGGCTGGCCGGCCGGCCGGCGCCACGGCAGTATGTCAGCCCGGTGTAGTGCATGGTATTGCCGCAGGCATTGACGATTGCCGGCCGGCGCAGATGCACCACGCAGCCGGTGCTGAGCCCGACGTCGGCGTGGCGCGCCAGCGGCGCGATCAGCGCGTCGATCGCGCCGGGCCGCACCAGCGTGTCGGGGTTTAGCAGCACCAGGTACTCGCCGCTCGCCAGCTGCGCGCCCAGGTTGTTGCCGCCGGCGAAGCCCAGGTTCGCGGCCGCCAGCAGCCGCGCCTGGGGAAAGCGCGCGCGCACCAGTTCGGCGGTGCCGTCGGCCGAGCCGCAGTCGACGACGATCAGCTCGTCGTGCGCGCCCATGTCGGCGCTGATTGCGCGCAGGCAGGCTTCGATGTAGCCGGCGCTGTTGTGTGTGACGACGACGATGCTAGCTCGCATGCTCGCGCTCTTTCAGCAACTGGCCGCCGGCCGCCCCGGCGTCGTCGTAGGGCTCCTCGAGCGCGCGGTAGTCGACCTTGCGCTGGTATGGGTCGGCCAGGCGCTCGATCAGGCGCTGGCGCAGATCGACGATCATGCCGCGCACCGAGTGCAGGATGATCGCCGAGAACAGCAGCAGCAGGCCGACGAGGCTGAGCGCCACGGTGATCAGCGCGTAGCCCTGGGCGAGCTGGTGGCTGGTGGCGTAGATCCGGATCACATACAGCCCGAGCAGCACTCCGGCCAGCAGCGTGGCGAAGCCAGGCGCGCCGAAAAACAGCAGCGGCCGCGTCTGGCCTACCAGGCGCATCACCGCGTTCACCACCTGCATGCCGTGGCTCACCGGGTTGCGCTTGGCCGGCTCGGCGTACACAACCTTGATCGGCACCTCGACGATCCGCAGCCGGTGCTCGTTGGCCAGGAACTGCATCTCGGACTCGAGCGAGAACCCGCCGTGGCCGAAGGTCAGCGCCGCCAGCGCCGCCGCCGAGAAAGCGCGGTAGCCGCTCTGCGAGTCGCTGATCGGCACGCCCGAGGCCAGGTTGGTCAGCAGCGTCAGGCTGTGCTGCCCCACCTGGCGGTACGCCGGGATGTCGCTCTTGACATCGAGGAAGCGCGAGCCGACGACGATATCGGCGTGGCCGGCCAGCACTGGCTCGAGCACGGCCGGGATATCGTCGGCGCAGTGCTGGCCGTCGCCGTCGAGCATCACCACGGCGGCCGGGCCGAGCTGGCGCAGGTAGTTGAAGCCGGTGTTCACCGCCGCGGCCTTGCCGCTGTTGGCCTGGTGGCGCAGCACCATCGCACCGGCGCGCCGCGCTATCTGGGCAGTCTGGTCGGCCGAGCCGTCGTCGACAACCACGACCTGATCGACGAACTGCTGGACATTCAGCACCAGGCTGCCAATGAATCGTTCTTCATTGTAGGCCGGAATGAGCGCGATGATCGAGCTAGCCTGTGGGGCGATATCCCAGCGTTCGATCTGGCGCATGGCGCCAGAGTCGAGCCGTGCCTCGCTTCGCTGTGTCATACTGGTGATCCCTCGGTTGCGATGATGGCGTGAACGCTCGTGCTCTATCCCTGGCGATCCGCGATGACGCTCCCACACCGCCGCACACTTCATTAGATCGCGATCCCAGGCGCGCGAAAGGCGCTTTTGGCATATGGCTGCCATGCGCTCGCGCGGTGCCAGCGCTTCCCACCTAGCCATCGTTGGCTAAGACAATGCATTCGTTTAGGTTAACGTTGCGGGCGAGGGCCTGGAAACGGGCGCCGCTGTAATTGCGCCTGTGCCTGCGGTTAGCCGCGCGGCCGGCGGCGGCTCCTTCAGCTCCGCGCCGATGTTCGCACGTTCCACTATGTAGAACGCCGCTCGGCGCGAGCCCGCACCATTCACGACATTACGGCAGGATGACAGCGGGATGTACGCCAGTTCACAGCATCCCCGCCAGCCGGCGAGGCGTAGAATATGCTAGTGTTCCAGCAGGGCGGCTGTGTGGCCGGCCGCCAGCACGGCGTTGCGGGCGCACATCCCGAAGACAAGCAGACATAAGGCAGCTACTATGCGCAAAGCATTCATGTTTCTCGTGGCGGCGCTGCTGCTGGCGGCGTGCGGCGGCGCCACGCCGGCGGCCGGCCCGCTCGGCCAGATCTCGGCGGTCGAGGCGGTGGGCGGATCGGGCGCGGCGGGGTTTGCGCGCGCCACGCGCCCGCGCCAGTTCGTGTTCCCGCAGGATCACGGCCCGCACCAGGAGTACGCCACCGAGTGGTGGTACTACACCGGCAACCTGAGCGCCGCCGACGGCCGGCACTTCGGCTACCAGCTCACGTTCTTCCGCTTCGGCCTGGCGCCCAAGCCGGCCGAGCGAGCATCCGACTGGGGCGCGTCGAATATTTACATGGCGCACTTCGCGCTCAGCGACGTTGCCGGCAAGCAGTTCTACGCCTTCGACCGCTTCAGCCGCGACGCGGCCGGGCTGGCCGGCGCCCAGGGCGACCCGTTCCGGGTCTGGCTCGAGGGCTGGAGCGCCGAGGGCGTCGGCGGCGCCACGCCTATGCGCCTGCGCGCCCAGCAGGGCGAGGTCGCGATCGACCTCACGCTCGACGCCGGCAAGCCAGTGGTGCTGCAGGGCGACCGCGGCCTCAGCCAGAAGAGCGCCGAGCCGGGCAATGCCTCGTACTACTACTCGCTGACGCGCATGCCCACGCGCGGCTCGGTGGCGGCCGGCGGCGCGCGCTACGATGTCAGCGGGCTGAGCTGGATGGATCGCGAGTGGAGCACCAGCTCGCTCGCCGCCAATGTGGCCGGCTGGGATTGGTTCGCGCTGCAGCTGGCCGACGGCCGCGACCTGATGTACTTCCAGCTGCGCCAGAAAAGCGGCGCGGCCGACAGCTACAGCAGCGGCACGCTGATCGCCGCCGATGGCACCGCCACGCCAATCGCCCGCGACGACGCGCGCATCGACGTGCTCGGCACATGGCAGAGCCCGCGCAGCGGCGGAGCCTACCCCTCCACATGGCGGCTGCGCGTGGCCTCGGCCGGCATCGACCTGACGATCACGCCATACCTGGCCGACCAAGAGCTGCCGCTGGCGACGGTGTACTGGGAGGGCGCGGTGCGCTTCGAGGGCACGGCCGGCGGCCAGCCCGCCTCGGGCAGCGGCTATGTCGAGCTGACGGGCTACGCCGAGCAGCAGGGCCAGGAGAACGTGCGCGTGCGCTAGCCGCACGCCCGTTGCGGTTGCGCCAGGCGCAACAACCGGCGGCGTAGCCGCGCGCCAGTTGCGGTATCATTAGCGCTGCGTACCAGCGTTACCTCGGCAAACGTATACCCACAATTCGAGAAGCTCTTTGGTTGGTGCGCGGGTGGCAAGGCTGCCCGCGCATACATCTTTGTAGGCCGGCCGCGGCCGCAGCTAGCCTGAACACAACAACAGGAGCAAGCCCATGAGCGCCCACCAGCCGCGCGTCCTTGTGTGCGACCTGATCCACGAGGATGGGATCGCGCTGCTGCGCCAGCACGCGACCGTCGACATCCGCCCGGGCCTGGCGCGCGAGCAGCTCGAGCAGGCCGTGGCCGACGCCGACGCGCTGATCGTGCGCAGCGCCACCAAAGTGCCGGCGTCGGTGATCGCCGCCGGCCAGCGCCTGCGGGTGATCGGCCGGGCCGGCGCCGGCCTCGACAGCATCGACGTCTCGGCCGCGCGCGTGCAGGGCGTCGAGGTGGTGAACTGCCCCGACGCCAACACCGTGGCCGTAGCCGAGCACACGCTCGGCCTGATGCTGACGCTGGCGCGCCGGCTTGTCGCCGCCGACCAGAGCATGAAGGCCGGGCGCTGGGAGAAATCGCGCCTGATGGGCACCGGCCTGATGGGCAAGACGCTGGGGATCGTCGGGTTCGGGCGGATCGGCCGGCAGGTGGCGAAGTACGCCCAGGCCTTCGGCATGCGCGTGCTCGTCAACCAGCCGCGGCTCACGCCCGAGCTGGCGCTGGAGTGGGGCGTCGAGCAGGCCGACCTGCAGGTGCTGCTGCGCGCCGCCGACTTCGTGACGCTGCACGTGCCGCTGCGCCCCGAGACGAACGGGCTGATCGGCGCGGCCGAGCTGGCGCTGCTGAAGCCCGGCGCCTACATCGTCAACACGGCGCGCGGCGGCGTGATCGACGAGGCCGCGCTGCTGGCGGCGCTCGACGCCGGCCGGCTGGCCGGCGCCGCGCTCGACGTGTTCGCGCAGGAGCCGGCCATGGACAGCGCGCTGGCCGGCCACGCCAAGGTGCTGGCCACGCCGCATATCGCCGCCAGCACCGAAGACGCCCAGCGCAGCGCGGCGATCAGCGTAGCCGAGCAGATCATCGCGCTGCTGCGGCCGCGCCGCGTGGCCGACACGCTCGGCCTGCGGGTGGTGCCGCTCAGCCTGGTGGTGCCGCACGAGTCGTTCGACGCCCAGCGCGCCGCCGACCTGGCCGCGCGCCTCGACGCCGAGGGCACGCTGATCAACCCGCCGGTAGTAGCCGAGCGCGACGGCCGCTATGTCGTGCTCGACGGCGCCACCCGCACCGCGGCGATGCGCCAGCTCGGCTTCCCGCACACCGTCGTGCAGATCGTGCCGGCCGACCAGGCCAACCACAACGCGCACACCTGGTTCCACGCGATCTCGGGCGCCTCGCCCGAGGGCCTGCTGGCGCTGCTGCACGCCGTGCCGGGGCTCGAGCTGCGCGAGCTGGCGCCCGAGCAGCTGCGCGAGCGCCTGCAGATCGAGCAGGCGCTGGCCGGGCTCTATACCGCCGATAAGCGCGGCTTCCTCTTACGCGCCGCGCCTGATCAGCAGCACGACTGGCTCGACGTGCTCAACCCGGCGGTCGAGCGCTACACCGCCTGGGGCAGCGTCGAGCGCACGCTCGCCACCGACATGGGCGCGCTCAAGGCGCAGTTCCCGCAGCTCGCCGGGCTGGTGGTGTTCCCGCAGCTCACCGCCGACAGCATCCTGGCGCTGGCGGCGGCCGGGCGCGTGCTGCCGGCCGGCATCACGCGCTTTGTCATCCCTGGGCGCGTGCTACGCCTCAACCTGCCGCTCGCGTTTCTGCGCGGCGACGAGCCGCTGGCCGCCAAGAGCGACCAGCTCGACCGCATGCTGCAAGAGAAGCTGGCCGGCCGGCGCATTCGCTACTACCAGGAGCCGGTGGTGCTGCTCGACGAGTGAGGCGCGGCAGATCCGCCGCGCCGCGCCGTACGTAGCAGCTTCTAGATACCAACTAGGAGTTGCGCATTTGCGTGTTTCGGCTTCCTCAAGCGATGAGATTGAGCCTGCGGCAGCATAGTACCTGTTCATCTTCTGTGTGCAGTTTTTCCGCGCTCCGCGCGGAAAAACTGCATACGTCCAAAAGGAAAGTACCGCTCTGCCGAAGGCTGAGCACGCCAAGTGCGTAACTCCTAACCAACATGAAAAATACAGGAGTTTTTCCCAATGACTGAGGCATCACAAGACGATCCGGCGTACTTCGCGCCGCTGGCCGGCGCCGATTTCATGGTGCTCACCACCTACCGCGCCAGCGGCGAGGCGGTTCCTACCACGGTGTGGTTCGCCGAGGTGGCCGGGCGCGTGTACGTCACCACCAACCAGAACCTCAAGAAGGTCGCGCGTATTCGCGCTACGCCTGCGGTGCTGGTGGCGCCGAGCGACCGGGTGGGGAATCTGCAGGGGCCGGCGGTGTCCGGCCGCGCGCGCGTGCTCGGCCCCGACGAGGCGCCCGCCGCCGAGGCGGCGCTGCGCGCCAAGTATGGCGAAATGTACACCGCCACGACTGCACGCATGGATGCAACTCAGCCGCCCAACAGCCGGGTGTTCATCGAGGTGACCCCGCCGTAGGCCGCGCGCTCCGCAAGCCGCAGGCCCCCGCTCGCCATGCGAAAAGTCGGCCCTCACCCCCTCTCCCGCGCGCGGGGAGGGGGGTTGTTGGCTTTGTGGTGCGGTCGCCGCCGCGACCGCACCACAAAGCCAGGGGGAGGGGTCGAAAGACGTTGCACGAGCCCTGGCCATGCGAGCGGGGGCCTGCTCGTTGGCAGCAGGATCGCGTATAATAGGCTGCTCGCTTGATCGCTTAATAGATTGCGTTGCACTGAGTGGCGAAGCCACGCTGCAACATAATAAGGAATTTCGGGGCGGCTTCGCCGCCCCCAAACCCCCACCAAAGTGTAAGTAATCAAGCGAAGCTGGTATCACCGTGGCGGCTGGCGCTGCGGCAGAGAGGCGGCGCCGGCCCTGGCAAGAGGAGGAGTACGCCCATGAGCCATCGCGAAAGCGCGGCGACGCGCCGGGCGCGCGCCGCCGAGCACGCAGCCGCCGAGCCAGAGCACGACCTCGGGCTGGAGCGCGTGATCTTCTTCAGCGACGCAGTGTTCGCGATCGCGATCACCCTGCTGGCGCTCGAGATCCGCCTGCCCGCCGGCGCCGAGATGTCCTCCGGCGCCGATCTGCTGGCGGCGCTGCTGGGCATCTGGCCGCGCTACCTGAGCTACGGCATCAGCTTTCTGGTGATCGGCATGTACTGGATGTCGCACCACCGCATGTTTCGCTCGATCGCGCGCTACGACGGCCGGCTGATGTTCCTCAACCTGCTGCTGCTGCTGTGCGTCGGCTTCATCCCGTTCCCCACCAGCATCATCGGCGAGTACACCGGCCAGGTGGCCACGGTGTTCTACGCGCTCACCATGATCGTGACCGGCCTGATGACCTGGGCGCTGTGGTGGTATGCCAGCGGCGCCGGCGGCCGGCTGCTGGCGCGCCCGCTCGACGCCAGGCAGCTGCGCAATAGCCGCCTGCGCACGCTGGTGGCGCCGCTGGTGTTCGTGATCTCGCTTGGCATCTCGTTTGTGAACGACGACCTGGCGCGCCTTTCGTGGCTGGCGATCGCGCCGCTGCTGCTGGTGCTGCACCCATAGCCGCGCTGCCTTGCGGCCGGCGCTCTTGCCCCTGGGCTTTGATGTTTTGCAGGCGGTTTTCCGGAGAAACCGCACACGATACGGAGAAGAGTACCCCTCTGCCGAAGGCTGAGCGCGCCAGCTGCGTAAGCCCTAAAGCAATTGCGGGGGTGGCTTCGCCGCCGCCGAACCCCCACCACAAAAACCTGCCGTACGGCGTGTCAATGTAACCTAAAAGGTGTATACTACCCGCCGAATAGCAGACTATACAGCGAGCGAGGCGGCCGTGTCAGTTGAACCTGTCGTTCGTTACGAAACCGAGCGCGGCGCCTGGATCTACCGCATCTCGGCGCAGGTCTTCCCCATGCTCGTCGCGAACGTCTACCTCGTCGTCGACGGCGAGTATGTCGCGCTTGTCGATACCGGCAGCGGCCTTGGCCAGAGCAGCGAGCACATCCGGCGCGGAATGGAGCAGATCCGCGACGATTGGGGCGCGCGCATCGGCTGGGCCGATATCCGCCGCGTCGTGATCACCCACGCGCATGTCGACCACTACGGTGGCCTGGGCGCGGTGCGCGCGCTCACCAGCGCGCCGCTGGCGGTGCACGAGCTCGACCGGCGTGTGCTGACGAACCACGAGGAGCGGCTGGTGCTGGCCAGCCGCGCGGTGTCGGCGTTCCTGTGGCGCGCCGGCGTCTCCGAGTCGAACCACGCCAGCCTCATGGGTATGTACGGCTGGAGCAAGGGCCTGCTGCGGTCGACCGAGGTCGAGACGGTGCTGCGCGACGGCGACCTGCTCGACGATCGCATGCTGGTGCTGCACGCGCCCGGCCACTGCCCCGGCCAGGTGTGCCTGCAGATCGACGATGTGCTGCTCAGCGCCGACCACGTGCTGCCGCACACGTCGCCGCACATGGCCCCCGAGAGCATCACGCCCTCGACGGGGCTGGGCCACTACCTCGAGGCGCTGCGCAAGATCGCGGCGGTGCCGGGCATCCACCTGGCGCTCGGCGGCCACGAGGGGCCGATCGGCGACCTGTACGAGCGGATCGCGCAGATCGAGGCGTCGCACCAGCGCAAGCTCGAGCGGCTGCTAGCGGCCTGCGCCGAGCCGCGCACGATCAACGAGCTGTCGAAGCAGATCTACCCGCACGTCGACGGCTACAATATTCTGCTGGCGATCGAGGAGGTCGGCGCCCACGTCGAGTACCTCGACCAGCGCGGCCTGCTGGCGATCGCCAACCTCGACGAAGTTGCCGGCGATGAGTTCGCCGCGCCGCGCTACCACCGCCTTTAACGCCCGAACGAGCAGCGAGTGCGTACCGGCGCGATCCATCACCGCCCCGCATCTTTGGCTCTGTATGGGCGCGATCGATCGCGCCCCGCGCATCAAGCTCGATTGCACCATGCCCTTGTAGCATGTCAACGAAGTGAGCGCATATTCGCTGAGCCAACGAGGCTCCATGTCAGGCTGAACGGGGTGAAACATCTCACGGATAAACACCGATTTCCATCGAGAAAAGGAAGCTGCGCTCACCATGACACTGAACATACAGGCAAACGCTGTTGACACAGTTCTGAGTACAGGCTACCGCAGGTTCGATCCGAATTTTCCGAATAAAGGACGAAGCACAAAAGACGGAAGACGGCGCTGATTCGTCTTCCGTCTTTCGTGAAACCCGGTGCGGATGTGTGATAGCCTGCTCTTAAGGAAACGAGGTGCATACATGACCGTAGACCCACTGGTATCGGTTGAGTGGCTGAAAGACCACCTCGGCGACCCGCAGGTGCGCGCGGTGGACGTGCGCTGGTACCTGACCGAGCCGCACCGCGGGCGCGCCGACTACGACGCCGCGCACCTCCCCGGCGCGGTGTTCATGGACATCGACGGCGACCTGGCCGCGCCGCGCGGGCAGGGGCCGGGCCGCCACCCGCTGCCGGCGCCCGAGCGCTTCGCCGCCGCCGCCGGGCGCGCGGGCATTGGCCCCGACACGCACGTGGTGGCCTACGACGCCAGCGGCGGCGCGTATGCCGCGCGGCTCTGGTGGCTGCTGCGCTACTTCGGCCACGAGCGCGTGTCGCTGCTCGACGGCGGCTGGCCGGCGTGGCTGGCCGGCGGCTACCCCACCACCACCGCAGCGCCCGCCGTCGCGCCGGCCGAGTTCATCGCCGTGCCGCGCCCGGCAATGCTCGTCGACGCCGCCGCCGTCGACGCGCTGCGCCGCGAGCCGCGCGCGCTGCTGCTCGACGCGCGCGCCACCGAGCGCTACGAGGGCCGCGTCGAGCCGATCGACCCGCAGGCCGGGCATATCCCCGGCGCGCGCTCGGCGCCATTCGCCGGCAACCTGCGCGCCGACGGCCACATGAAGAGCGCCGACGAGCTGCGCGAGCGCTACCTCGCGCTTGGCGCCGACGCCGCCGACCCGATCGTCTGCTACTGCGGCTCGGGCGTCACCGCAGCGCATGCTGTGTTCGCGCTGTGGCTGGCCGGCCGCGCCGACGCGCTGCTGTACGAGGGCTCGTGGAGCGACTGGTCGAGCGACCCGGCCCGCCCGGTGGCCACCGGCAGCGACCCAGGCTAAACATTGAGACCAAGAATTCATCTCCCAGCGCCCCGCGCCGATTGACCCGCCGAATCGATCATGGTAGAGTGAGACTCCAGAGGCTAGAGAGCCTGTTTGAAAAGAGGGTGCGCGAGGGGCATAGCCCCTCGCACTTCCCTTTCAGACAGCTTCTTAAGAAATGAATAAAAGGAGAACTCATTGCCGCACTCCTACCGTCGCCCCGAGCATCGTTCCACTGCGGTAGGCTCGCTGCTCCTGGTAGTGGTTGCCGCACTTGCCTCGGCGCTGCCAGCATTTGCCGCACCGCCAGCCTCCCCATCGGCCCCGCCCTCGCCGGCCAGCGCCACAACGCAAGGCGCATTCCAGGTCTTCGCCCCCATGATTAGCCGCCCGCGCGCCCCGCTGGGCATGATCATTCAGCCCGCCGAGCTGCTGGTCACCAAGGCCCAGTACGATCAGCGCGTCGAGCCAGGGCGCAGCGCGGTGAAGTCGCTGCTCAACGACGCCGCCGAGGCGCTCGCCGCGACGCCGTGCGCGCAGGCGACGTATGCCACGAGCACCGGCTACGACTGCCTCAACCAGGCTTCGGAGTATGCCTACCTGCTGGCGCTCGCCTACCGCCTGACCGGCGATACGGCCTATAGCGCGAAGGGCGCGGCGTTCATCCGCGCCTGGTCGGCAACCCTCAGCGGCATCACGCCCGGCGACGACCAGGCCCAGCTCGATTGGAGCCGGCTGGTGCCGGCGATGATCTGGGGCGCCGACCTGCTCGACGGCACGCCCAGCTGGAGCGAGGCCGACCGCCAGCAGCTGATAGCGATGCTTCAGAACCACGCCCTGCCCCAGGCCAAGGCCGCGGCGCAGCGCGCGAACAACTGGGCCGACGCCGGCAACCTGCTGTGGCTCAGCATCGCCGTCTACGCCGGCATGCCCTCCGAGCGCGCTGCGGCGGTGGCGAACTGGAAGCTCAAGCTCGACGGCGTGGCCCAGGCCGGCGCGGCCGCCGCCAGCGACGCCTGCGCCGATACCAGCTGGATCTACGGCATGTGCAGCGATGGCTCGCTGACCGAGGAGAACCGCCGCGGCGCCGACGGCCTCGGCTATAACCAGGGCGCGCTGAGCGTCAAGACGGTGTTCGCCGAGATCATGCGCAGGCAGGGCGACGCCTCGCTGTACACCTACAAGACACCGCGCGGCGTGGGGCTGAAAAATGGCTGGGATTTCCTGGCCCCGCGCGTTCTCGACGCCTTCGCGGGGCGCTGCACCTGGCTCTATACCCCGGATCACTGCGTCGGCGCCACCAATCGCTCCGGCTGGGAGCTGGCCTACGCCCACTGGCACGCGCCGGCCTACCTGCCGGTGGTCCTCGAGCACCGGCCGTACTCCTGGTCGAACTGGGCCGACCCTGGCTACAGCACTGTGCTGTTCGGTAGCCTGAACCTGGGCGGCAGTTAGCCCGCTGCGCGGTGGTGCTTTGGCGCCGTAAAGCGGCCGCACACGCTCTATGGTGGGGCGGGCGGCAAAGCCGCCCCCGAGCCCCCACCAATTTGAAAGACTTTGCACGAGCCCTGGATTAATGATCAAACAATAGCACGAGCACAATAAAATAATGATATAATACCCAATATAGCAAAATAACGTTGCGAAATATCAATTATTTCATCGATACGCCCCACATACGGCGTATCGATTTGTTTTTATATGTCGGTATAACGGCGAAGTTGCTTTCCGAGCACAAACGAACAGTATATTGCAACAACAGCGGAGCTACTCGCATGCTAACAAAATTATTGATTTATCGTATAAGATGCATTCGCATTGGGTTGATCGCGCTGATAGGCGCGCTCTGCCTCGGCGCCGTGCCCGCCACCGGCGCGCACGCCAGCCCACAGCCGCGCACGGGCAGCCTCGACGTAGCCGACGACGAAGTGCAGCTGATGCAGCTCGGCTTTCAGGACCACACCCTGCGCAGCTCCACCGACGAGGCAAAAGTCTTCTTTACGCTTCCTTCGACGTGGGATCTGCAGCCCGACACTAAAATGCGGCTGCACTACGCCGTGAAGATCACCGGCCCCATGGTGGCGGCACAGGGTTCCGACACCAGCAAGACCAGCGCGTACGTCGCGTCGCTGAATGTCCGGCTGAACGGCAAAACCGTCGCGTTTTACCCGATCACCCAGGACATGGACTCGAGCGTCGACATCACGCTCGCGCGCGCCGACCTGCACCCTGCGGCCGCGCGCTCGGCGCGCAATACCCTTAGCTTCACCATCAGCGACAATATCGACTGCATCGGCCTCTCGCCGGTTGAAGTCACGATCTTCAATAATAGCTCGCTGGTGCTGCCGCATACGCTGCGCTCGATCCAGCCCGACCTGATGGACTACCCATTCCCGCTGATCGAGCAGAGCTTCGACGTGCAGGGGATCACCGTGGTGGTGCCGCAGCAGCCGACGACGGCCGAGCTGGCGGCGGCGTTTGCGGTATCGACGAGCCTGCGCGATATCGACAAAAACGCGCCGCTCGCGCTGGTGCAGGCCAACGACCTGAGCGACGATCAGCGTGCCGCCACGCACGTGGTGCTTGTCGGCCAGCCCAGCCGGCTGCCGCTGCTCAGCGGCGTGACGCTGCCGGCGCAGCCGCGAGACGATCACTTTCCTTCACTGCCGGTCGGCGACGACGATGGCGTGGTGCAGATCGCCGTCTCGCCGTGGAATAGCCAGCACGCGCTGCTGCTGGTGAGCGGGGCCACGCCGACGGCGGTGCTGCGCGGCGCGCAGGGCCTCGATACCCTGCACGAGCAGGCCCAGCCGCAGCGCGCGGTTGCGATCGTCTCGGCCGTGCGCGCCAGCCAGACGGCCGACTTCCCGCTCGACCGGGCGACATTCGCCATGCTGCGCGTGCCCGACATCACGCTGCGCGGCCTGGGCACCAGCTCGGCCGACGCGCACTTCACGCTGACGGCCCGGCAGGCGCGCTTCAGCAGCGGCACCCTGAACATCTCGATCGCGCACTCGGCGCTGCTCAACGGCGGCCTGTCAAACGTCACGATCGAGCTCAACGGCACTGTCGTGGGCAATATTCGCCTCGACGACGATAATGCGCAGGGCCGGGTTGTAACGATGCGCCTGCCAACGACGGCGCTCAAGCCCGGCGACAACCGGCTGAGCGTCAGCGCCCTGATGCGCGCGCTCTCCGACTGCGGCAAGCCCAGCGGCGACGACATCTGGCTGACGGTTCACAACGACTCGATGTTCTCGATCTCGCGCGAGAATTTGATCGACCCCGAGCTGCCGTTCACGCTCGATCGCTACCCGGCGCCGTTCAGCTACGACCCCGACCTGGCGAACCTGGCGTTTGTGCTGCCAGCCGGCGACCCGCACAGCTGGAATATCGCCCAGCATATGATCATGTACTTGGCCGATATGGCCGGCAGCCAGGTGGTATCGCCGACGATCCTGTTCGCCGATACGCCGGCCAGCGAAGTTCGCAGCGACCTGCACCTGATCATGATCGGCCAGCCGCGCGCGCTGCCGCTGCTCGCCGAGCTTTCCGATCAGCTGCCGATCGTGTTCGCGCCCGGCACGAACGACCCCGACGATCGGCGCAGCCGGGTGGTGATGCACTTCGCCCCGCCCGAGCAGCAAGGCTACCTCCAGATTGTTCCGGCGCCGTGGAACACGCGGCGGGTGGTGCTGCTGGTGCTCGGGCGCGACGATCAGGAGCTGAGCTGGGCGGCCAGCGGGCTGACCGACAGTGCGCTGCGGCGCCAGCTGAGTGGCGAGCTCGCGCTGGTGCAGGCCGACGTGGTGATCACGCCCCAGCTGATCGCGACCGCCCAGCCCACCTCGGCTGTGCCGAGCGTCGATCCGCCGGAGAGTAGCAATGCGCCTGGCGCCTCGCTGCCCACGCGGCCAACCCCGGCGACGGCCGGTGCAGGCGCCGCCGCAAACCAGCCGGCCCCGGCCAAGCAGCCGGCCTCCTGGACGCTGCCGATCATCATGCTGCTGGCAATCATTTCGGGGGTTATTCTGGGCCTGCGCATGTGGATCCGCCAGCAAGAGGTTTCGTAGCGGTGAACGATCGCGCGAGCCTGGGGGCAACAGCGGGGGTGCGCGAGGGGCATGCCCCTCGCGCACCCCCGCTCTGGCGCCTGGCGGCCAGCCTTTCCAGGCAGCTTCTCAGGGCAGCGGGTTCCAGATCAGCGCCAGGCCGATCGCCAGCGCCGCCAGCAGCGCGCCGGCCGCCGCAAACGCAAAGCTGATCTCGGTGGTTTCGTGCTTGGTGATCAGGTAGGTCGGCAGGCTGTTGAACACATCTTGCAGCTCGCCCGCGCTTGAGGCCGCATAGTAGGTGCCGCCGGTCATTTCCGACACTTCCTTCAGCGTCGCTTCGTCGATGCCACGCCGAAACCCACCGCCGCCGCCAAACCCGCCGCCGCCGCCAAACCCGCCGCCGCCGCCAAACCCGCCGGCGCTGCTATCGAGCGTGCCGCCGCCCTGGAGCTGTGGCGCGCAGATCGGCAGCGTGCCATTCTCGGTGCCGAAGCCGATCGTGTACACGCGCACGCCACGATCGGCAGCCTGCTGCGCCGCCTCGATCGGCTGCGGCCCTGAGTTGCTGACGCCGTCGGTCAGCAGCACGATGATATCGGGCGCGTAGGCCCCCTGCGGCACTGGCGTGGGTGCGGCCTGCAGCGTCGCGTCGGTGACGCTCGGCGCCACGTTCTTATCGACCTCGGCGATCGCGTCGAGCGCCTTGAGGATGCCGCTGCCGATGGCCGTGCGCCGCCCGGTGGTCAGGCTCTTCACCGCGGCCTCGAGCGCGTCTTGATCGGCGGTTGGCGGCTGCACCAGCTCGGCAAAGCCGGCGAAGGCCACGATCCCGATCTGCGTGCCGGATTTCTGGCTGCGGATGAACGACAGCGCGGCCTCCTCGGCCGCCTCGATCCGGCTGGGCGCAATATCGGTCGAGCACATGCTGCGCGACACGTCGATCGACAGCAAGATCACGGTCTGGTTGGTCGGCACGCTGACGATCGCCACCGGCCGGCACGCCGCGATCACCAGGCTGGCAAGCGCGCCCAGCAGCAGCGCGAACGGCAGGTGCCGCCGCAGCCACGAGTGGCGCGGGATCGCCGCGCGCACCAGCGCCAGGCTCGAGTAGCGCACCGCGAAGCGCCGCCGCCGCCGCAGCATCCACAGGTAGGCCGCCAGCAGCAGCGGAATGATCGCCAGCAGCAGCAGAAAGCCAGGCCACAGCAAGTCCATCGATCGCCCTCCGGGGTAAGCCGCCGCGCGGGCCGCTACGGCACGCGGCCAAACCACAGCATCGAGCAGACCGCGCCGAGCAGCAGGGCCAGAATGCCGGCCGCCGCCAGCGCGGCGGTGATCTCCACCGGCTCGGGGCGGATCACCATCTGCAAATCGAGGTTATCGTAGATCGACTGCAGCTCCTGCTGGCTTTCGGCGTTGTAGTACGCGCCCTCGGTGCGCTGCGCGATCTGCTGCAGCAGCTCGGCGTCGAGCTGGGTGTGTACGCTGAAGCCGTTGGCGCGCAGCGTTGTGCCGGCCGGGCTGCCGACGCCGATCGTGTAGATGCGGATGCCCATCTCGGCGGCGGCGCGCGCTACCTCCAGCGGGTTGGGCGCCTGGTTGTTCTCGCCGTCGGTCAGCATCACGATCGTGGCCGAGGTGTACGTGCCCGGCGGCACCGCCGTGGGCGTGGGCGTCCGGTTGGTGTACAGCCGCTCGGCCGGCTGGCTGAGCGCCTGGATGGCCTTGATCGCCACGATCATGCCCTGGCCAAGCGAGGTGCCGCGCTGCGGCGCCAGCCGGTTGATCGCCGCCACGATCGCCGCCTGGTCGTTCGTGGGCGGCTGCACCGCCAGCCCGCCATCGCTGAACGCCACCACGCCCACCTGCACGCTGCGCGGCTGGCGCTCGACAAACGCGCGCGCGGCGGTTTTGGCCGCCTCCATGCGCGTCGGCTTGATGTCGTCGGCGGCCATGCTGCCCGACACGTCGAACGCCAGGATGACGGTGCCTTCGATCCGCGGCAGGCTGAGCACCGCCTGCGGCCGCGCCAGCGCCACCAGCAGCACGCCCAGGCCCAGCAGAAACAGCGCCGGCGGAACGTGCCGCCGCGCGCCCAGCCGCGCGCCGCCGGCAGCCTGCGCCAGCCCGAACCCGCCGTAGCTTGCGGCGATCTGCCGGCGCCGCCGCTGGCCCCGCAGGTACTGCCACGCGAACAGCGGCAGCAGCAGCAGCGAAACCAGCATCACAGGCCAGATAAACGACATAGCTGTTCCCGTAAAGCTTTTACCTGCGGCGCTGCCGCCGCAGGGTCGCGAAGCGCACGATCGCGCGCGCCAGGTCTTCGTCGGTCGCCAGGCTCAGCACGTCGACGCCGGCGCGCTTGAACGCCTCGGCCAGCGCCGCCTCGCGCTCGCGCGCCGCCGCCGCGAAGCGCCGCCGAAACTGCGGATCGTGCGTGTCGACATACAGCTGCTCGCCGGTCTCGGCGTCCTCCATCACGATCAGGCCCACGTCGGGCAGCTCGGTCTCGCGCGGGTCCCACAGCCGGATGGCCAGCACCTCGTGGCGCTGGTTCAGCAGGCTCAGCGGGCGCTCCCAGCCCGGCGCGCTGATGAAGTCGGAGATCACAAACACCAGCGAGCGCTGCTTGATTGTGCCGAGCCCGGCCGCCAGCAGCGGCGCCAGGTTGGTGGGCGGCGCCTTGGGCAGCTGCGGCTGGCGCAGCAGGTCGTTCAGCAGGCGCAGCACCTGCAGCCGCCCGCCGCGCGCCGGCACGGTGCGCTCGACCCGGCCGCCATAGAAGATCGCGCCGACGCGGTTGCCGTGGCGCGTCAGCAGCCGCGCGATCGTCGCCACCAGGTCGATCAGCACGCCGCGCTTGAGGCTCGGCGCGGTGCCGAAGTCCATCGACGGGCTGAGATCCAGCAGGAACCAGGCGGTGATCTCGCGATCTTCGACATACTGGCGCACATACGGCGCGTCCATGCGCGCGGTCACGTTCCAGTCGATGTAGCGAATATCGTCGGTCGGCTGGTACTCACGCAGGTCGGCGAAGTCGACGCCATAGCCATAGAACAGGCTGCGGTAGTCGCCCTGCAGCAGCCCGTCGAGCCGGCGGATCACCTGCCATTCGAGGCGCTGCAGGATGCGCTCAGGCGCGGGCGCGTGTGTGCTCATGGAGCGGCACCTCCGGCTTGGGAATGCGGCCGATGATCTTCGCCAGCAGCTCGTCGGCGCCGACATTATCGGAGAGCGCCTCGTACGAGAGCACCATGCGGTGGCGCATCACGTCCATCGCCAGGTCGAGCACATCCTGCGGCAGCGCGTAGTCGCGGCCGCGCACAAACGCCAGCGCGCGCGCGCCCAGGATGAGGTTGATCGAAGCGCGCGGGCTGGCGCCGAACATGATGTAGCGCTCCAGGTCTTTTAGCCCGTGCTCGCCCGGCTGGCGCGTGGCGGTAACCATGCGCACGGCATATTCGATCAGCGCCGGGTCGACATACACGCGCGCGGCGGCCTGCTGCAGATCGAGCAGCTGGTCGGTGGTCAGCACCTTCTGCACCGCCTGCAGCACGCCGGTCATGCGCTCGACGATCACGAACTCCTCGGTGGGGCTGGGGTAGCCCACCAGCACCTTGAGCATGAAGCGGTCGACCTGGGCCTCGGGCAGCGGGTAGGTGCCTTCGGTCTCGATCGGGTTCTGCGTCGCCAGCACCAGGAACGGGTTCGGCACGCGGAACGTCTCGCGGCCGATCGTCACCTGGCGCTCCTGCATCACCTCGAGCAGCGCACTCTGCACCTTAGCCGGCGCGCGGTTGATCTCGTCGGCCAGCAGCAGGTTGGTGAACACCGGCCCGAGCGCAGTGTTGAACTCGCCGGTCTTCTGGTTGTAGATCCGCGTACCCACCAGGTCGGCCGGCACCAGGTCGGGCGTGAACTGGATGCGCTTGAACTCGCCGCCGATCGCCTCGGCCAGCGTCTTGATCGCCATGGTCTTGGCCAGGCCCGGCACGCCCTCCACCAGCAGGTGGCCGCGCGCCAGCAGCGCCACCACCAGCCGCTCGAGCAGGGCATCCTGGCCGACGATCACCTTCTTGACTTCGTACAGCACGCGCTCCATGGCCGTGGCGCTCTCGGGGTTCCTCTGATACTCCACTGTATACTCCTTTGAGCTGTCATGCCAAATTCGCTTGATCACGTACACTTTCGTGGGGGTTTGGGGCGGCTTCGCCGCCGCCGCATTTCTTTAGAAGTTGTTTGAAAAGGGTGGTTTGGAGGGACGAAGTCCCTCCAAGTATCCACTTTTCTGGCGGGTGCGGCCACTCGTGCGCCACCCGCCAGAGGGTGCGAGGGCATAGCCCCTCGCGCACCCCCTTTTCAAACAGGCTCTTAGAAGTTACGCACTTGCGCTGTTCGGCTTCCTCGCTCCGCGCGGAAAAACCGCAGACACTACACGAAGAAAGTACCGCTCTGCCGAAGGCTGAGCGCGCCAACTGCGTACGTTCTATTCTTTTTGTGTTGCACGACGTGACTGCGCCACGTCGTGCAACAGTATCTCTACGTAATCAAGCCAACAGCGTATCAGAAAGGTGGTAGCCCGGCCGCGCCGCCAGCCACGTCGATCGGCACAGCAAAGCCGATTCCAATGAACACATTCTGGTCGGTCGGGTTGATCAGCCCGGCCACAATGCCGATCACCTGGCCGTCGCGGTTCAGCAGCGGCCCGCCCGAGTTGCCGGGGTTGACGGCCGCGTCGATCTGGATCAGGCCATCCAGCTTGCGCCCGCTGTTCGAGAGCACAAACGAGCGGTCGAAGCCCGAGATCACGCCGGCGCTCATCGAGCCGTACAGCCCGAGCGGATGGCCGACCACAAACGCCTCGTCGCCGACGTGCATTGCGTTGGGGTTGCCCAGCGTCGCCGGCACAAGCTGCTGCGGCGGCTCGGTGGCGCGCAGCACGGCGATATCGTGGTTGGGCTGGGTAGCCACCACCTGCGCGCCCGAGCGGCTGCCGTCGGCAAACGTAAGGCTGATATCGTCGGCGCCGGCCACGACGTGCAGGCTGGTGAGGATGTCGCCGCGGTCGTCGATCACCACGCCGCTGCCAAGCCCCTGCTCGGCCTCGTCGGCGCTGCTATGCGCCTGCGTCTGGATCAGCACGAGCGAGGGCTGGATCGCGGCGTACACCCGCGCCGAGTAGGCGGCCGGCGGCGTAGCCGAGGCCATCGCCTGCGCGATCGACTCATTCACCTGGCCGGCGGTGAGCGGCTGCGGCGCGGGGAACAGCAGGCCGTACAGCAGCAGCGCCACCAGCGCCGCCAGCACGCCCGAGGCAAACGGCGCGGCCTTGCGGGCAAGCGCGCGGCCGCGCGCGAGGCGGCTGCGCCAGCGCTCCAATCGAGTGGTCGTCGGTTGGTTCATGCCCCTTCCTAACCGCAAGGAATAGCGATCAACACGCCAAGGCGCGCGCAGGGCTCCGTGGAAGAGAACAGTGTGCGGTAACTATAGCATTTTTTCACCGCCGGAAGATGAGACAATGCTGAGAGAACCGGGCAAGCCCATCGCTGGACTTTGCAAGCCCTTCGCACCACTTTGCAGGCCCTTCCGAGTATTTTGCAAGCCCCTCCGGGGATTTTGCAAGCCCCTCCGGGGACTTTGCAAGCCCTTCCGGGGATTTTGCAAGCCCCTCCGGGGATTTTGCAAGCCCTTCCGGGGACTTTGCAAGCCCCTCCGGGGACTTTGCAAGTCGCTGCTCAGAAATTGCCTGAGACGTAGCCACCAAGACACCAAGACACCAAGAGCGTGTATGTCGTGTTGGTGATTGCTCAGCGTAGAACCGCTTGGCGCCTTGGTGGTACACAGGCTTTGCAGACAGGTTCTCGGAGTAGTGTGCAAGTCGCTGCTCAGAAATTGCCTGAGACGTAGCCACCAAGACACCAAGACACCAAGAGCGTATATGTCGTGTTGGTGATTGCTCAGCGTAGAACCGCTTGGCGCCTTGGTGGTATACAGGCTTTGCAGACAGGTTCTCGGAGTAGTGTGCAAGCCGCTCAGAAATTGCCTGAGACGTAGCCACAGAAGACACCAAGAGCGTGTATGTCGTGTTGGTGATTGCTCAACTGGCTGTGAGGTGCGGTCGCGGCTGCGACCGCACTCACCCCCTTACCCCCCTCTCCCGCGCGCGGGAGAAGGGGGTAAGGGGGTGAGGGCCAACGCCGCATCAGCCCTGGCAAACCCCGGCAGCCGCCGCGCAATCCGCGCGGTGTGGTATGCTTAGAAGCAGTCTGAAAAGGGTGGTTTGGAAGGACTGCGTCCCTGTAAGTACTGTACATGACACGAGCTACGCGGTGGGGGTTCGGGGCGGCACCGCGCTCGCCTCTTTTTGGCTGGTCGCGGCTACGGCGGTGGCCGCGACCAGCCAAAAGAGTGATACTGGAGGGCTTGCGCCCTCCGAGCCCCCACGCGAGAGGGCACCGCGTAAGTACTGTAAATGAAAGCACACCAATGAGCACGATCAGATCCGCCACGGCGGTGGCGCCCGCGAACATCGCCTTCATCAAGTACTGGGGCGTGCAGGATGCAGCGCGCACGCTGCCGTTCAACGGCTCGATCTCGCTGAACCTCGACAGCTGCCTCACCACCACCACGGTCACATTCGACCCCGAGCTGCGCGACGACGAGGTGACGATCGCGCTGTACGGGCGCGCCGCCGAGGCCGCCAGCGGCCGGCCGCGCGAGCGCGTGGTGGCCCAGCTCGGCCGGCTGCGCGCGCTAGCGGGCGTGGCCACCTGCGCGCGCGTCGACTCGGCCAACACCTTCCCGTCCGACGCGGGCATCGCCTCGTCGGCGGCGGCGTTTGCGGCGCTCACGCTGGCCGGCGCCACCGCGCTGGGGCTCGATCTCGACGAGCGCCAGCTGACGGTGCTGACGCGGCGGGGCGGGTCGGGGTCAGCATGCCGCTCGATCCCCACCGGCTATGTCGAGTGGCGTATCCCCGAGGGCCCGTTCGACGCCGCGCGCTGGGACGAGGAATCGTACGCGGTGAGCCTGGCGCCGCCCGAGCACTGGGCGCTGGCCGACGTGGTTGCGGTGGTGGATGCCGGGGCCAAAAAGATCGGCAGCGCCGAGAACCACCAGCTCGCCGCAACCAGCGCCTACTTCCCGGCGCGGCTGGCCGAGATCCCGGCGCGGCTGGCCGCCGCGCGCGACGCAATCGCGCGGCGCGACCTCGAGCTGCTAGGCGCGACCATGGAGGCCGACGCGGTGTCGATGCACGCGGTGTGCATGACCTCGTCGCCGCCGTCGTTCTACTGGAACGCCGGCACGCTCGAGATCATCCACGCCGTGCGCGCCTGGCGCGAGGGCGGGCTGGCGGCCTACTTCACGATCGACGCCGGCCCGAATGTCCACGTGATCTGCGCCGACGGCGACCGCGACGAGGTTGCGCGGCGGCTGGGCGCGCTGCCGGGCGTGCAGTTCACGATCGCCAATGGCGCCGGCGCCGGCGCGCGGGTGGTGGGTTAGAGCCTCTACTTGGTGGGGGTTTGGGGGCAAGCCGCCGCCCTGCTTTTGTGTTGCACGACGTGGCGAAGCCACGTCGTGCAAACAATCTATACGTGATCAAGCGAACAGCGTATGAGCCGAGCAAACGTTTTACATAGCGCTACGTGAGGAAGGAGGTTCGCCGGCATCCGCCCGCGTTGACGTAAGCAGCTTGAACGTAGGCTATCCGCCCAGGCCACGAGCAAGCACATACAGCACTGCCGCGCCCAGCACCAACACGCCGACGCGCGCCACCACCCCGACAAGCAGGCCGAGCAGCGCCAGCAGCTGCCGCGCCATGAAGAACGCGCATATCGCCGCCAAGCACGCCAGGATAACCTGGTCGCCGCTAATTCCTTGCACGTACATATCGAACCTCCTTGCACTTCACAAAACCCATCGACGTGCCTATATCATAAGAAAATCGGCACTGCTATCTCAAGGCAACAGCAAGGATGTTCGATTGATGAATTGGTGACGTTGGGGATATTGTGTGGATATTACACGCCGGCGCGCGGGTGGTGGGTTAGAATGGCAGTGTTTTCACCACTCCACAAACGCCCCGTCCTCGGCGCGCCGGGCCGCGCGCACCGCCACGATCGCCGCGCGGTCGAGCGGGCCGTAGACGTGCGGGAACAGCGGCGCCAGCGGCGGCCCGGCGTTCGGCGCCGGGTCGGCCGGCGGCTCCCAGCGCAGCGGCGCGCTCAGGCGGGCCGGGTCGATCGTCAGCAGCACGAACTCGCCCGGCACGGCGCGGTAGAACGCGTTCGCGACCTTCAGCATCACATCCTCGCCGGCCGTGCAGTGCACAAACCCATCGGCGGCGAACTCGGCCGGCAGGTACGCCTGGCCCTCCGGCCAATCGCGCCAGCGCGCCGCCGGCGCCAAGTGGTAGATCCAGCTCATAGCAATCTGCTCCGCTCTGCCGCAGCGCGCCGCGCTTCAGCACGTTCTATGCCATCAACGCCAACAAAGTGCTTGCAAACTCTTTAAGGTATGCTATAATCGCAATATCTCCTTCTCCTCTCTTCTCTTGTTTCAGGGGGTCTGGGTAACCAGGCCCCCTGAAACATTTTTATTGCCCGATGGTACAATGGTGCAACCACTGGATGAGTGAGCCGACGCATACCAGGAGGTCATCATGCCCACCATTCCCCCAAACTCCCCGCCGGTCGCGCTGACGCCGCGCCTGAAGCTGCGGCCGGCTGCCGGCTGGCAGGGCAACGCGCAGGTCGCGCCAAAGAGCGGCGCGGTGCTTGGCGATAAGCCGGCGATCACCGCGCCGCTGAGCCTGTTCAAGCCGGCCGAGCCGGCGATAGTCCTCGACGTGAAGGCCCGCCCCGGCGCGCGCACGCTCGGCGACGCATCCGCCGACGGCGCGCTCGAGTACCAGCCGGCCGAGCCGGCGGTGTACGCGCTGCTGCAAGAGGTGCACACCGCCGACGGCGTGATCTACGATGTGACGCTGCCCGACCGCCAGCCCGGCGCCACGCGCACGCTCGGCGACGACCAGCCCGGCGTGTTGCGCTTCCCGATCCACCAGGTGGCCGGCGGCGGCGCGCCCGACCCGCGTCCGCGCCCGCGGACGCTGGGCCTCGGCGACGCGGTGGGCGGGGCAGTGGCCGACGCCGTCACCAAGCGCGTGCTGCAGGTGCTGCGCAGCCCGATCGACAAGGCGCTGCTGGCGGCGGTGCGCCGCTTCGAGCCGGCGGCCCAGGTGCAGGCCTGGCGCCCTGGCGGCTTCGCGCCGCTCGAAGGCTTCGAGGCCTGGCGCGCACTGCTGCCGCCCGGCGCCGACCACCGCGTGCTGCTGTACGTCCACGGCTTTGGCAGCTCCACCGCCGGCAGCGGCGGCGCCAGGTTCGTGCCCGAGCTGGCGCCCGGCTACGACGCGGTGCTCAGCTACGATCACCCCACCGCCACGCTCACGCCGCTCGAAAACGCCCAGGCGCTGCTGGCCATGATCCCCGACGACCTGCGCCTGAGCGCCGACCTGGTGGCGCACAGCCGCGGCGGCCTGGTGGTGCGCAGCCTGGTCGAGCTGCTCGAATGGCAGCCCAAGCTCCAGCCGCGCCGGCTGCTCACCGCCGGCTCGCCGCACGCCGGCACGCGCCTGGCCGAGCCCGAGCGCTGGGATCGGCTGGTGTCGCTGGGGCTGACGCTCGGCAGCTGGCTGATCTCGCTGGGCGGCGGGGCGTTCTGGGCGCCGAAGCTGCTCGAGTTCGTGCTGAAGGCCGCCGCGCAGAGCACGTTCGACCTGCCCGGCATCGGCGCGATGACGCCGGGCAGCGCGGTGCTGCAGCAGCTCAACCAGCCCGACGCACCCGGCCTCGACGAGCGCGTGCCCTACGCCGCCGTCACCTCCACCTTCGCAATCGCCAACGTGGCGCAGCAGGGCTTCCGGCAGGCGTTCGCGTCGCTGGCCATGCAGGTGTTCATGGGCGAGCCGAACGACCTAGTGGTGCACACCGCCAGCGCGCTCGAGATCGACGCCAGCTCGCGCGCGTTTACCGCCGATCAGCAGTTTCGCGCGTCGGTCGATCATTCCAGCTACTACCAGGACGCCGGGGTGCAGGCGTTTGTGCGCGGCCATCTGGGCGCCTAGCATCAGCCCTGCTCCAGCGCCGCCGCGCGCAGCGCCTGCTCGTGCAGCGGCAGCGTCAGCTCGGCGAACGTATCAGCGGTGCGCCAGGTGTGGTCGCCCGCGCCAAACTGCTGGTGCGGCAGCGCGTTAGCCAGCCCGCGCGCCGCCAGGCAGGCCACCAGGTGCTCGCCGCGGTAGAAGTTGGCCTGCCAGGGCTCGTGGCGCTCGGGGCCATAGCCGATCAGCCACGTCACCCGCGCCAGCGCCGCCACGTCGCCGCGCACGATCAGGTTGGCCGGGCTGCTGTGGGCGATAAAGCGCGTGTCGCGCGGCACGCCAAAGGCCGCGTCGAACATCGGGTTGCGGATCACGCTGTCGGCGGCGCGCACCCGCCGGCCGCGATCGGCCGCGTAGAGGAACGTGCCGTCGTAGGCGCCGGCGCTGGCGAACAGGTCGGGCCGCTCGGCCGCGGCCTTGGCGGCCATAAAGCCGCCCAGCGAAAAGCCAATCAGGCCGCGCGCGCGCCCCGCGCCCATGGTCGGGAAGTGCGCGTCGACGTACGGGATCAGCTCGTCGAAGAAATAATCGGCGAAGCGCCCGCTGCCGATGCCCGGCGCGCCGTTGGCCAGCTGCGGCGCGCGCATGTTCACCAGCACGCTGGGCACGGTGTTGTCGTCGCTGGCGAGGCCGGGGAACACCAGGATCAGCGGGCCGAGGCGGCCGGCCGCGCGCAGGCGCAGGTAGGCGTCGATCACATTCGCGCCGTCGCGGCTCTGGTCTTCGGCCGGGTTGATCCACTCGCGCTCGTGGCCGCGCAGAAAGTAGACCGACGGCGCGCGCGCGCCCGGCGGCAGGTCGGGCGGCAGGTACACGAACAGCCGCTTGGCGACGCCAAGCGCGGCGCTGTGGATCTCGATCGTCTGCACGCGCGCGTCGTATGGGCGCGCGGCGAGCTGCTGAGGAGAGCTGCGGCGAGGCAAGCGGCACCTTTTCTGATAAGCGGCGGATCGTCCCTGATTGTACCACGTTGCGCCGCCGCCCTGTATGCTGCCGTGCGATGTCCTCATGGCTCGGGCAAATTGTTGGCTGTGTGGTGAGGTCGCGGGCGCGACCTCACCACCAGCCAGATGTGTTTCTCTCATACCAACTCCGTTTGATTACTTGTGTTTTCTTGTGCGGCGCCCGGCTTTGCCGGGCGCCGCACAAGAAAATGAAGGGGCGGCTTCGCCGCCCCAAACCCCCACCAAAGTGTAAGTCATCAAGCGAATTTGGTATCACCCTGACAGGGAAGCGGGCAGGGGAGGGGTCGAAAGACGTTGCACGAGCCCTGCGCGGGCGTGGATGCCTTGACAACCCCCACCCCCCATGCTATTCTACCCGCTACCAAACCAGCGCCCAACATCGCCGCGGCCGGGGCACGGCTCGCCGGCAACCTGCACCAGGGGCGCCACGCCAGAAAACGCCGTATGGACGCGATCACCGCACCGGCCGCGCTCGGCAATGACGCCGCGACCGACCCCCCTCGCAGCCCCCGTCGCGCCGCCGCGCCACAGGTTCAGCCCCTGCGCGCCGACCCTGAGTTTATGCATAATGCGGTGGCGAACGACCTGGCGCAGCGCTTCGGCGGCTACCAGCAGAACAGCGCCACGCTCGACCGCGACCTGACGACGATTCGGCGCGCCTACGCCATCGCCCACGAGGCCCACAAACCCCAGAAGCGCGTCTCGGGCGAGCCGTACATCGACCACCCGGTGGCCGTCGCCAACCTGCTGCTCGACCTGCGGCTCGACGTCGCGTCGATCGCCGCAGCGCTGCTGCACGACGTCGTCGAAGATACCTCGATCACCAAAGAGCAGGTCGACCTGACCTTTGGCGGCGAGGTCGCGCACCTGGTCGACGGCGTCACCAAGCTCTCGGCGCTCGAGGCGCAGACGAAAGAAGACGCGCAGGTCGGCACCTACCGCAAGATGTTCATCGCCATGGCCGACGACCCGCGCGTGGTGCTGGTGAAGCTGGCCGACCGGCTGCACAACATGCGCACGATCGCCGCCATGAAGCCCGAGAGCCAGCAGCGCAACGCGCGCGAGACGCTCGACATCTACGCGCCGCTGGCGCACCGGCTGGGCATCTGGCAGATGAAGTGGGAGCTGGAAGACAAATCGTTCGCGGTGCTGAACCCGGATAAGTACCAGGAGATCAGCCGGCAGCTGGCGCTGCGCCGCGACGCGCGCGAGAAGATCATCCAGCGCGTGATCGGCCGGCTGCGCCAGGCGCTCGAGAAAGAGGGCATCAAGGCCGACATCACCGGCCGGCCCAAGCATATCTACTCGATCTACCGCAAGATGGAGCGCAAGGGCGTCAGCCTCGACCAGATCTACGACCAGCTGGCCGTGCGCGTGATCGTCAACACCGTCGGCGATTGCTACCAGGTGCTGGGCATCGCCCACGGCATGTGGCCGCCGGTGCCGGGCGAGTTCGACGACTACATCGCCAACCCCAAAGAGAGCATGTACCAGTCGCTGCACACCACCGTGCTGATCCCCGGCGGCCAGCCCTGCGAGATCCAGATCCGCACCCAGAATATGCACGAGGTGGCCGAGCACGGCATCGCCGCGCACTGGCGCTACAAAGAGGGCTTTGGCCGCTCCGACGCGTCGTTCGAGGCCAAGCTGGCCTGGCTGCGCGGCCTGATCGAGTGGCGCCGCGACCTGACCGACGCGCGCGAGTTCGTCGAGTCGATCACCTCCGACGTGCTCGACGAGCAGGTGTATATCTTCACGCCCAAGGGCAAGATCATCGACCTGCCGGTCGGCTCCACGCCGGTCGATTTCGCCTTCCGTATCCACTCCGAGGTTGGCAACCGCTGCGTCGGCGCCAAAGTCAACAACCGCATGGTCCCGCTCGACTACCAGCTGCAGAGCGGTGAGATCGTGCAGATCATGACCACCAAGAACGCGCGCGGGCCAAGCCGCGACTGGCTGAACTTCGTGCAGACGTCGGGCGCGCGCAACCACATCCGGCGCTACTTCAAGCGCCAGCGCCGCGACGAGAACGAGTCGGCCGGGCGCGACCTGCTCGAGAAAGAGCTGAAGCGGCTGGGCCTGAGCATCCCCTACGAAGAGATCGCCCAGCTCTCGGGCGCGCGCACGATCGAAGATCTGTTCGCCAACATCGGCAGCGGCGACGTAACCGCGCGCACGCTGGTGCAGCGCATCCTGGCGCAGCGCACCCGCCACGAGGAAGAGCTGGCCGACCTGCCGCAGGTGGCGCCGCAGCCCGAGCGCAAGACCGACGCCAAAGGCATCTCGGTGCGCGGCGTCGACGGCGTGCTGACGCGCCTGGCCAAGTGCTGCAACCCGGTCGTCGGCGAGCCGATCCTGGGCTTCGTGACGCGCGGCAAGGGCATCACCGTGCACCGCGCCGACTGCCGCACGGTGATCAACGAGCGCGACTGCGCCCGGCTGGTCGAGGTGACGTGGGGCGAGGCCAGCCCGCAGCACGGCCACCCGGTGCTGGTGCGCGTCGAGGCGTGGGACCGCGTCGGCCTGTGGCGCGATATCTCGGGCACCGTCGCCGACGCCGGCATCAACATCCAGGAAGTGCAGCAGGTGCCCACGCGCAAGCCCGACCGCGCGGTGCTGAATGTGACGATGCTCATCCAGAGCATCTCGCAGCTCTCGCACATCCTCGACAAGCTCAACCGCCTGCCCGACGTGATCGAGGCCCGCCGCGAGCAGAACGGCGGCATGGCCGCCAGCGCGTAGCCTCCCTTTTTAACGCAACGATTGTATCTCTGCGTCTGTGCGTCTTTGCGTCAAGAAGCTTGGTTATATCAACTCCGTTTGATTACTTGTGTTTTTGGCGACCCGGCTTTGCCGGGCGCCGCACAAGAAAAAGAATTCGAGGCGGCTTCGCCGCCCCCGAACCCCCACCATAATCCAAGCGATCCGCCAAATTTGGTATTACTTGCGATTTGCCAGCGCCAGCCCAATCGCCTTGTACACCAGCTTGGCGGCCAGAAAGTCGCTGGCGTGCTGGCCTGGCAGCGGCGCCAGCTCGACGCAGTCGAGCGCCACCACATTCGCCTCGCGCGCAACCGTGCGGATAATATCGAGCCCCTCGCTCCAGCTCAGGCCATTCGGCTCGGGCGTGCCGGTGGCCGCCACCAGCGCCGGGTCGAACCCGTCGAGGTCGATCGTCAGGAACACCTTTTTGCCGCGCACCAGATCGGCCAGCGGCGCCAGGTGCCCGCCGGCGTGCACATCTTCGGCGAACCACACGCGCAGGCGCTCGGGCTCGGCGCGGATCAGATCGATCTCCTCGCGGCACACCGAGCGGATGCCGAACTGCACAATCGTCGCGCCCATGTCGAACACTCGGCGGGCGATGCTGGCGTGGCTGTACGGGCTGCCCTCGTACTCGTCGCGCAGGTCGCTGTGCGCGTCGATCTGCACCATCACGAACTCGCCGTGCACCGCGCGCACCGCGCGGGCCATCCCCGCCGACACCGTGTGCTCGCCGCCAAGGCCCACCAGCAGCTTGCCGCTGCGCAGCTGCTCCTCGGCGTAGGCGGCGATCGCGTCGACCATGGCGGCGGGGCCGCTCACCACCGGCGCGATCGCCGGCAGCGTGTGGATGCCGTAGCTCAGCGCCACCTCGTCGTCTAGCTCGCGGTCGTACAGCTCGACTTGGCGCGAGGCCTCAAGGATGGCGCGCGGCCCCTCGCGGGTGCCCTGGCCGTAGCTCACCGTGCCCTCGTAGGGGATGGGCAGCACCAGCGCGGCGCTGGTGTCGTAGGCGCTATGCTCGTCGTCCAGCCCCAGGAAGTTCTGCGGCGGCAGGGTTTCGTATGGCATTGTTTTCCTCGTCGGCCCGGTGGCGGGCGCAGTATTGCCGTTGCACGGGGCGTAGTATACCAAATCTGGTTGTGCGGGCTGGTGCGAGGGCTGCGCGCCCTCGCGCTCTGCGGCACGGCTGCTGCGAGGGCTGCGCGCCCTCGCGCTCTGCGGCAGGCTTTCGTGCTCTGCGGCACGGCTGCTGCGAGGGCTGCGCGCCCTCGTGCTCTGCGGCACGGCTGCTGCGAGGGCTGCGCGCCCTCGCGCTCCGCGGTTAGGGGCCGCTTCAGCCGGAGTGGCTCATGCCCTGGTGGTGCCGATACAGCCGCGCCGGGCGATGAGCAGGCGGGCTAGCTGTGATGTGCCACTCTCGCGCCTTGGGTGGGAAACGCACGTGTTGGCGCGCCACAAGGCATGCGCCACGATGCTCGCATATGCATCCGCTTTCTTTCAGGGGTCCAGGGGCGAAGCCGGGTACCCTCGTATAATGAAAGTGTTCCGGGTGGTGGTGAGGCAGTGGGTACCCGTGCGGCTTTGACCGCGTCCCAGAGATTGTGCCCCCACCACCTTGGATAGCCTCACTCAGAACCGTATCGTGTGGCTCTGACCACGTATCACGAGGAACGAGGGCGCTATCCGTGGAATTGATTTCCTTTTCAGCTTTGGTGACCTATGAATGCATCTGCTTCTGACTATTGCCTGTTTGTCGGCGTCGACATTGCTGCCGCCTCCTTCGCCGCGACCTGGAGCCCAGCTGGCTCGCCGCCTCAGCGTGCGCGTACCTTTCCCCAAACTCCTGAGGGCTTTGCCGCCTTCCAAGCCGCACTCGCCAGCACGGCTGTCCCGCCAGCCCAGACGCTGATTGTGCTCGAAGCCACTGGCAGCTACTGGATCACGCTGGCGGTCACGCTTCACCAAGCTGGCTATGCGGTCAGTGTCGTCAATCCCGCCCACGTCCACGCTTTCGGCCGCTCTCTGCCCCGGCGCGCCAAAACCGATGCGCTTGATGCTCAGCTGTTGACCCTGTTTGCTGTTGAACGTCAACCGTCGCGCTGGACACCGCCTGAGCAGGTCTATCACGAGTTGCGCCAGCGGCTGCTGGTGCGCGATGGCTTGCTGACGATGCGTCAGCAGGCACGCAATCAGCGCCATGCGCTTGAGCAGTGGCCAGTGACGATCCCAGCCGCACTCGCGGCTTTGGACACGGTTGTGACAGAATGTGAGCGGCAACTGGAGACGCTGGAGACGGAGATTGCGACGGTGTTGCAGGAGGGTGCTTGGGCAGAGAGTGCCGCATTGCTGGGGAGCATCAAAGGTATCGGGCTGATCACAAGCGCCTGGCTGCTGGTCGGCACGCTGAACTTTACGGCCTGTGTGTCGGCCGAAGCGGCAGCCGCCTACGCCGGGGTGGTGCCGCTGGCGCGAGAGTCGGGCACAAGTGTGCGCGGACGACGGCAGATTGGGCACGCTGGAAACGCGCGCTTGCGAACCGCCTTGTATATGGCAACGTTGAGTGCTGCACGGCACAATCCAGTGATACGTGGGCAGTATGAGCGATTGCGAGCAGCGGGCAAGCCGACGAAAGTGGCGCGCTGTGCTTGTGCGCACAAGCTGCTGCGACTGGCGTATGCGGTAGTGACGAAAGGACAGGCGTTTGACCCGCACTACGGGAGGCAAAGCGGGTGAAGCGAGCGGATGAGGTGAGCGCGGCAGAGCAACGCCTGCGCGGAGCTGTCCACAACCCAATGGCACAGCACTGAAGGTGTGCCGAGCGATTGCTCGCTGGGAGAGCTGGTTGTGGTCAGGTCGGCGCGGGCCGCCGCAGGCAAAATGGAAAAGCATCTCAAAATTCCTACTTGACAAACAATACCGTATCTCTGGGTGTCGGCGAGGTCCAGGAGGCCGGCGGCGGTCTCCTGGCGCGGGGCACGGGGCCACGTAGGCCCCAAGAGCCACACGCTGATGCGAAAAAAAAAGATCTGTGCTACCATGCACGCACCACCAACAGCGAGGAGAACCCCTATGAAAGACGTACTGCCCGCGATCGAGCAGTGGCGCGCGCGCGGCGAGCACGTGGCGATCGCCACGGTCGTCAAAACGCTCGGCTCGGCGCCGCGCGGCGTCGGCGCCAAGATGGCCGTGTCGTCGGCCGGCAGCATGGCCGGCTCGGTCAGCGGCGGCTGCATCGAGGGCGCGGTGTTCGACGCATGCCAGGAGGCGATCACCACCGGCCAGGCGCGCCTGCTGCACTTCGGCGTCGCCGACGACGACGCCTGGGACGTGGGGCTGGCCTGCGGCGGCACGATCGATGTGTTCGTCGAGCCGCTGAGATAGTTCTATGACAACAATCTACGATACCCTGGCCGCCGCGATCGCCGCCGAGCAGCCCGTGGCGGTGGCAACCGTCGTCGGCGGCGCGGCCGAGCCGGGCGCCAAGCTGCTGGCGCGCCCCGACGGCGCGACGATCGGCGCGCTCGGCGCCGGCCTGCCCGAGCCGGCGATCGTCGCCGATATGCTGGCGATGCTGGCGCGCGCCGAGAGCGGCACGCGCAGCTACCCCGGCGCGTCTGGCGATGTCGAGCTGTTTATCGAAGCCTACCCGCCCCCGCCGACGATGTTTATCGTCGGCGCGGTGCACATCGCCATCCCGCTCGTCAGCTTCGCCAAGCTGCTGGGCTTCCGCACCGTCGTGGTCGACGCGCGCGGCGCGTTCGCAACCCCCGAGCGCTTCGCCCACGCCGACGAGCTGCTGACGCGCTGGCCCGACGAGGCGCTCGAGGGCCGCCTCAACAGCAACAGCTTCGTGGTGCTGCTCACGCACGATCCCAAGCTCGACGACCCGGCGCTCAAGGTGGCGCTGCCCAGCCCGGCGCGCTACGTCGGCGCGCTTGGCAGCCCCAGCACCCACGCCAAGCGCCTGGCGCGCCTGCGCGGCGAGGGCATGGCCGACGAGCTGCTGGCGCGGCTGCACGCGCCGATCGGCCTGAAGATCGGCGGCAATACGCCCGAGGAGATCGCCGTCAGCATCATCGCCGAGATCGTGGCGGCGCGCCACGGGCTCACTGGACGGGCCTGAGGCAGTATGACCGTGCATCTCGAACCTATCACGCACCACAACCTGCACGAGTGCCTGCGCCTCCACGTCGGCCCCGGCCAGCAGCATTTCGTCCCCGCGAATATTGTGTCGCTGGTGCAGGCGTATGTCGAGCCGGCGTTCGTGCCGCGCGCGATCTACGACGGCGACCAGATGGTCGGCTTTGTGATGTATGGGCGCGACCCCGAGAGCGAGCAGGACTGGATCGTGCGCATGATGATCGACGCGCGCTACCAGGGCCACGGCTACGGCCGCGCCGGCCTGCTGCTGGCGCTCGAGGCGCTGCGCAGCCATCCCGGCGGCAGGGGCATCCGCGTCGGCTACCGGCCCGAGGATCTTGAGGCCGCGCGGCTCTACGCCAGCGTTGGCTTTCGCCCCGCCGGCACGCTCGCCGACGGCGAGATCGTCGCCGAGCTGCGGGCCGGCATTGCCCCCGCCGAGCCGATTGTCGCTGCGGTGGTGCTGGCCGCCGGCGCCGCCACGCGCATGGGCCAGCCCAAGCAGCTGCTCGACTGGGACGGCCAGCCGCTGGTGCGCCAGGCCGCCACAACCGCGCTCGAGGCCGGGCTCGCGCCGGTGCTGGTGGTGCTCGGCAGCGTCCACACAGCCGTCGCCGCCGCGCTCGAAGGGCTGCCCGTTCACCCGGTGCTCAACCCCAGCTACGCCGAGGGCCAGAGCACCTCGCTGCGCGCGGGCGTGGCCGCGCTTGGCCACCTGGCCGACGCCGCAGTGGTGCTGCTGGGCGACCAGCCGTTCGTCACGGCGGCGATCGTCGGCCGACTGGTGCAGGCGTGGCGCGCGACCGGGCGGCCGATCGTCGCGCCGGTGTACGCCGGGCAGCGCGGCAACCCGGTGCTGTTCGCGCGCGCGGTCTTCCCCGAGCTGCTGGCGGTCGCGGGCGACCAGGGCGCGCGCGCGGTGCTCGCCGCCGACCGCAGCCGCGTCGAGCTGGTGCCGTTCGACGACGCCCGGCCGCTGGTCGATATCGACACGCCCGAGGATTATGAGCGCCTACGGCAGGCGGCAGCGAGCAGTACGCAGTAGTCGGGCCATCCGCCGACACATCGCTGCTTGCTGCTTGCCGCCGGCTGCCAGCTTCCGGCTGAAGTATGTACCAAGCCACTCTGCCGCCCGAACAGGCGATCGGCCACATCCTGCGCCACAACCTGGCCGACGCGCGCGGGCACAAGGCGTTTGCCAAGGGCCACCGCCTGGCCGAGGCCGACCTGCCGCGGCTGCACGGGCTGGGGGTAGAGCGGCTGCGCGTGGCGGTGCTCGAGCCGGGCGATGTGCACGAAGACGAGGCCGCGCGGCGGCTGGCGGCGGCTGTGTGCGGCCCCGGCATCGCGGCCACCGCGCCAGCCTCCAGCCGGGTGAATCTGCTGGCCGAGGCGCGCAGCGTGGTGCATATCGATGTCGAGCGGCTGCTGCAGATCAACCAGATCGACGGGCTGACGATCGCCACGCTGCCGAGCTTCGCACTGGCGCGCGCCGGCAAGCGCATTGCCACGATCAAAATTATCCCGTTTGCGGTGGAAGAGCAGGCGCTAGCGGCGGCCGAGGCAATCGGCCGAGCGGGCGCGCCGGTGGTGGCCCTGGCGCCGCTGCGGCCCGCCCGCGTGGGCGTGGTGCTGGTCGGCAGCGCCGCCGCGCGCGAGCGGATCAGCGCGGGCGTGCTGCCCGCGATCACCGCGCGGGTGGCCGAGCTGGGCTCGGCGGTGATCGCGACGCACTATGTCGCGCCCGAGGAGCTGGCGGTGGCTGGCGCGATCGGCCAGCTGCGCGATTCCGGCGCCGAGCTGGTGATTGTAGCTGGCGAAACGTCGATCATGGATCGCGACGACGTGACGCCGCAGGGGATCCGCATGGCCGGCGGGCGCGTCGAGCACTACGGCGCGCCCGTCGAGCCGGGCAACCTGCTGCTGCTGGCCTACATCGGCGCCGGCGACGCGCGCATACCGGTGCTGGGCGCGCCCGGCTGCGTGCGCTCGCGCGACACCAACATCGTCGATCTGCTGCTGCCGCGCCTGCTCGCCGGCGAGTACATCGCGCGCCGCGATATCGTCGCGCTTGGGCACGGCGGCCTGCTGGGCTAGCCGCGATACGAGGCAGGGAAAACAACAGCCCCTCGCCTGCATTCGGCGGGGGCTGGCGGCGAAAAGCACAGCAGCGCGGCAATTAGCTCTCGATGCTGATCTCGACTCCTGAGCGCGTCAGCCACATGCGCTGGCGGTCGCGCTGGCCGGATGGCCCGTCGTCGTGCAGGCTGACGCGGAAGGCGCGCTGCTGCTGCGCTTCAAGCGCAAAGGTGTCGAGGATGCCAGGCGCGCCGCTGAAGATCGGCTGGCGCTGCTCGTTCAGCACCCGCACAACAATGCGCAGGCTGAGCGGCCGGCCCGAGCGATTGCGGATCTGGCCCTGCACATACGGCAGGCCCAGCGTGTTCTGGCCGACAAACTGCAAGGGGCCGATCTCGACCTTGCCGCGTAGCGACCAGGGCACCCGCACCTTGCTCGGCTGGATCAACTCCGATACCGCCATCGGCTCCTCCTTGTGTCGTTGCGTGCTGTGGCTGCGTACTTGCGTGTGTAGTAGCATGTATTATCATAGCGCAGGCGCGCGGCGGCCTCAATGAACCCATGGTACTATCTGGCATTGGGCAACATGGATGCGCCGCACTAGGAAGTCGCGCTGCACGGGCGGCCACGATTGTGATCAGCGCACATTCGGGGCTGGCGCCGATATGCTATACTTAACCCGGCCAATGCTGGCTCGTCGCGAGGAGAAAGTAGAATGCCTTCCGTCAGAATTCCAACGATCATTGAACGAACGCCGCGTGGCGAGCGCGCCTGGGATCTCTTCTCGCGCCTGCTGCAAGAGCGCGTGATCATGCTCGGCTCGCCGATCGACGAGGACGTGTCGGTTGCGCTGGTGGCGCAGCTGCTCTTCTTACAGCACAGCGACCCCGAGCGCGATATCTGGTTCTACATCAACAGCCCCGGCGGCAGCGTCCGCGACGGCCTGGCGATCTACGATACCATGCAGCTGATCAGCCCCGACGTGAACACGGTGTGCATCGGCATGGCCGGCAGCATGGCCACCGTGCTGCTTGCCGGCGGCGCCAAGGGCAAGCGCTACGCGCTGCCGAACTCGACGATCCACTTCCACCCGGCCTCGGCCGGCATGGAAGGCTCGGCGCCGGATGTCGAGCGCGCCGTGAACGAGCTGCTGCGCCTGCAGCGGCTGACAAGCGAGCTGATCGGCCAGGGCACCGGCAAGACGGCCAATCAGGTCGAGATCGACTTCAGCCGCGACCGCTTCCTGACGGCTGGCGAGGCCAAAGAGTACGGCTTCATCGATCATATTCTCGATCGGTCGGCTGGCTAGCGCGGAACTGCATCTGGTACAGGCGCGCGTACAGCCCATCGCGCGCCATCAGCTCGTCGTGCGTGCCAAGCTCGGCCACGCGGCCGGCCTCGATCACTGCGACGCGATCCGCCACCTTGATCGTGCTGAGCCGGTGCGCGATGATCACGGTGGTACGGCCGTCCATCAGCCGCTCAAGCGCCTCTTGCACCAGCCGCTCCGACTGATTGTCGAGCGCGCTGGTGGCCTCGTCGAGCAGCAGGATGCGCGGGTCCTTCAGAATCGCGCGGGCGATTGCCACGCGCTGGCGCTGGCCGCCGCTCAGCTTGGTGCCGCGCTCGCCCACCACGGTGTCGTAGCCCTGCGGCAGCGCCACGATGAACTCGTGGGCGTTGGCGGCCCGCGCCGCCGCGATCACGTCCTCCTCGCTGGCGTCGAGCCGTCCGTACAGAATATTCTCGCGAATGCTGCCGCCGAACAGCATGGTGTCCTGCGGCACAATCGCGATCTGCGCGCGCAGGCTCTGCTGCGTCACCGCGCGCAGGTCGTGGCCGTCGATCCGAATGCAGCCGGCGGTTGGGTCGTAGAAGCGCGGGATCATGTTCAGCAGCGTGCTTTTGCCGGCCCCGCTTGGCCCCACCAGCGCCAGGATCTCGCCGGGGCGCAGCTCGAGCGACACATCGTGCAGCACCGGCGCGCCTGCTTCGTAGCCGAACGACACATGCTCGAAGCTGATCTGGCCCGGCCCGGCGGGAAGGCTGGCGGCGCCGGGGGCATCGCGCACGCTGGGCTCGGTGTCGAGCAGCTCGAACACGCGCTGGATGCCGCCAACCGCGGCGCGCAGCTGGGCGTAGATCCCGCCCAGGCCGCCCAGGCTGGCGGCGATCGCAATCCCTTAGATCAGGAAGCCCGAGATCATCGCCAGCGTCAGCCGGCCGGCAATCACCTCGCGCCCGCCATACCAGATCAGCGCGGCGACCGCGCCAAAGCCCAGGAAGGTCATCACCGCGCCGAACAGCGCGTTGTACGTGGCCATGCCCAGCGAGGCACGGAAGGTGCGCGCCATCGCCGCGCCGTAGCGCCCGATCTCGTAGGGCTCGCGCCCGAAGCTCTTGACGATCCGCACGCCCTGCAGGCCCTCTTCCGCCACCACCGTCGAGCCGGCCAGCTCGTCCTGCACGCGCGTGCTCACCTTTTGAATGCGCCGGCCGAACACAAACGCCACGGCGATCAGCAGCGGCGCCACCCCGAGAATAAACAGCGTCAGCTGGGTGTTCAGCGTCAGAATAATCACCACCGAGCCGATCAGCGTGATCACCTGGCTCAGCAGCGCGGTGATGTTGGTGGTGAGCGTCGCGCGCATCTGGGTCACATCGCTCGACAGGCGCGACACGATCTCGCCCACCCGGCGCACGCTGTAGAAATCGAGCGAGAGCTGCTGCAGGTGCGCGTACAGCGCGGTGCGCAGGTCGTAGACGATGTGCTCGCCGACGTAGGTGAGCAGGTACGACTGCGCGAAGGTGAACAGCCCCTGGAATAGAAACAGCCCCAGCAGCGTGCCGGCCAGCGTGTTCAGCGGGCCGTAGGCCTTCGTCTGCGTCACGGTATCGAGCAGCCGCACGATCACCAGCGGAAACGCCAGGCTCACGCCGCTCGAAAGCAGCAGCGCCACCAGCGCGAGCGCCATATGCCCGGTGTACGGCTTCAGGTAGGCCAGCAGGCGCCGCCAGCTCAGCGCGGGAAGCGCGCTGGCCGGCGTGGCCGCGTCGCGTGCGCGCGCCTCGGCATATGCCGCGCGGCGCTGCTCGGGATCCTCAAACATCGCTTGGTTCTCCTCCATATGCGGCCGGCAATCGCGGCGCGGTTTATTGCTGTGCGAGCGGCAGCGCCACCGTGAAGCTGGCGCCGGCGCCGGGCGTGCTGGCGGCGCTGATCGTGCCGCCGTGCAGCGCGACGATCTTCTGGGCGATCGCCAGCCCGAGGCCGCTGCCGCCGCGCGCGCGCTCGCGCGATGCGTCGGCCTTGAAAAACCGCTCGAACACATGCGGCAGGTCGGCGGGCGCGATGCCCACGCCGCTGTCGGCGACGCACACCAGCGCGCACGGCCCTTGCCGCCCCAGCGACACGCGCACGCTGCCGCCGCCCGGCGTAAACTTGATGCTGTTGTGGATCAGGTTGCTCCACACCTGGCTCAGCAGCTCTTCGTCGGCGGTGACGCTTAGCTCGTCGAGCGACACGTCGAGATCGAGCGATTTCGCGCTCCACTGCGGCTCGCACGCCAGGATCACGTCGCGAATCTGGCGGTCGAGCCGGAACGGCCGTGGCTCGAAGCGCGCGCTCTGGGCGTCGAGCGCGGCCAGCTTCAGCAGGTTGTCGCTCAGCTTCGAGAGGCGCATGCTCTCGGTTTCGATGATCGTGAGGTAGTGCGCGCGCTCGGCCGGGCCAAGCTGCTCGCTGCGCAGCGCCCGCGCGAACCCGCGGATGGATGTAAGCGGCGACTGGATCTCGTGCGACACGTTCGAGACGAACTCCTGGCGCATAGCCTCGAGCTTGTTCAGCTCGAGCGCCATGGTATTCACGCTCTGCGCCAGCGGGCCGACCATGCGGTTTTCTTCAAGGTGCTTCTCGAGCCGCACGTCGAAGTCGCCCCTGGCGATGCGCTCAAGCGCGTCGATGATCGGGCCGAGCAGCCCCATCTCCGGCACGCCGCGCCGCGCGATCGAGATCTGCGTAAGCATCCAGACCACCAGAAGCGCCAGGAACAGGCCGATCAGCGCGTTGACCAGCTGGGCCACCAGCGCAGGCGGGGTGTAGCGCAGCAGCGCGTACAACTGCGCCGTGAGGAAAAACGCAACCGTCACCATCGCCAGCAGAAACGCAATGCCAAAGAGCATTGCGGACAGCCCGCGCAGCAGCTCCCACTTCTTCATTGGCGCACCTCGATGCGATAGCCCAGGCCGCGAATCGTTCGGATGCGGAATGAGTGGCGATCTTCGGGGAAGCGCTCGCGCAGCCGGTTGATATGCACGTCGAGCGTGCGCTCGTTGCCGGCGAAATCGTAGCCCCAGATATCTTCGATCAGCTGATCGCGCGAGAAGGTTTGGCCGGGGTAGCTGGCCAGCTTGAACAGCAGCTCGAACTCCTTGCGCGGCAGCGTGAGGCTTTGGCCGCGCACGCTCACCTCGAAGGTCCGGCGGTCGATCCGCAGCTCGCCGAGCTGCACCGTCTGGGCGCTGGCGATGCGGTAGCGCTTGAGCAGCGCCTGCACCCGCGCCACCAGCTCAAGCGGCTCGAACGGCTTCACCAGGTAGTCGTCGGCGCCGAGCGCGAAGCCCTTGATCTTCTGGGCCGTCTCGCCCTTGGCCGTGAGCATCAGCACCGGCAGATCGCCATAGGCGCGCAGCTCGCGGCACAGCTCCCAGCCGTCCATACGCGGCATCATCACGTCGAGAATCGCCAGGTCGGGCCGCGTGGTTTCGAGCAGCGCCAGCGCCTCCAGGCCATCGGCGGCCTCGTGCACCGCGAAGCCGGCATCGCGCAGAAACACGCGCACCAGCTCGCGGATATTCGGATCGTCGTCGACAACCAGTACGGCGCTCATAGCAGGCTCCTTTCGTTGGAATGAAGCGAGGATACACCGGCTATGTAAACTGAATGCAAACGCGGCGCGGAGCTACGCCAGGTGTTGGGCGAGCCAGCCGGCCGCCTCAGCCAGCGTAGCGTGGCCGATGGACAGCGTGAGGTGGCTGGCGCCGGGCACCAGGCGGAAGGTGGCGTGGGGCGGCGCGGCCTGGCGCACCTGCGCGGCCTGCGCCGGCTTGACGATCGCGTCGGCGCCGCCGTACAGCAGCAGCAGCGGCGCGCGGATGCGCGGCAGGCTGCCCAGCAGGTCGAGCGCGTCGATCAGATCCCAGGTGCTGATCGCAGCGCGGATCGGCGCGGCCGCCCAGGCGCTGGCCAGCTGGTAGGCGCTGCAGTCGCGGAACATCGCCAGCGCGGCCGGGCTGAGCAGCCGCAGGCCCTCGCGCCACATGTCGGCGCGCGTGAAGTGCAGCCTTGGCGGCGCCTCCATCACCACCAGCGCGTCGGCGGGCACGCTATCGGCCAGCGCGCGCGCGGCAATGCAGCCGCCCAGGCTCAGCCCGAGCACCCCCACCCGCGCGAAGCGTGCGCGCAGCCACGCCACCGGCACGGCCACGTCGTCGAGCATATCGGGGAAGCGCTGGGCGCGCGGGTTCTCGCCGTGGCCGTCGAGGTCGACAAGCAGGGCGGCCAGGCCCTGGGCCAGCAGCGCGTCGACCAGCCACCATGTGTAGGCGGCCTTGTGGTCGCCCGAGCCGTGCAGCACGCACACGGCGGCGCGCGTGCCGCCAGCCGGCTCGATCAGGATGCCTGGCAGGTGGCCATAGGCCATGCTCAGCTGCACATCGCGCACGCGCCGATCGGCGTGCGGCCCCGGCCGCAGGCGCCGGCGCGGGTCGCTGGCGCGGTTGCGCAGGCTGCTGGCGGCCAGCTGCGCGGCCAGCGCCAGCGGCGCCGCCAGGCCAAAGGCCAGCGCGCGGCGGGCGCGCCCAGGCGGCATGCCCAGCGGCGCGGCCAGCGGCACAGCCAGCAGCGCCCGCCGCGCCCGCGCCCCAGCCACGCCAGGCCCCACCAGCCGCAGCGGCCGGCCAGCAGCTCGAGCGCGGCGAGCCAGAACAGAAATGCGCGGAAAAAGCTCGCGATCATGGCTCCACTTCGAGGTACGCCAGCGGGTCGATTGCGCTCGGGAATGGCATACGCTGCCCAGGCCGCGCCCCGGCAGCGCGCGCCAGCGCCGCCTGCTCGGCGGCGCGCTCGGGCTGGCGCAGCGCCCGGTACACCTGCGCCAGCATCAGGTGCAGCGGCGCGCTGGCGCCGTCGAGCGCCAGCGCTTGCTCAAGCGCCGCCAGCGCCTCGGCGTGCCAGCCGCCGGCGTAGTGGCGGTAGGCGCGCGCGGCGGCGGCCATGCCGCTGGCGGGCACCGGCGGCTCGGCCAGAGCGGCCATGCTTTCCAGGCCAAAGCCAAGAAAGCGGCCCTGCGACGCGGGCACGCGCGGCTCGGCCAGCCACATGCGCCCGCTGGCGGGCTGCATCACCATGCTGAACGACGTGATTGGGCGGCAGATCGTGCGCAGGCGCTCGGGCGGCTGGATGTAGCCATGCCGCTCGCGCGGGTAGGGGTCGCGCAGGATCGCCACCGCATCGGCGACGCCGAGCGGCCTGGGCTGCGCGAGCAGCTCGGCGTAGGCGCTGTAGCGCCCCTGGCTGTTGCCGCTCTCGCCGGGGCGGCCGCCCGGCGGGCCGGGCCGGTCGTCGGCTGCGGTGATCGGCGACACAAAGCTGTTGGCGCTCCACACCGCGTCGTCGTGCATCTCGCGCACGGCCAGCGTGCTGCCAATCGTCTCGAGCGCCACGGCGCGGTTGCCGGCGGCCTCGCCAACGATAATGCTGTCGGCGGTGGGGCGCGGCAGGTGCCGGCGCAGGGTGGCCACGGCGGCGTCGATCGAGTCGGCGTGCTCGAGCAGGTCGCGCAGGGCGATCACGAAAGGCGTGCAGCGGCGCGGCGCGCCGCGCAGCAGCGTGGCGCCCGCGCGGGCGATCGTGTTGTCCCATGCCACGCTGATGCCGCGCGCCGACATACCGGCATTCACCCCGACGCTGCCGAGCATGTTCAGCTGGGCGAACGGCGCGCCGCCGGCCGGGCGATAGCAGATCAGCGCCAGGTAGGGGTTGATAAACGCCTGCGCTGGGTCGAGCAGATCGTAGTTGTAGCCGTGCAGCAGCGCGCCGTCGGCCGTGCGGCGCCCGCGCACCGCGAACTCGCTGCAGCCGCTGCCCAGGTACAGCTCCCAGATCACGTTGATCAGCACTGCCTCGAGCAACGGCACGCCCACGCCGTCGGCCAGGCCGCGCATCTCTTCCAGGTACTGCTGGGGGATGAACGGCACAAACGCGCGCGCCTGCGCCAGCAGCAGCGGCCGGGCGATCAGCCGCGCCAGCGCGCGCGGCAGGCCTAGCAGGCGCGCGACCTCGCCGCCAAGGTAGCGGTAGGCATCGCGGCGGAAGCGCAGGATCTCGGCGCGCGCCAGCACGCCGTGCTGCAAGCCCAGCGCGTAGGGTTTGCCGGCCAGGTGCAGCACCAGCATCTCGCCGAGGCGTTCGCGGCGGGCTGGCGCCAGCAGCGCGGCGCGTTCGTGGGCCGGCAGCCGGGTGGGGTATTTGTCCTGATTGCGCATCCGTTGTATTATAGCGCCCATTCCATGGGCAAGCGTCAAACGGAGGGATGGACTATGGGCCTGCTCGACGGCAAAAAGGGCCTGATAATGGGCGTGGCGAACGACCACTCGATCGCCTGGGGCATCGCCCAGGCGCTGCACGCCGAGGGTGCCGAGCTCGGCTTCACCTATGTCGGCGATGCGCTCGAGCGGCGGGTGCGCCCGCTGGCCAGCAGCCTGGGCTCGCGGCTGATCGAGCCGTGCGACGTGCAGAACGACGCGGCGATCGACGCGCTGATGGGCAAGGTGCGCGAGGTCTACGGCTCGCTCGACATCTTGATACACGCGATCGGCTTCGCCAACAAAGAGGAGCTGAGCGGCCCATACCTCAACACCACGCGCGCGGGCTTCCGGCTGGCGCTGGACGTGAGCGCCTACTCGCTCACCGCCGTGGTGAAGGCCGCGCAGGATCTGCTGAACCCCGGCGCCTCGATCATCACGCTCACCTACCATGGGTCGCAGCAGGTAGCCCAGAACTACAATGTGATGGGCGTGGCCAAGGCCGCGCTCGAGGCGAGCGTGCGCTACCTGGCCAACGACCTCGGCCCGCGCAATATTCGAGTGAACGCGATCAGCGCCGGCCCGATCCGCACGCTGGCGGCCTCGGGCATCGCCGGCTTCCGCACCATGCACAAGCAGTTCGCCAGCGTCGCGCCGCTGCGCCGCAACATCACCTCCGAAGATGTTGGGAAGACGGCGCTGTGGCTGTGCAGCGACTGGGCCAGCGGCGTCACGAGCGAGACGATCTACGTCGACGCCGGGTTCCACAATATTGGCGTGGCGCTGCCGGAATAGCCGCGGCCAGGCGAAACGAAAAAGGAGACACGAGCAATTGCTTCTCGTGTCTCCTTTGCGTGTTCGGTGCGGTTACGAGCGGCGCTTACGCAGCGGGCGCGACACCAGCGGCGGCACGGCGGTTTTGAGCGCCTGTGCGCCGCGCCGCGGCTGCGGCGGCGGGTCGGTCAGGTCGGGCAGCTGCACCTCTGGCGCGTCGATCAGCTTGCGGTACAGGTAGCGCAGCAGCAGCCGCGCCACCGCCACCACCGGGATGCCCACCAGCAGCCCGAACGGCCCGGCGATGGCGCCGCCGGCCAGGATCGCGAACAGCACCAGGATCGGGTGCAGGTGCACCGCGTGGCCCATCACCTGGGGAATAATGAAGTTATCTTCGGCCATGCGCAGGATGAAATACGACAGGCCAACCACCACCGCCAGCAGCAGGTGGCTCCAGCCGAACGGCGTGGTGGGCTGCAGCACCGCCACCGACACCGCCAGGCCCGCCGCCGACCACGGCCCGATCAGCGGGATGACCTCGAGGATGCCGCTGGCAATCGCGATCACCAGCGCGTAGCGCACCTGCAGCAGCGTCAGCACGATATACGTCAGCACCGACATGATCGGGATGAGCATGAGCGTGCCGCGGATATAGCCGTTGAGCGTTGCGTCGACCTGGTGGCCCAGCGCGCGGATCTCGGCGCGGTAGGGCGCCGGCACCAGGTGGTACATCCAGTCGGTGATCTGCTCGGCCTGCAGCAGCAGGTAGAACGTGACGATCAGGTAGGTGATGAACAGCAGCACGCTTTCGAGCGCCGTCACCACCAGGTGCGGCACCGTGGCCGGCAATGTGCTCGCCAGGTCGGTGAAAAAGGCGTAGATCGGCTGCTCAAGCTCGCGCAGGTCGAAGGTCACGCCGCCCAGATCCCAGATCTGGTTCGCGGTGATCAGCTTATCGAGCTGATTGCTCATGGCCGGCAGCTGCGCCACCATATCGCCATACTGCGACGCCAGCAGCGGGCCGATGGTGCTCACCAGCGCGTACACCAGCGCGCCGACCAGGATATACAGCACGAGGATCCACAGCGCCCGGCCAATGCCGGTGCGCCGATTCAGCCAGCCGATCAGCGGGTTGAACAGGTAGGCTGTGATCGTCGCGGCGACAAAAGGCGCCATTACCGCTTGGGCTGCCCAGATCAGCACGATCAGCAAGCAGATGATCAGGGCCACCGCGATGAACTTTGCAGTTGGCGACAGCCGGATCGGTTTCGGTTCGACGCTCACGGTACACCTCGGCCACAGATAAGACAACGCCCCCGGTAACTGCCGGGTGGCGCTGAAGGGTTATGTGCCAGGGCTATTGTACCCGATCGCGAGCGCAAAAAGAAGAGCCTGGCACGGCGCGGTGGTTAGCAATTGAGTCAGCGGCGGCGGCCGTTCCGCTGACTCTTTGTTCAGGTTGTGCGGCGCAGCGGGATGTCGGCTTTCAGGTGATCGCTCGACTCGCCGCGCATGAGCGAGACTTCGATCTCGCCCGGCTCGACCGAGGGCACATATTTCGCGATCACCGCCGAAAGCTCGGCCTTCAGCTGCTCGAGCATGTCGGGCGTGAGCTTGACGCGATCATGCACCAGCACCGTCAGCAGCCGATCGCGCGCCACGTCCGAGCTCCGATCGCGCTTGCCGCTAAAGAGTGAGTTGAAAAAGCCCACGCTCGTCTCCTTATAGTTGGACGAATCGCCGCCTGGCGAGGTTGCAGTTCCGCGCCTAGCGCTCGCTGCCGCGCGGCCGCCGCCCGAACATGCCGAACAACCGGTCGATCACGCCCTGCTGCTCTTCCAGCACCATAAACGGCACCTGCTCGCCCTTCAGCCGCCGGGCGATATCGGAGAACGCCCGGCCGGCCAGCGAGGTGCGATCGAGCACCGCCACCTCGCCACGGTTGGTGGCCGTGACAATTGTTTCATCGTCGGGCACCACGCCCACCAGGTCGATCGCGAGGATCTGTAGTACATCCTCGACGCTCATCATTTCGCCACGGCTGACCATGCGCGGCTTCAGGCGGTTGAGGATCAGGCGCGGGTGGCCCTTCTCGAACGCCTCGACCAGCCCGATGATCCGGTCGGCGTCGCGCACGGCCGACACCTCGGGCGTCGTGACGATCACCACCTCGTCGGCGCCGGCGATCGCGTTGCGGAAGCCCGCCTCGATGCCGGCCGGGCTATCGAACAGCACGTAGTCGAACTCGGCGCGCAGCTGGTTGGCCAGCGCGATCATATCATCGGGCGACACCGCGTCTTTGTCGCGCGTCTGGGCGGCCGGCAGCAGGCACAGATCGGGGAAGTGCTTGTCTTTGATCAGCGCCTGGCGCAGGCGGCAGCGGCCCTCAACCACGTCGACCAGGTCGTAGACGATCCGATTCTCGAGGCCCATCACTACGTCGAGGTTGCGCAGCCCAATATCGGCGTCGACGACGGCGACGCGCAGGCCCTGCATCGCCAGCGCGGTGCCGAGGTTGGCAGTGGTGGTGGTTTTGCCTACACCACCCTTGCCCGATGTAATAGTTATGACGCGCGACATAGTTCCTCCGAAGTTGTGAGTTTTTAGTGCTGGGATGTACGCTGCTCAGCCCTTAATCCATACATCATAACCACACGAGCTACGCGGTGACCTAGCACGCGGGCTGATTCTGCCTGTGGCAGCGAGGTACTTCCAATCTTCTGTGCTCCAATGTCGGCGCAGATCGCCGACATTGGAGCAGCTTACACGAAAAAGTACCGCTCTGGCGAAGGCAAAAACACCCACGGCGTACGCCGAGTAGCTGGCGGCTACTTCCTATAGGCATCCCAGGCTTCGACGTTAATCTGCTCGTTTTCGACAAACGCCACCTCGGCGTAGCTGTTGGCGCCGCCCTCAGGCGAGCGCGCGATCAGGTCGGCGATGCGCAGCTGCATTGGCGCCAGCTCAAGCGCCCCGATGATCGCCGCGCGGTCGCCCAGCGCCCCGGCGTGAACCATGCCGCGCAGCCGCCCCCAGACGATCACATTGCCGCCGGCGATGATCTCGCCGCCGGCATTCACATCGCCCAGCACCGTCACGTGACCGTGATGCCGGATGACCTGGCCCGAGCGCACGGTGCGGGCGATGAACCCGGCCTCGCCGCGCTCCTCGGGCTCGGGGGCGCGCGCGAGCGCGCGCGCGGCCAGCCCGGCGGCGCGCGCGGCGCTGCGGCTCTCGCGGGTGGTGGATGCCAGCGCCTCGGGGCGCACGCCGTGCTGCTGCATCAGCTCGAGCAGCATACCCAGCTGCGCGTCGCTCAGGGCGCGCTCGCCAATGTCGACGATGATCTGGGCGCCATGAAAAAAGTTCGCGCCCTGGCCGAACTGGCGGCGGAGCGCTGCGACAACTTCTTCCCAGGCGGCGGCTTCGTCGAGCTGAAGCCGCAGGCCGTCTTTGCTGCCTTTGATCGCGATCAGGTTGCTCATAGCTTTGGCATCGCACACATGTTGTGATCGGTAGTGTTTATGATACCACACGCCGTCAAGTGTTTCGCGGCTTTTCCAGCGAACATGCCGGTTTCTTATCACATGTCGCACAGGTAGTCTGCCGAAAACCCATGCAGCGGCTGGCATACAAGCAGGCCGCAGGCTCCTGGCAAATGCGGCGGCATGCCGCGCTTGGGAAGGCGCGGGGGCGGCTTCGGCGCCTAGCGGCTAGCGCCCGCGGTCGCTCAGCCGGGGCGCGGCGCTCGGGTCGGCGCGCGGCGGCAGCGGCGGAAGATCGCTCTGGCAGCCGGGCGGCAGCGGGCTAGGCGGCGTAATGTTGAAGTACGCCTGCATGATCTGTGTCACCGCCGGAACCGCGATCGTGGCCGAGCCGTCGCCGAGATCGCCCGAGCCCTCGACCAGCGCCAGCACCTCGATCTGCGGGTTGTCGTAGGGCGCAAAGCCGACGAACCACGAGTGGCTCTGGCGCACCGGCAGGCGCGCGCGGCCGTTCACCGGCGTCAAGCTGATCTCGGGGCCAAACTCGGCCGTGCCGGTCTTGCCGGCGATCTGCAGGCCCGAGCACGCATCGCGCGCGGCGACATTCGGCCCTTCGGTGACCGAGCGGCGCATGCCCTGGTGCACCACCTCGAAGTAACCGGGGTCGATCGGGATGCTGCGCACCACCTCAGGCTCGATCTTGCGCACCGGGTTGCCGCGCGCATCGGTGATCTCGCGCACCAGCTGCGGCTGGTAGAGCGTGCCGCCATTGGCCACCGCCACGCTGCCGGCGATCAGCTGCAGCGGCGTGACCTCAAGGTCGCCCTGGCCGATCGCGGCGTTGTACAGGTCGCCGGTGGTCCAGGCTTCAAGCTTGGCCTTCTGCTTCCAGGCGGGCGTGGGCACGCGCCCAGCCAGCTCGCCCGCCAGCTTCACGCCGGTCTTCTGGCCCAGCCCGAACAGCGCCATGCCCTGGGAGAAGCGCTGGTCGTTCAGGCCGGCGGGGATGTTCTTCTGCGCATCGGTAAGATTGACAACCTGCTCTTTGTTGCCGCCGACCACCGACATGAAGAAGATATTCGACGAGTGCATCAGCGCGTCGGAGACGTTGATGTCGCCATAAGGGCGCGATCCGGCGTTGCGGTAGGTTTGGGTTACGCCCGGCGCGAAGCGGTTTTCGACCACCAGCGTGCCGGCGTCGTGGATGCGCGTCTCGGGATTGATCACGCCATTCTGCAGCGCCACCAGCGCGTCGAACTGCTTGAGCGTCGAGCCGGGCGGGTACTGCAGCTGCACCGCGCGGTTGAGCAGCGGCGTCAGGCGGCGGTTCTCGGGGTTGCCCAGGTCGAGCAGCGCCTGAAGCTCAGCGCCACGGGCGCTATCGTTCCAGATGTTGTTATCGTAGGCCGGCCAGCTAGCCATCGCCAGCACGCGGCCAGTGTTGACCTCCATGGCGATCGCCACGCCCGAGCGTATCGGCTTGTAATCGCGCTTAAAGGCGAACTGGCCGGTTTGCGCTAGGCGCCGCCGCTCGCTGACGTCGATCCAGTTCCGCAAGATCTGCTCGACCTGGCGCTGGAATGGCGCGTCGATCGTCAGCACCAGGTTATCGCCGTCGTGCGTGGGCTGCACCACCGCCGGCGCGCGCACCGGCCGGCCGGCCGCATCGACGAGCAGGCTATCCCAGCCCATCTGGCCGCGCAGCTCGTCTTCGTAGCTGGCCTCGAGGCCGCCCTTGCCGATGCGATCCTGGTCTTCGAGGTAGCGCGGCACGCCAAGCTCGTCGGGGCGGATCTGCTTGGTGACAATTCCACACTCCTCGGCGTGGCCGATCGATTCGAGCAAGCTGCCGACCCACGATCGGGCGCTGTTCTGGCGCACCAGCTCGCACTCATTCACGCTGCCGATGTAGCCAAGCAGGTGCGAGAACGACTGGATCTCGCCGCTGAGCGGGTAGCGGCGGCGGTAGTCCTGCTCGATCACGACGCCGGGCAGGCTGGCGGCATTCTCGCGCAGCACCAGCGCCAGCTCACGCGGGATATCTTGCTTGATTGGCACAGTCTGGTAGCCAGGCACATCTGCCTGGGCCACGCGGTCGGCCAGCGGGTTGGCGAGGCGCAGCGTCTGGGTATAGACTGCGCTGAGCTTCAGCGCGTTGCGGATGGCCGTGGGCGGCACCAGCAGCTGGGCCCAGCTGCTCGGCGCGGGGCGCGCCACCGCCGCGAGCGCGCTAGCGCCAAGCAGCCGGCCGATATCGTCGCGCAGCGCGGCGTCGCTGTCGAGGCTCGCCGAAGGCGAGATCACCAGCGTGGCGCTGGTGGTGATCACGTCGCCCGACGCAAGCGTCACCGGCACCAGATCGGGCGTAGGCGTGCCGGCGGCAGCGGCGCGCCGCGGCATGGCGAAGCTGGCGACGGGGCGGTGCAGCGCCACCAGCTCGGCTGCGCCGGCGCGCTGGCCCGGCGCGAGCGCGAGCGTCGCGGGCGGGGTATAGCTGAAGCGTTGGGCCGCGCCCACGCTAGCGGCGCCGAGGCCGCCCAGCAGATCGGCGTGCAGCAGCGGATCGTCGAGCTCAGCGGCGGGCGAGATCGTGAGCGTATTGGAGATACCCAGCAGCTGGCCGAGGCGGCTGAACACCTCGGCGCGCTCGGCGGGCTGGGCCAGCGCTGAAGGCAGATCGGCCGGGCGGATCGACACCGTGTAGATCGGCACGCTCTCGGCCAGCAGCGTCTTGCCGTCGGCGGCGAAGATCTCGCCGCGCATGGGGCGCACCGGCAGAAAGCGCAGCGTGCGCGCGCGGCTCGAGTCGCGGTAGCGATCGGCCTCGTCGGGGGCGATCTGCAGCTGATAGAGCCGGCCGATCAGCGCCACCAGAATAACGAGAACGAATAGCCTTGGCAGGATCAAGCGATTCATTATGTCACTCTTTCTGGCAGGTAGTGGCCGCCATACTCGTGGCCACCACCTGCCAGAAAGAGGGTGCGCGAAGGGCTACGCCCGTTGCACTGCCCCTTTTCAGACACGTTCTTACGCCCCCTGCTAATACACATCAATCGGCACCTCGCCGCGGCGGCGGCCTTCAAGCCAGCGCATGGCCAGAAACAGCGGCAGCGCGGGGATCAGCATGAGCATCGTGGCGGGCAGCAGCACCACCGGCAGGTAGCTGCCCAGGCCGACCGGCGCCACCAGCAGCGACATGAGCAGCACCAGAGTGGCGTGGTAGGCTAGCGCGCCGAGCGCCACGCCCAGCAGCGGCAGCAGCCAGTTATTGCGGCTCAGCCAGGCCAGCGGCAGCGCCGCCAGCAGCACCGCCGCCAGCATGGCCAGCGCGTGGCTGCCGAGCGCGCTATCGGCGAAAAGGTCGAGGCCGAGCCCAGTGTAGAAAGCCCAGCGCGCGCCGCTGGCCGGGCCGCTGATCAGCGCGTGGCAGATCACCACCAGCAGCAGCACATTAGGCGCCGAGCCAAACACGCGCGGCAGCAGCGTAGCCTGGGCCATCGCGCCGGCGAGCAGCACAAGCGCCAGCAGCAGCTCGCGCGCGATGCGCTCTTCTATTCGCCTGGACTGAGCAGCACCCATACATATGTCACTCGGTCGGGGTCGACAAACGGGCGCACGTCGGCGCTCTGGGTATGGCCGTCGAGCTGAACCTGCTCGACAGTGCCGATCGGGATGTCTTTGAGGATCGCCGCGCGCGGCAGCTCGGCATCAAACTGGGCGCTGAGCCCGGCGGTAAACACCACGTCGCCCTGCACCAGCGGCTGCGCCCGGTCGATCGCCTCGAGCTTGAGGCGCGAGCCGATCTGCCACTGGCCCTGCACCACGCCGGTCGCGACGGTGTTCTGGTGGTAGAGCTTGGCGCTGACGGCGCTGCTGTAGTCGGTGATCAGCAGGACACTGGCGCTGCGCGGCCCGGCCTGCTCGACCACGCCGATCAGCGCAGGCGGGCTGCTGCCCTCTTGCCCAAGCACGGCCATGCCGGGCCGGACGCCCTGCTCGGCGCCGGCGTTGAGCATTACCAGGCGCCGGCCGCCGTCAGGCGAGCGCGCGCTGACATCTGCGCCCAGCAGCTTCCAGGCGTGCTGCTTCTCGATCCGCAGCTGCGTTTCGAGCTGGTCGAGTCGCAGCTTCAGCTCCTGGATCTGGATGTTTTCGGCCTTGAGCTGGCTGTTCTCTTGCTCGAGCGCGGCGACCCGATCGCGCAGCTGCTGGGTATCGGCGATGCTCTGGCCGACGCCGCCGAGGCCATCGCCGAGGCGGCGTAGCGGCTGCACCAGCGGGGTGATCAGCGTTTGAAGCTGCGCGCGAAAGGGCCCCAGCAGGCCGCCCTGGTCGAGCACCAGCAGCAGCAGGGCGAGCACCAGCAGCGCGGCCACCAGCGTCAGCGAGCGGTAGGGTGATGGCCGAGGGAGGCGCATGGAGCGATTGCGAGCCGAGTCACGCATAGCGAGTTTGAGGGTTTGAGCGGTGAGTTTGGAGCTATGCACCATCGCTAGCTCGGGCTCTGCGCTCAGAACGTAATTAGTAGGGCTTGTGCGGCGGGGTTCGGGGCGGCTTCACCACCCCGAAAACCTCCTTTTTGGCCGATCGCAGCCACCGCAGCGACCTCTCGCGAGGCCCTGCTATTTAAGTGACGCAGTGGCCCGCATCGTGCGTCGATGCTGAAGCGACACTGCACTGGCGATCTTCTTGTAGTGCAGATGTTGGCGCGGGGCTGCAACATCTGCGCGCTCGAAACGAGAAAAGAGCGCTCTGGCGAAGGCAAAAACACCCGCCGCGAAGGCCTACTATTTATAGCGAATGCGCCGGCTGCGCTGGGTGCTATTGAGAATATCGCGGTAGATCGGGTTGTGAAACTCTTCGACCATCTTGCCGGCGCCACGAGCCACGCACGAGAGCGGATCTTCGGCGATATGCACGGGCATTTTCGTCTCGGCGGCGATGCGCCGGTCGAGGCCGTGCAGCAGCGCGCCGCCGCCCGCCAGCATGATCCCGTGCTCCATGATATCGGCCACCAGCTCGGGCGGCGTCTCTTCGAGTGCGGCGCGCACCTCGGCTACGATCGTGTTGACCGGGCCGGAGATACCGTCGCGCAGCTCGACGCTCGAGACCTCGACGGCTTTCGGCAGGCCGGTGAGCAGATCGCGGCCGCGCAGCACGACCTTGATCTCTTCGTCGAGCGGGTAGGCGCTGCCGGCGGCGATCTTGACCTTCTCGGCCATGCGCTCGCCGATCAGCAGGTTGTACTCGCGGCGCGCGAAGTTGACGATCGCCTCGTCGATCTCGTCGCCGGCGGTGCGGATCGAGTGATTGATCACAATGCCGCCAAGCGAGATCACCGCCACCTCGGTGGTGCCGCCGCCGATATCGACGATCATCGAGCCCATTGGCTCATCGACGGGCAGACCGGCGCCGATCGCGGCGGCCATCGGCTCTTCGACGACATACGCGTCGCGGGCGTTGGCGTTGAGCGCCGCGTCGCGGGCCGCGCGCATCTCGACCTGCGTCACGCCGGAGGGCACGCCCACCACCACGCGCGGGCGCGGCGAGATCACACCAAACGAGCGATCGTGCGCCTTCTTAATGAAGTGCGTGATCATCTTCTCGACAACGTCGAAGTCGGCGATCACGCCATCTTTCAGCGGCCGCACCGCGATGATATTTGCAGGCGTCTTGCCGACCATCGCCTTGGCCTCGGCGCCTACCGCCTTGACCTCTTTGGTCTTTTTGTCGATCGCCACGACCGACGGCTCGCTAATCACGATTCCCTTACCGCGCACGTGTACCAGCGTGTTGGCCGTGCCCAGGTCGATGCCCAGGTCGCGGCTGAATGCCCCAAACAGTGAGTTCAGCGGATTGATCGCCACAGGCGTATCCTCCACCCAGATCAGGATGTGCTGGTGATCGGGGCGCGTAAATGATATGTCAAGCGAATTTGCGCCATTATACCATATGTTGCGATCCGGCTTATCTGACAGCTCTATGACACTAGCTACGCGGTGTCCCCGCGTGGGAGGCTTGGAGGGCTTGCGCCCCCGAACCCCCACCGCAACAACTCGTGTCAATGGCACTACAGCAGCGCGGCGAGCTTCTGCACCAGCTCCTCAAGCTGCTGGCGCTTGACCAGATCGGCCATGTGGCGCACCAGCACGGCGGCTTTCTGCGGCTTGGGCACGATCGCGTGGTACACCGGGTCGCCCGGCAGGTCGGCATCGGCGGCGGCGCGGCGCAGGTCGGCCTCGTCGAGGCTGCTGTACGACACGCGCTTGATCTGGCGCAGTCGCGGCTGCTTGCGCATTTCGAGCGCCAGATCCAGGCCGGTGAGCTCGCCCGACAGGTGGTAGTCGATCACCGCAAGGTCGGGCAGCGGCTGCGCCGGGTCGTTCAGGCGGGCAAGCGCCTGGCGCGCGCTGGCCTTCAGCTCGACTTTAAAGGCGCCATAGCTGGCGAACAGCCGCGTGAGCGTAAAGGCCGTCTCGGTGCTATCTTCGACAACCAGCACCAGCAAGCCTTGCAAGCCGATCGGCGGCAGGTCGGCGGGGGCGTGTTCGGCCATATCTGTTCACCCTTCCGCATGTGCCCGCGGCAGGCGCAGCGTCACGGTGGCGCCCTGGCCAAGCCCGGGCGAGCCGATGCGCAGTGTGCCGCCGTGGAGCTGCATAATACCAATGCTGAAGTTCAGGCCCAGGCCGGTGCCCTCGAGCGCGGCGCCATCGGCCACGCGCGCGAAGCGCTGGCCCAGCTGGGCGAGCTGCTCGGGCGCGATGCCGGGGCCGTTATCGCTGACGCGGCACTCGACCCACTCGCCGGCCGGGGCGATCGCCACCACCACCTGCCCGGCGGCGTTGTCGTCGCGCACCGTCGAATACCTGATTGCGTTATGCAGCACATTATAAAGCACGCGCGCCATGCGCCGCCGATCGCACCAGACCGGCGGCGTGCCCTGGTCGGCCTCGACCGCCAGCGTGCAGCCGAACATGCGGCAGGTGACGTCGAAGCGCTGGGCCACCTGCCGCACGAGCGCGGGCAGGTCGGCCGCCGCCAGGCTAAGCGTGAGGGTATTGCTGCGCAGCCGGGCGGCGTCGAGCATATCGTCGAGCAGCGCCGCGACGCCGTCGAGCGCGGCGCCGACGCTGGACGCGCCCGGCTGGTACGCCGCCGGCGCCACGTGCGCCTCGAGCAGATCGAGCTTGAGAATATCGAGCGCCGAGATGACATCGTGCATGCCGTGGCGAATATCGTGGACGGCCGCCTCGGTCTCGTGCAGGCGCGCCTGCATCCAGCGCTCGAGCTGGGCCTTGGCCGCGGCAAGCTCGGCGTTAGCGCTCTGCAGCGCGGCCTCGGCGCGGCGGCGCTCGGCCAGCTCCTGCTGGGCGGCGCTGTACAGCCGAGCATTCTCAAGCGCCAGCGCCATCTGGGCGGCGGTGAGCTCCATGAGGTGGGCGTGGCGCTGGGTAAAATGGCCGGGCGCGCCGTGCAGCAGGTTCAGGATGCCCAGCAGCTGGCCGCCGCGCAGCAGCGGCACCGCCAGCGCCGAGCGAAACGAGTATGGCTCGTAGGGCAGCGTGAACCAGCGCGCGTCGGTTTGCGTATCGGCGATCAGGCCCACCACGCGCTCGCGCGCGACCCAGCCCGAGAGCCCGCGCTCCATCACGCTGCCGATGATCGCGCGGCGCTGCTCGACGGTGGCCCTGCCGCGCGTGAGGATGCTGTCCACGACAGCGCCCGCTTCGTCGAGCAGGAACAGGCTGCCGTTGCTGGCGGCGGTAAGCCGGATAGCCAGCGCGAGCATCTTCTCGAGCGTCGCCTCGATCATCGAGGCATCAGGCGCCGAGCGCGCCACCGCCACCAGATTTTCAATCAGCTCGTGCTGGGCCGCGAACGCGGCGGCCTGGTCGCGCAGCTCGCGCAGCTCGTGCTCAAGCGCCGCGCCGGTCGCAGGCGGATCGTCGTGCTCGGTTTCGGTCATGCTGTCGCCTGTTCGCTTATGCGCGGCGCGCCGACAATGCCCAGCCGCGCGAATACCACGCTCAGCTCGCGCGCCAATGTCGCGCCGCGCAGCGGGTCGCCGTGCGCGACCTCGTAGCGCGCCAGCGCCTCGATGCTGCGGGCGCGCTCGTGGGGCATGCCCAGCTCGGCGAACAGCCTCACGCTTTCGGCGAAGCATGCCCGCGCAATCGGCTGGGGCAGCGAGCGCGCAAGCACGATCGGCGCGGCATCGAGGGCCACGCGCCCGGCCGGCAGCGCAGCCAGGTAGCCAAGCGCACGCCAGGCCAGCCCGAGCGCCGCGCGGTCGCGCCGCGCGGCGGCCAGCTCAAACGACTGCCGCAGCGCCGCCAGGCCGGCGGCCACGTCGCCGTGGCCGAGGCAGGCCTCGGCCAGCCGGCAGTACACCCGCGCCAGGTCGGGCCAGCCCGAAGACTCGCCGATCTGCAGCGCCTGGCGCAGCAGATCCACGGCCTCGCCGGAGCGGCACAGCAGCGCCAGCGCGCCGCCGAGGTTCGCCAGCGACAAAAACTCCAGCTCAGGGTCGTTGATCTCGCGGGCGATCGCCAGCGCGTTGTCGAAGTGCTCGGCCGCCAGGGCGTACTCACCGCGCGCCTCGTGCGTCTGGCCAAGGTTGTTGAGCGTACCGCCAACACGCAGCCGGTCGCCAAGGTCGCGGTGCAGCTCAAGCGCGCTGCGCATCGACCTGGCGGCGCTCGGCAGCTCGCCGGAGGCGCGCTGGATCACGCCGATCAGATTCAGCGCGCGCGCCATCTCGCGCAGCGCGTCGTGCTCGGTGGCCAGCAGCAGCACCGCCTCGCCCAGCCCCAGCGCGGCCTGCGTCTTGCCGAGCTGAAACAAGCACCAGCCCTGGAGCAGCAGAGCCATGGCCAGCTCGGTCTGCGCCCCAACCGCCTGAGCGATGCGCTCGACCTGGCCGGCGCTTTCGAGCGCGGCGGCGTGGTCGTTCTGGCGCTCGCGAACCTCGGCCAGGCCATACCAGGCGCGCGCTTGGGCCACCGCGTCGCCGGCTAGCTCGGCGGCGGCGCGCATCGCGGTGAAGCCGGCCGCGGCCTCGCTGTAGCGCCCCTGCCACAGCAGCATCTCGCCCAAGCCCTCGTAGGCAGCGGCGCGGCGCATCGCCTCGGCCACATCGCCACCGTCGCCCTCGGACAGCAGCGCCAGTACCCGGCGGAAGTACTCAAGCGCCACGTCGGGGGCGTAGAGCGCCTGGGCCTGGCGCGCCGCGCGGGCATACCAGTCGGCGGCGCGGTCGCGCTCGTCGGCGCGCTCGAAGTGCTCGCCGATCAGGCCGGCATACTCGCCCACGCGCTCGCCGCTGCGCTCGATCAGCCACTCGCCGGCCTGCGTATGGTACTGGCGGCGCTGGCGTTTCAGCACGCTGTCGTACGTCACCTGGTGCAGCAGCGCGTGCTTGAACATATACTCCTGGGTGCCGGCGAACGACGACGCCGGGCGCAGCAGCGTCAGGCCCTTGGCCCGCAGGGCTTCGAGCTCGCGCAGGGTGCGCATGATGCTGGCGATATCGCGCGTCGCGCGCAGGTCGCGCTGGGCGCTGCGCCCGGCCCGGCCGTCGGAGGCCAGCCGCTCGGCCGCTGCGTCCCAGAACACCCGCCCGATCACCGAGGCGCGCTGCAGCGTCGCGCGCTCCTCGGGCGGCAGCGCGTCGATACGCGCCTGAAGCACGCCGGTAAGCGTGGGCGGCACGCGCGTCTCGGCGAGCCGGCCGACCTCAACGCGCCAGCCCTGCGGGTCGATCACGATCACGCCGTCCTCGATCAGCATCTTGATCAGCTCCTCGAGGTAGAACGGGTTGCCCTCGGAGCGGCCGATCACCAGATCGACCAGCTCGGCCGGCGTGTGCCGAACCTGGCGCAGGATCTCGGCCACGAGGTGGCGGCTCTCGGCCTCGTTCAGCGGCCGCAGCACCAGGCGGGTGTGCGCGGGGCTCTCGCCGCCCCAGGCCGGCCGGCGCTCGAACAGCGCCGGCCGCGTGAGGATGATGAACAGCATCGGCAGCTGCTCGCAGGCGCGCGTGAGGTACTCGAGCACCTCGATCGAGCTGTCGTCGGCCCAGTGGATGTCTTCCAGGCAGATCAGCACTGGATGGGCCTCGGCGGCGGCGGCAAAAAACTGGGCCAGGTAGAGAAAGGCCCGGTCGCGCAGCTGGCGAGCGTTGTCGAGGATGCCCTGCAGCTGCGGGCTGGCCGAGAAGTCGAAGCCAAGCAGGTGGCCGATAAACGGCGCGCGCTCGGCGCCGCCCGCGCCCATAAAGCTCACAATGCCCTGCTCGAGCTTCTGGCGCGCCTCGGCCGCGCGGTCGCTGTCCTGGATCTGAAAGCGGAACTCGAACAGGTCGCGGATCAGCGCGTAGGGCCGGCGGCCCGGCTCCTGGCCGGCGCGGCCGCGAAACAGCCACACCTGGTCGCGCTCGCGGCTGCCCCATTCGAGCAGCTCTTCGAGCAGGCGCGATTTGCCCACGCCGGCCTCGCCCACGATCGTCACCACCCGCGCGTGGCGCTGCTCGCGGGTGGCGCGCAGCGCCTCCTGCAGGGCGGCCAGCTCGCCGTCGCGCCCGATCAGCGGCGTCTCGATGCCCTGCACGCCACGGCCAAGCGTTTCAAACGTGCGCGGCAGCGCGCCGCGCACCTCGTACACCTGGATCGGCTCGGCCTTGCCTTTCACCGCCAGCGGCGGCAGCGGCTGGAAGTCGAACAGGCCGCGCACGTGGCGGTGCGTGGCGTGCGAGATCAGAATGCCGCCAACCGGCGCGGCGTGCTCGAGCCGGCTGGCCAGGTTCACGGTGTCGCCCACCACCGCGAAATCTTCGCCCTGGCGGCCGCCCAGGAAGCTCACCACCACCGGGCCGGTGTTGATGCCAATGCGCATGGCCAGGCGTATGCCGCGCTCGCGCTCAAGCTCGGCGTTCAAGTCGGCCAGCGACTGGTGCATGTCCAGAGCGGCGCGGATGGCGTGCTCGGGGTCGCGCTCGTTGGCGGTGGGGATGCCGAAGATCGCCATCACCGCGTCGCCGATGAACTTCTCGATCCAGCCGCCGTGGCGGGTGATCGCCGCCGAGAGGCGGCCGAAGTAGGCGCGGATCACGTCGCGCACATCCTCGGGGTCCATCGTCTCGGCGGTGGCGGTGAAGCCGGCCATGTCGGCGAACAGCACCGTCACCAGCTTGCGCTGCTCGTCGAGCGCGGCGAGCTGCTGGCGCAGCGGCGCGAGCGCCGCGTCGGTCAGCGCGTCGCCGAGCGCGCCCCGCTGCGCCTCGATCGCGCCAATGGCCTGTTCGATATCTTCACGTTTTGGCATACATCCCGCCTGGCGATCCGGCCGCGCCGCTATTATAGCGCGTTGCGAGCGCCGCCGCCGCAACCCTGCTATACTGAAAGACAAACATCGCCGCATCGCTACCGCACAGGAGCCGCCCATGATCGAAGCCGAGCAACTGCATAAAATCTTTGGCACCTTCCAGGCCGTGCGCGAGATCTCGCTGCGCGTCGACGAGGGCGAGGTCGTGGCGCTGCTCGGGCCAAACGGTGCCGGCAAAACCACCACCGTGCGCATGCTCGGCGCGATCCTGCGCCCCAGCGCCGGCCGCGCGCGCGTCGCCGGCTACGACGTGGTGGCCCAGGCCCGCGAGGTGCGCCACGTCGTCGGGCTGCTCACCGAGTTCCCCGGCCTGTACCACCGTATGCGCGCGCTCGAGTACCTGGCGTTCTTCGGCGCGCTCCAGGGCATGAGCGCCCGCGCGTGCGCTAGCCGCGCCGAGCATCTGCTCAGGCAGTTCGGCCTGTGGGACGCGCGCGACAAGCGGCTCGACAGCTACTCCAAGGGCATGAAGCAGAAGGTCGCGCTGATCCGCGCGCTGATCCACGACCCGCCGGTGCTGTTCCTCGACGAGCCAACCACCGCCATGGATCCGCACAGCGCGCGAACCGTGCGCGACGCGATCGGCGAGCTGCGCGCCGCGCGCCGCACGATCCTGCTCACCACCCACAACCTGGTCGAGGCCGAGACCCTGGCCGACCGGATCGTGGTGGTGCGCGGCGGCACCGTCGTGGCCGAGGGCACCCGCGCCCAGCTCACCCGCCAGCTGCTCGGCGACCCGATCTGGGAGCTGCGGCTGGCCGCCCCGGCCGAGCACCTGGCCGAGTCGCTCGGCGGCCTCGCGCCGGTCGAGGCGCTCGGCGACGACTGGGTGCAGTTCCGCTGCACCGATCCCGCGCGCGTCAACCCGCTGATCGTCAGCCGCCTGGCGGCGCGCGGGCTGCCGATCGTCGGCCTGGCCGAGCTGCCGCGCAGCCTCGAAGACGTATACCTGAGCATCGTGGCCGACGAGCGCGGCGAGCGCGGGGCCTGGAGCGCCGACGGCGACAATGCGCCAGGCCCGCAAGGCGGCGGTGAAGCAGCTGATCCCGCTGCCTCACTCTCCGAAGATCTGCTTGTCGGAGACAAGGAGGTGCAGCAGTGAGCATCAGCGCGATCCGCACAATCACCTGGCGCGAGGTCGGCGACACGCTCACCGACTGGCGCATCCTGGCGCCGATGTTCATCCTGGCGTTTGTGCTGCCGCTGCTGCTGGTGAGCGCGGCCAACTTTGCCATCCGCTTCATCGCCGACGACACCACCGTGCCGCTGCTGGTGCCGTTCGTGATGCTGCTGGTCGGCTTCATCCCGGCGTCGTTCTCGCTGATCACCGCGCTCGAGACGTTCGTGGGCGAGCGCGAGCGCAACAGCCTCGAGGCGCTGCTGGCCATGCCGATCTCCGATGGCGCGCTGTACCTCGGCAAGCTCGCCTCGTCGCTGCTGCCGCCGCTGATCTCGGCCTTCACCGCCATGGGCGTGTTCTGCACCGCACTGTGGCTGGGCTACCCGCAGCTGTTCGCGCGCGGGCTCACCGCCGAGTACATACTGGTGATCGTGCTGCTGATCACCGCCAAGGCGATCGTGATGGTCGCCAGCGCGGTGATCATCTCGAGCCATACCACCAGCGTGCGCGCCGCCAACCTGCTGGCCAGCTTTGTGCTGCTGCCCACCGCCTCGGTGGTGCAGCTCGAGGCCATTCTGATCATCGGGCGCACCGCGCGCGCCTGGGCGGTGCTGTGGCTGATTGTGCTGCTGCTCGCGGTGATCGCCATCGCGCTGATCCGCACCGGCATGGGCGCGTTCAACCGCGAGGAGATTTTGTCGCGCGAGCACGAGCAGCTGAACCTGCGCCAGGTCGGCCGCACCTGGATGACGTTTTTTCGCGAGTACCGGCCCGCCGGCGTCGCGCCCGAGGCCTACGCACACCAGCGCTTTTCGCCCGGCCGGTTCTACCGCCGCGAGCTGCCGGCGCTGCTGCGCGACTACCGGCTGCCGATCGCGGTAGCGCTTATCGCCGCGCTGGGCGGGCTGCTGAGCGGCGGCTACATCGGCAGCACCTACCGCGTGCGCCCGCTCGAAGCCTACCTCGAAAATATCGGCCGCGCGCCGGTGCCGAGCCTGGGGCTGGGGCTGGGGATCGCAATCAACAACATGCGCGTAGCCGCGCTCTCGGGGATCTTCTCGCTGTTTGTGTTCGGCGTTTTCGCGTTTCTGGTGCCGGCGGTGGCGTTCGCGCAGATCAGCTTTGTGGCAGGGTCGCTGGCCGGCCGCGGCGGCAGCTGGCTGGCGCTCGGGCACGGCAGCCCGCTGCAGTTCGTGCTGGCCTACGTGCTGCCGCACGGCATTGTCGAGCTGCCCACGGCGATGCTGGGCGCCGCGCTGGGCCTGCGCGTCGGCGCCGCGCTCATGGCCCCGCCGCAGGGCTTCACCGTCGGCCAGAATATCTTGTGGTCGCTGGCGCAGCTCGCCAAAATGTGGCTGTTTGTGCTGGTTCCGCTGTTCCTGCTGGCCGGCCTGATCGAGGGGCTGATCTCGCCGCTGGTGATTGTGGCGCTCTACGGCGCCTGAGGCGCCGCTGCGATGCCGCGTTGACGCGCGCGCCGCCCCTATGGTATCATAGCCTGCACTGTTAACCGCGCAGCCGAGTGGCTGCCTACTCCCTCTGAGCCGGTAGCGGCGCCACGCCGCTACGTCGTGGGTTGATGAAGGAACGACCAGGAACATGGGCAACAAGATGAAAGTCCTGCTGGTGCAGGACGTCGACAAGCTCGGCAAGTCGGGCGATGTGAAAGAAGTGTCGGGCGGCTACGGCCGCAACTACCTGCTGCCGAAGGGCTTCGCCGTGCTGGCCACCAAGGGCCAGGTGAAGCAGGCCGAAGAGCGCCTGGCCGCGCAGCAGAAGCGCCAGCAGGCCGCCCGCAAAGACGCCGAGGCGCTGGCCGCGCGCATCGCCGGCCAGACGCTGCGCTTCACCGCGCGCGTCGGCGAGCTCGACCGGCTGTATGGCTCGGTCACCAGCGCCGATATCGCCGAGAAGCTCCGCCAGCAGACGGGCGTCGAAGTCGATCGCCGCAAGATCGACCTCGACGAGCCGATCAAGCGCATTGGCATCTACCCGGTCAAGGTGCTGCTGATCCAGGGCCTCGAGCCGCTGGTGAATGTGGTTGTCGAGGGCGAGGCCGGCTCGATCGAGCTGCCTGCCGACCCGGACACCGCCGAGTAGAGCGCACGGCGCTAACCTAGCAGCGCTAGTCGTTCGCCGCAGCGGTGGACAACTAGCACAGACATGCGATAATGTGTCACACCCGCAGCGCGGTGTGGCACATTATCGCGTCTAAGGGCCATGTGGATAACTTTGGGGACGAGCTGTAGATGAGCTGCGTAGAGCTTGGGCATAACTGGGGAAAGGCACGTGCATGACGCACCCTGAACTGCCGCACAACATCGAGGCTGAAAAAGCGACGCTCGGCTCGATCCTGCTGAACCGCGAGGCGATCGTCGCGGTGGCGCCATGGCTGGTTGCCGAGTTCTTCTACATGGAGCGCCACGCCCAGATCTACGAGGCCATGCTGGCGTGCTACAACGCGCGCATCCCCCCCGACACGCGCACCGTCTCCGAAGAGCTGCGCCGCCGCGACCGGCTCGAGGCGGTCGGCGGCGTGGCCTACCTGAGCGACCTCGTCGATACCGTGCCGACCTCGTACCACGTCGAGTACTACGCGCGGATCATCGAGCGCACCGCGCTGCTGCGCAAGCTGATCAGCGCCGGCGGCAAGATCGCCGCGCTCGGCTACAACGAGCAGGAAGAGCTCGAAGACACGCTCGACAAGGCCGAGCAGACCTTGTTCGATATCTCGCAGCGCCGCGCTACCCAGGATTTCGTGCCGATCAGCCAGGTGATCGACAGCTACTACGAGCAGATCAACTACCTGCAGGAGCACCGCGGCGAGGTGGTGGGCGTGCCCAGCGGCTTCCGCGACCTCGACGAGATCACCGGCGGCCTCCAGCAGTCCGACCTGATCATCCTGGCGGCGCGCCCTTCGGTCGGCAAGTGTGTGGCGGCCTCGACGCTGCTCGACGACCCGGCCACCGGCGCGCGCCTGACGATCGAGGAGTGCGTGCGCCGCAAGCTGCCGGCAGTGCTCGGCATCGACGACTTTGGGCGGGTGCGGCCGGCCCAGGTTGCAGCCTGGGTCGACAGCGGCGTCAAGCCGTGCTTTCGCGTGCGCACCCGGAGCGGGCGCAGCCTCGACGCCACCGGCAACCACCCGCTGCTGACCGCGCGCGGCTGGGTCAAGGTCGAGCATCTCGCGGTCGGCCAGTCGATCGCGGTGCCGCGCGCACTGCCAGTGTTCGGCGCCGACGAGTCCTGGCCGCTCGCGCAGGTGCGCCTGCTGGCCTACTTGCTCGCCAAGGGCAGCCTGGCCGCCTCGTCGCCCGGGTTCACCAGCGCCGACGCGGCGATCGTCGCCGACTTCAGGGCCGCCGTGGCCGAGCTGTTCCCCGGCTGCACCGTGCGCCAGCGCGCGGGCACGTACTCCGTAGCGCGGCCGGGGCGCGGCGGCCCCAACCCGGTCTACTCCTGGCTCGCGCCGCTTGGGCTGCAGGGCAGGCCGGCGCGCGAGAGGCGCTTCCCCGGCTGCGCATGGACCTGGAGCAAGCGCCGCCTGGCCGAGTTCGTGCGCGCGCTGATGAGCTGCGCTGGCTCGATCTACCTGGTGGCCGGCCTGCCACGGATCGAGTTCACCGTCGCCTCGCAGCCGCTCGCGGCCGACCTCCACCACGCCTTCGTGCGCTTCGGCCTGGTCGCGCGGCTATACCAGGCTAAGGCGGGCGCCTGGCGCGTGCAGATGACCGACCCCGACTCGGTGCAGCGCTACCAGCGCGAGATCGGCTGGATCGGCGAGAAGGCCGAGCGCTTCGCCCAGCATACCCACGCGCTGCCGCTGCGCCTGATCAACGCCGGCCGCCCGCCCCAAGCAACCTGGGAGCTTGCGCGCCAGGCCAGCCAGCCGCACGGGCTCCCACCAAGCGAGCCAACCCGCCCGCACACCCAGCGCAGCCTTCCGCGCTCGCGGCCGGAACCCTCGGCGCAGCCGAGCCCGCAGCCCAAGCAGGCCGCCGGCCCCGAGATCTTCTGGGATCCGATCGTGGCGATCGAGCCGCTCGGCGAGCAGCAGGTGTACGACCTGACCGTGCCCGACGGCTCGAACTTCATCGCCCAGGACATCTACGCGCACAACACCTCGTTTGTGCTCAGCCTGGCCTACAACATCGCACTGCGCCACCAGCGCAACGTCGGCATCTTCAGCCTCGAGATGAGTCGCGACCAGCTGGTGCAGCGCCTGCTGGCGATGGACTCGCGCATCGACACGCACCGCCTGCGCACCGGCCACGTCGGCGAGGCCGAGCTGCAGGTGGTGATGAGCTCGATGGCCCGGCTGGCCGCGGTGCCGATCTATATCGAAGACACGCCCGGCCTCAGCATCATGGAGGTGCGCAGCAAGGCCCGGCGGCTCCAATCGCAGTATGGCGTCGACATTGTGATCATCGACTACCTGCAGCTCATGGCCGGCCGCCGCAGCGAAAACCGCGTCCAGGAGGTCAGCGAGATCTCGCGCGGGCTCAAGGCGCTGGCGCGCGAGCTGAACGTGCCGGTGATCGCGCTCTCGCAGCTGTCGCGCGCGGTCGAGGGCCGCCAAAGCCACGTGCCAATGCTGAGCGACCTGAGAGAAAGTGGATCGATCGAGCAGGATGCGGACATCGTGATGTTCATCTACCGCGAGGAGCTGTACGACCCGAACACCGACAAAAAGGGCATTGCCGAGCTGCACATCGCCAAGCATCGCAACGGCCCGATCGGCGTGGTGCCGATGCGCTTCGACGCCGCGACAACGCGCTTCGACGACCTGACCTACCGCACGCCCGAGGGCTACTAGCGTTCGATTATCCGCCGATTACACATACGGCACAGATTACTTTTCGCATAAGCGACCGAATCTGTGTCATCTGCGTAATCGGTGAATTGCCCAATTTCCATCAATTGTCGGGCTAACCGGCGTATAATGGAAGTAGTGCCCATACGCAAAGGCAACCAGGCCATGATCTCGCAGACCACCACAACCTACTCCGCTGCCACGCCCTCGCGCCTGCCCGAGGCCGCGCTGCGCGTCACCGGCATGGCCCGGCTGGTGCTGGTGATCAACCTCGGCAGCTTCGTGCACCCCGCCGACGCCGACGAGTTCCGGCACCGGCGCGGCTCCGAGGCGTTCGCCGAGGCGCTGCGCGGGCTGCACCCCAGCGCGCCCTTTGGCGCCGACGACGACACCCGCACGGTCGAGCGCGACGCCTACACCCTGCGGATCTTTCGCTCGCGGCTGATGCACAATCACTTCTTCCCGACATACAAGATCGCCTGGGACAGCAGCATGCGCGAGCGAATGCTGCGGCTCGGCTGTACCGATATCGGCCACTGGCAGCGCTGGGCCGGGCGCATCCGCCTTTCGCGCAACGGCCTCGCGGTGATCACGCTCGACCAGGCGTTCGAGAATATCTCGCTGGTGGCCTGCACCGAGCAGATCCTCGAGCTGCCCGCGCACGGCGAGCAGCCGCTGGCCCACGACCAGTGGTCGATCGCCATGAGCATCCTCGAGGCCTTTCTCGACGCGATCGGGCGCACGATTGCGCTGCCGGGCGACGATGCGCCGCGCGCCATCCGCTTCGCCACGCCCCAGCAACTGCCACATACTGTCCGGCTCGATCGCTATGTCGTCTACGCGTTCCGCAAGATCGAGCGCGACGGCCGGCTGGTGGCGCCGCACGAGCTGAAGCGCGACTACGCGCCCATGCTGGCGTCGTTCATGGAGAGCACGCTGGTCGAGTGCGACGGCGAGCGGCGCTTTGCCCACCACGCCGAGCAGCCGGCACACGCCCTCATGCAGCGCGACGCGTCGTCGTGGGAGGAAGAGCTGTGCCTGCTCACCGGCGAGAGCGCGCTGCTGTACTACCCGCTGATCGGCCGCGGGCTGGCGTATGTCGGCGGCGAGCTGGGCCTCGACGCGCGCGCCTACGGCGCCTACTGGGCCGGGATCATGCGCGGCATCGAGCACCTGGTGGCGTTTCGCGCCGAGGCCCAGCAGGCCGAGCGCCGCACCACCGCGCTGCTCGGCCAGGTGCCGGGGCTCACGCGCAAGATCAACGACGGCCACCTCAGCGCCGACGATCTGATGCTGCTCGACCACCTGGCGGCCGGGCTTTCCGATATCTTCGACAGCCTGCCCGAGCTGCGCAGCATGGCCGTCTCGACAACCGCGTTCAGGGCCGACTTCGCGCGCCGCAAGTTCGACGCGCTGCTGCGCGAGCTGGCGATCGGCGAGACGCTCGACCTGGTGAATACCAATGTCGAGCAGCTGAACTTTTTCTTGTCGTACTACAACGACATGCGCCTGCAGTGGCAGGGCATGCGCACAAACAACCTGGGCATCGTGCTCGGCGTGATCGTGCTGTTCATGGCCGTGTCGTCGTTTCTCGCCGACACCTTCAGCGTCGTCGACCGGCTGAGCGACCCGCAGCAGGATGGCTGGGTGATCCTGGCCTGGGTGCTGACCTTCGCCGGCGGGCTGCTGATCCTCGGGCTGGCGCTGGCGCGCGCGCGCAAGCAGCTCACGCGCCTCACAACCTGGCGCTGGCGCAGAGCCGAGGCCCGCAGCGTGCGCCCGGCCGACCACGACGAGAAGATCTAGGCTGCATATCTATAGGAGTTACACACTTGCGTGATTCAGCTTCCTCACGGTACGCGATTGAGCCTGCGGCAGCAGGGTACGTGTGCATCTTCTGTATGCGGTTGTTCCGGGCTCCGCGCGGAAAATGGACACGATACGAAGCATAGCACCGCTCTGCCGAAGGCTGAGGGCGGCAACTGCGTTTGCCCTGATCTAATATAAACCTGGCGTATTGCAATGCCATTCACGGGCTTCACAACCGATAAGCTGGTAGGCCTGCCGCCCGAGCTGTTCGCCGAGGTGCTGCCGCAGATCACCCTGCCGACCGAGCTCAAGGTGACACTGCACGTGTTCTACCGCATGAGCCGGCAGCGCGGCAGCGCGCCACGGCGCGTCAGCTGGGACGAGCTGGCGGCCGACAAGACGCTGCGGCGCGGGCTGCGCGCGCTCTCGAAGCTGCGCGCCCCCGACGACCTGCTGGCCGAGGGGCTCGAGGCCGCAGTGCAGCGCACCACGCTGCTGCACGTGGTGCTGCCCGACGACGGGCGCGCCGTCAATTGGTATGTTGTCAACACCGCCGCCAACCGGCTGTGGGCCGAGCGCATCGGCGAGGCCGGCGCGGCGCTCGCGCCCAACGCCAGCGCTCCCGACGAGCGCCCGGCGCTGATCACCCTGTACGAGCACAACATCGGGCTGGTGACACCCATGCTGCTCGACGAGCTGCGCGAGGCCGAAGAGCGCTACCCTATGCACTGGATCGAAGACGCCATCCGCGAGGCCGTGCGCGCCAACGCGCGATCGTGGCGTTATATCAGCAAAGTTTTGGAGAGGTGGGCTGCCCATGGACGACAAGATGCGGCGAATCGCCCCGAGCGACCTATTGATGTTGAAAAATACTTCGATGGACCGTACGGCGACCTTTTCCGACGCGGCAGCGATACCAAAGACCTCTGAGCCGGTGTGCCCGCACTGCGACGGTGTGGGCTACTACAAGGAAGAGGTGCCGTTCGGCCACCCGAACTTCGGCAAGCTCATGGCCTGCATCTGCAAGCAGCAGGAGCTCAGCCGCCGCGCTGCCGAGAAGCTCTACGAGATCAGCAACCTCGGCCCGTTCAACGATAAAACCTTCAAGAACTTCAACGCCGCAGTGCCCGGCGTGCAGGGCGCCTACTACGCCGCCCAGAAGTACGCCGCGCGGCCGCAGGGCTGGATGATCATGTTCGGCAACTACGGCGCCGGCAAAACCCACCTGGCCGCGGCCGTGGCCAACGAGCTGCTGCAGAACCACTATCACGTGCTGTTCGCGGTGGTGCCCGACCTGCTCGACCACCTGCGCGCCACCTTCGGGCCCTCCAGCGAGGTCGAGTACGACGAGCGCTTCGAGGCCATCCGCGACGTGCAGGTGCTGATCCTCGACGACCTCGGCACCGAGAATACCACCGCCTGGGCGCGCGAGAAGCTGTTCCAGATCATCAACCACCGCTACAACTACGCGCTCTCGACCGTGATCACCAGCAACCGCAAGCCCGAAGATATCGACCCGCGGATCTTCTCGCGCATGAGCGACCGGGCGCTGTGCAACCAGCATATTATGATCGAGGCCGGCGACTACCGCCGCCTGACCATGGAGCAGCGCTACCAGCGCTACCCGTTCACCCCGGCCAGCCGGCGGCGTATGCCCAGCTAGACGCCGGGCATACGCCAGGGCTGGTGCAAAGTCGGCCCTCACTCCCTCTTGCCATCCCCTCTCCCGCGTGCGGGAAGATCGGGATATGGGAGAGTGACGGCTAACGGTCGCGGCGGCGACCGCACCTCACAACCAGATGTGCAAGCACCCACTCCTGACAGGGGAGGGGGTTAGGGGAGGGGTCGAAACACGTTGCGCGAGCCCTGACGCCAGGGCAGCCGCACTTGGCGATCTGTGCTATCATAGAGAGCGTAATACTGGGGCTTCTGACGCCCAATTCCTACATGCCCGCCACCTTGCCGACACTGGGAGGCGATCGATGCCAGGGAACCGAGCTCTCTACGACCGCGCCATGGAGCAAAGCCGCGAGGCCGCGCGCCAAAAACAGTGGGACGAGGCGCTGAAACAGTCGGTGCGCGCCCTGCAGGAATTTCCACAAGATGTCGACGCGCGCTCATCCGTGGTGGTGGCGCTGTTCAACACCGGCAAGTACCCACAGGCGCTGCAGCTGCTCGAAGAGCTGCGCGCCGTCGATGCGAATAACCCGTTCTTCCTCGAGTACCTGGCGCGCACCCACGAGCGCATGGGCAGCATCGCTGCCGCCGTCGCCGCCTACACCCAGCTGGCCGATCTGCAGGCCAGCCGCCGCCTGACCGCCCGCGCCATCGAGGCGCTGCGCGAGGTGCTGCGCCTGCGGCCCGACTCCGAGGCCCAGCGCGGCCAGCTCGCCCGCCTGCTCGAAGAGGCCAGCAGCCCGGCCGAGGCCGCAGCCGAATACCTCGAGCTGGCAAGCCAGCTCCAGGCCCAGAGCCGGATCGAGGAGGCCACTACCTTCGCCGAGCGCGCGCTGCGGCTCGACCCTGCCAGCCGCGAGGCCAAAGAGCAGATCGCCACACTCCACGAGACGCTCGCCAGCGCCGCGCAAATTGCCGTGGCCAGCGCGCCCGCCGCCGAGGCGGCCCCGCCGATCGCGCCACCTGGCGCTACCGGCGCGCTGCGCTCGCAGCAGTTCGCGATCGAGCAGATCATCGCGCTGGCCCAGCGCCACCAGGAGTCCGGCGACACCGCAGGCGCGATCGGCCAGTACGAGCGCGCCGTGGCCATGGGCATGGAGCGCAGCGATGTGTTCTACAGCCTCGGGCTGCTCTACCAGGAGCGCAGCGACTTCGAGCGCGCCGTGCCGGCGCTGCAGCGCGCCGCCGCCGACCCGGAGTACGCGCTCTCGGCGCACTACTCGCTCGGCGCGGCATACCAGGCGCTCGGCCGCATGAAAGATGCCGCCCAGGAGTTCGAGCAGACCATCCGGCTGGTCGATCTGCAGACGATCGGCAAATCCGAATCCGACGACCTGATTCAGATGTACGAGAGCGCGGCGTCGATCTACACCCAGCTCGGCGACATCGCCCGCGCAGCCTCGCTCTACTCGACACTGGCCAACTTCCTCAACAGCAAGCGCTGGGGCAAAGAGCGCGCCGATGAGTTCCGCCAGAAAGCCAAAGAGCTGACCGAGCGCAATATGTTCGCCAAGCTGCGCACGCTCGGCACTGGCGCGCTGACGATGCCCGAGCCGCAGCCCGAGGCTCCGGCACATCCCGAAGAGCCCATGCCCGAGACATGGGGCAAGATCCGGCCAATCACCGATTTCTTGAAGCCCGAAAAGCTCGCCGACTCGAGCAGCGTCGATTTCTTTGCCGCCACCGCCGCGCCGCCCCAGGCCGCCGTGCTCGATCCGCTGGCCGCGCTCGAGGCGCTGCCCGCCGCACCGCCCCAGGCCGCCGCGCCGCTCACCCCGCTCGACACCAGCGGCCTCGACGAGATCTGCGAGCGCTACGTGCTCGCCAGCGAGAAGTATATCGAGCAGCGCCTGATGCTCAGCGCGCTCGACGCCTGCATGGAGGTCATCCGGCTCAACCCCGAGTACCTGCCGATCCATCTGCGCATGGGCGAGATCTACGAGCGCGAGTCGCGGCCCGAGGAGGCGCTGGTGAAGTACCAGCTGCTGATCGACACCTACATGGTGCGCGGCGAGCCACGCCCGGCGATCGACGTGTATAAGCGGCTGATCCAGCTCTCGCCCGACACGATCAACCCGCGCTCGCGCCTGGCCGAGATCCTCAAGAACGAGGGCCGCAACCAGGAGGCCGCCGAGCAGATCGCGATGGTGGCGGCCAGCTACTTCCGCATGGGCCAGACGAACAAGGCGCTTGAGGAATACCGCCGCGGCGTGCAGCTGGCGCCGAACAACCCGGTGCTGCGCGCGCAGTACGGCGAGGCGCTGCTCAAGCTCGAGCGCTACGAGGCCGCGCTGGTCGAGTTCCGGCGCGCGCTCGAGCACAGCCAGAACGACCCGGTCGGCATCGCGCGCGTGAACATGACCCTGGCGCTCATGCACGAGCAGCCGGTGGCGCTGTGGCAGTCGCTGGCCACCCTGCTCGAGCAGCTCAAGGGCCAGCCGCAGCTGCTCTCGCCGGTGCAGGCCGAGTATCGCGCCGCGCTGATGGTGAGCGACGAGCCGCTGCTTCACTATATCCTGGGGATCATCCAGCAGCGCGCCGGCCAGCACCCTTCGGCGCTGCTCGAGTTCGAGCAGGCCGAGGCGCTGCTCGCCGACGGCGAAGACCCGCTGCTGCCGGCGGTGCTGGTGCACCAGGCTATGGCCGATAGCTACATCGCGCTCGGCCAGGCCGACGACGCGCTCGAGCAGCTGAAGCGCGGCCAGGCCGTGGCCCGCAGCTACACCGTCGACCCGGCCGCGCGCTTTCCGTTCGCCGTGCCGCTCTCGCAGGGCGATCTGGTGCGGCGCATGGCCGAAGCCTACGCCGCCTCGGGCAACATGGCCGGCGCCGAGCAGGCGCTACAGGCCGCGAAAAAACACCTGCCCTACGACCGGGCGATCTACACCAAGCTGGCCGATGTCTACTTCCAGCAGGGCAAGCTCGGCGACGCGCTGGCCCAGCTCGACGAGCTGGCGAGCCACTACGAGAACCGCCAGGATCTCGACCGGGCGATCGAGACGCTTGAGTACGGCACCAAGCTCGCGCCTAACAATATCGCCATGGTCACCCGGCTGGCGCGCATGCAGATCCGCCGCGGCTACCTCGACAAGGGCGTCGATGGGCTGAACCGCGCCGCCGACCTGCAGCGCAAGGCCGGCCAGCTGAAAGACGCCGTCGCCAGCCTGCAGCAGGCCGCCGAGGTGCACTGGACACTCGGCCAGCAGGACAAGGCCCGCACGCTGTACGACAAGATCGTGCAGATTGCGCCGAACGACGTCGAGGCGCGCCAGTGGCTCTCGTTCATGTACACGCTGGCCGGCCGCACCGTCGACGCGATCAGCGAAAAGAAGCAGATCGTGCGCCTGCTCATCCAGATGCGCGATTTCGACAACGCGATCGCCGAGATGCACCAGATCTACGGGCTCGACCAGAACGACACCGACAACCTGTACCAGCTTGGCGATGCGCTCATGCGCCGCAGCGAGTTCGAGCAGGCAGTGCGGATCTACGGCCGCCTGGCCAAAATGCCGAACGTCGAGACCGAGCGGATCGAAGCGCTGCAGGCTGCGGCCAGGCGTATGTACGAGCAGCAGCAGGCGCAGGCCAAGGGTAGCTAGCGCCATATGCCGGGTTTTCAGCTGTGTGAAAAGGCGAGTGCGAGGGGCATCGCCCCTCGCGCATCCCTTTCTGGCGGGTCGCGGCGGCATTCGTGGCCGCGACCCGCCAGAAACACCGACGTTTGGAGGGACGCAGTCGCTCCAAACCACCCTTTTCAAACAGCTTTTTAGAACTGACGTATGCCTGAACTACAAACGCTGATCGAGGGCCTTAACCGCGTCTTTTCGCGCCTCAACCCCCTGATCGACCCCAAGCCGCTGATCGATATCGCGATCGTCGCGCTGATCTTCTACTGGCTGCTCGGGGTGATCCGCGGCACGCGCGCGGTGCAGCTGCTGCGCGGCATCGGCGTGGTGCTGGCGCTGTCGATCTTGCTCAGCACCGTGCTGCCGCTCGATACGCTGCGCTGGCTGCTGACCAACGCCATCCAGCCGGCGCTGTTCGTGGCCATCCCGGTGCTGTTCCAGCCCGAGCTGCGCCGCGCGCTCGAAAGCCTCGGCCGCACCAACGACCTGTTCGGGCGCTCGTTCGGCCGCGCCAACCGCTCCGAGCTGCTCGAGACGATCAATGGCGTGGCGCGCGCGGCGCAGCAGCTTTCGCAGCAGGGCGTGGGCGCGCTGATGGTGGTTGAGCGCGAGGTCGGCCTGCAAGAGTATGCCGATCGCGGCGTGATCATCGACTCGCGGCTGGCGGTGCCGCTGCTGCTGAATATTTTCTACCCCAACTCGCCGCTGCACGACATGGCCGTGATCCTGCGTGGCAACCGCATCCTGGCGGCCAATGTGGTGCTGCCGCTCAGCGAGGATGTCGGCGGGCCACGGCGCTACGGCACGCGCCACCGCGCCGCCAAGGGCATCTCCGAGCAGTCCGACGCGATCGCCGTGGTGGTGTCCGAAGAGACCGGCGCGATCTCGCTCATGAACGACGGGCGCATGGTCAGCTACCTCAACGAGGCACGCCTGCGCAGTATGCTGGCGGGGCTTTTGAAAGTTTCGCTCGAGGAGAACGGTACGTGAGCTGGCTGCGCTCGACCGGCCTGCGGCTTATGCTTTCGATCGGCCTGGCGTTCGCGCTGTGGGTGTTTGTTTCGTATACCCAGAACCCCGACCGCGATACCTCGTACGATAGCGTGCCGGTCGATGTGGTGGGCCGCGCGCCCGACCTGATCCTGGTGGACAAGGACGGCATGCCGCGCGCCAGCCTGCCGGCGGTGAACGTCACCGTGCAGGCCGACACCGAGACGCTCAAGAATGTGCAGCAAAGCTCGCTGCGCGCGCTCGTCGACCTGACCGGCCTGAGCGCGGGCGAGCACCAGGTGCCCGTCGATGTCGAGACCACGCGCTCGGATCTGAAGCGCCTGACCTTCTCGACCAAGCCGAGCTTTCTGCCGATCCGGCTCGAGCAGGAGATCACCCGCACCGTGCCGCTGACGATCGAGCTTTCGGGGAATGTGCCGTTTAGCTTCGAGGCCGGCAAGCCGCGCCTGACGCTGCGCGGCCAGGCGGTCGAGACGGTGCTGGTGCGCGGCCCGCAGAGCCGCGTCGACCGGGTGAGCCGCGCGCTGGTGACGGCCGATATCGACCGGCTGACCGCCAACTACAACTCGCCGCGGCTGGTGCAGGCGCTCGGCGCCGACGGCGGCGAAGTGGCCGGCGTCAGCATCGAGCCGGGCAGCGTCAATGTGCTGGTGCCGATCGGTTCGAGCGCGGGGATCAAGCGCGTGCCGGTGGTGCCGCTGCTCGAGGGCCAGCCCGCCAGCGGCTACCTGGTGCGCAATATCTCGGTCGAGCCGCAGTTCGTGCGGCTGACGGGCAGCTCGGAGCCGCTGGAGGCGGTGTCGAGCATTAATACCGAGGGCGTCGACATCAGCGGCGGCAGCCAGGTGATCCGCCGCTCGGCCCAGCTGCGCATCCCGGCGAACATCGGGCTGGCGGCCGGCGAGCCGACAACGGTGACGGTGCAGATCGAGCTGGCGCCGATCGAGCGGCCATTCCAGCTGACGCTGCCAGTGCCGGTGAGCGTGGTCGACGTGCCGGGCGGGCTCACGGCGTCGCTCAGCCCGCAGATCATCCAGGTGTCGCTGGCCGGCTCGGCCGCGCGGCTGGCAGCCTTCGACCCTAGCTCGCTGCAGGGGGTGGTGAGCGCGCGCGGGCGCGACGCCGGCAGCTACACGCTCGAGCCGGCGATCAGCCTGCCCGAAGGCATCACGCTGGCCGGCCCGCCGCCGCGCGTCACGCTGACGCTGCGGCCGCCCACGCCCACGCCCGAGGGTTCGCCCACGCCGCCGGCCGAGACGCCTGGCCCGGCCACGCCGGCGCCGAGCGGCACCGAAACGCCCATTCTCACGCCGGCGCCAACCGCCACGCCCAGCCCAACGCCGTAATGCCGGAATTCTAGCGCGCATCGCGCACAAAACAGCTCAAAGCATAGACAGAAAGCGAGAACCAACCAATGCCGCTCAGCATCAAAGAAGTCGAGCATGTCGCACACCTGGCGCGGCTGCGGCTCTCGGCCGGCGAGCTCGAGAGCTTGCAGCACGAGCTGTCGCACATTCTCGACTACATCGACATGCTCAAGGAAGTGGACGTCGGCAGCGTCGCGCCAACCGCCCAGGTGACCGACCTGGCCAACGTGCTGCGCGAAGACGAAGTGCGGCCCTCGCTGCCGCGCGAAGACGTGCTGGCCAATGCGCCCGACCAGCGCGAGGGCATGTTCCGCGTGAAAGAGATCTTCTAGCTGCAACAAAGCGCGCAGCGCGATCGTATCACCGGCAGAACGCAATCGTGCGGAGCAACAAAGGGGGCTGCAATGTACAACGGAAACGGAAGTTCTTATAGCGGCGGGCCGTATCGGCGCGGCTCGGGCGTGCCGCCGCTGTATCTGTATATCGGCATTGGCGTGCTGGTGCTATTCGGCATCTGGGCGCTGCTCAGCTTCTTCCGCGCCGGCATCGACGGCTACTTCGCGCTGGTGGCCGGCGTGCTGCTGGTGCTCGGCAACCTGCGCGACCTGATCGCCAACCCGTATATGCAGCGCGGCAATGTCTCGCTGCTGAACACGCTGATCGGCGGCGGGCTGATCTTCTTCTTCCTTGGCAAGGGCGGCTTCCCGCCGATCGCCTGGGGCTGGTATGTGCCGGCCATCCTGCTGATGCTGATCGCCGCGCCGCTGATGATCGGCCGGGCGGCGGTATACACCGCGTATGTCAACACCGCGCGCCGCGCGATCGGCACGGTGAAGAGCGCGGTCGGCAGCCGGATCAAGACGTACTAGCGGCGAGAGCCAACAAAAACCGAGAACCGCCTGGCTGTCAGCGGTTCTCGGTTTTTGATTCCCGGCTCTTGCCTACGGGTAGATCCGGTAGAGCATGCGCGGGAAGGGGATCGTCTCGCGGATGTGGTGGGTGCCGGCGATCCAGGCGGTGCAGCGCTCGATGCCCATGCCGAAGCCCGAGTGCGGCACCGAGCCGTAGCGCCGCAGATCCAGGTACCACTGGTAGCTTTCGACCGGCAGGCCGTGCTCGCGCAGCCGCTGCTCGAGCAGCGCTGCGTCGTGGATGCGCTGGCTGCCGCCGATGATCTCGCCATAGCCCTCGGGCGCCAGCAGGTCGGCGCAGAGCGCCACCTCGGGCCGCGCCGGGTCGGGCTCCATGTAGAACGCCTTCACCGCGGCCGGGTATTTCTCCACAAACACCGGCTTGTCGAACTTGCTGGCGATCAGCGTCTCGTGCGGGGCGCCGAGGTCTTCGCCCCATGGGATGGGCGTGGCGGCCTCGACCTGGCCCTGATTCTGCTCGATCAGTGCCAGCGCGTCGTCGTAGCTGATGCGCGGGAATGGCGGCAGGCAGCGCTCGAGCGTGGCGGTGTCGCGCTCGAGCACCTTCAGATCCTCGGCGCGGCGCTCGAGGCAGCGCTGCACGATCGCGCTGACGAAGTTTTCCTGCAGCACCAGGTTGTCTTCGTGCGTCGCGAACGCCACCTCGGGCTCGATCATCCAGAACTCGGTGAGGTGCCGGCGGGTCTTGCTCTTCTCGGCGCGAAACGTCGGGCCAAAGCAGTAGACCTTGCCAAAGCTCATCATGCCGCTCTCGACATAGAGCTGGCCAGTCTGCGCCAGGTAGGCCGGCCCGAGGTCGAAGTACTCGGTAGCGAACAGGTTGGTGGTGCCCTCGGCGGCCACCGGCGTGAGGATCGGCGTATCGTAGCGCACGAAGCCCTGGCTGTTGAGCCACTCCTGGGCGGCGGCGATCACCTCGGCGCGGATGCGCAGCAGCGCGTGCTGCTTGGCCGAGCGCACCCACAGGTGGCGGTGCTCCATGAGAAACTCGGTGCCGTGCTCTTTGGGCTGGATGGGGTACTCCTGGGCCGGCACCTGCACCACCTCGAGCGCGCTGACGTCGAGCTCGTAGCCGCCGGGGGCGCGCGCGTCGGCGCGCACCGCCCCGCTGACGCGGCACGAGCTTTCGAGCGTGAGCTGCTGGGCGGCGGCGAAGGTCGCTTCGGGCACGTTCTTCTTGAATACCACGCACTGGATCGCCCCGCTGCCATCGCGCAGGCGAAGAAAGATCAGCTTGCCCTTCTCGGTTTTATTGGCCACCCAGCCGGCCAGCGTGACGGTCTGGCCGTCGTAGCGGGCGATCTCGGCGACGGTGGCGCTTGGTAGCAGCGACATAGCGCAAACCCCTCTGTGCGTTCGCGTTTGCGGATCGAATTGCGAGGAGTATAGCACAGATGCTGCATATGCGCGGCGCTGCCGGCCTACTCGCCCGTGTCGCCGTCGGGGTCGTCTTTGATCAGCGCGGCGCGAACGCGCTCTTTCTGCTGCTCGGCCTGCGCGATCAGCTGCGAGAAGCGGTGCTCGCCAAACTGATCGTTCAGGCGGTGCGCGTCGCGCGCGAGCCGCCGCGCCAGGGTGGCGCGCTCGTTGAGCGCGCGGTAGGCCGCCCACAGCTGGTAGCTAAGCTGCTCGGTCTGGCTTGCCAGCAGGCTTTCGCGCGAGTAGCTGTGGCCCACCTGGCAGCGGAAGCGCAACAGGTCGCCGTCGTAGAATTCGGCCAGCACGCCGCCGCAGTCGGGGCACGAGAACGGCACAGCTACGCCCTGGTCGGCGGCGCTCTCGAGCGCGGCGGGGCGCATCTCAAGGATGTCGGCGGCGTGATCGGTATCGTCGTCCATGGGCAGATCGCTCCTTTCGGCGGCCGGCTCGCCGGCCAGGTGCGCCAGCATGGGCGCGATCTCGGCCAGCGACAGCACCGCGTCGACGTCGACATACCGGATGGCATTGACCGGCATGCTGGGGAACGGCGCTTCGGCAGGGGCCTGCGCCAGCGCCACGCCGCTACGGCGCTTGATCGCCAGCAGCCCGGCGGTGCCGTCGTCGAGCATGCCTGTCAGGATCACGCCAACCACGCGCGGGCCATAGGCGCGCGCCGCAGTGCGAAAGGTCGCGTCGATCGCCGGGCGAAAGCCGTTCTCCTTTGGGCCTGGCACAATATGGATATGGCCGGGCTCGATCAGCATGTGCCGGTCGGGCGGCGCCAGGTAGATCTGGCCCTGGGCGATCGGCGCGCCGTCGCGCGGGATGCTCGCGGGCAGCGGGCCGGCGCTGCCGAGCAGCTCGGGCAGCAGTGTGGGGCCGCTGGCCGGCAGGTGCTGCACCATGAACACCGCCGCTGGCAGCTCGGCGGGCAGCCCACGCGCAAGCGTAATCAGCGCCTCGACCCCACCGGCCGAAGCGCCAATCACGATGATATCGTGGCCCGGCATACGGTTCCCTTTCCGCTACGGCGCGAGTATTGCTATCCTGGCAGCGCAGCATGAAATATGCCGCCGCAGCGGCTTCGCCCGGTTCGCGAACCCGTCGTATAATAGACTTTATTGGAAATAATAATGGTGGGGGTTTGGGGGCCTGCGGCCCCAAAATCTTCTGTTGGTGGGGCATATATGCTAGCTTTGCTAGCATATATGCCCCACCAGCGAGGTTCGGAGGGGCTTTGCCCCTCCGGCTCCCCTTATGACTTACGCAGTTGGCGAGCTCAGCCTTCGGCAGAGCGGTACCTTATGCCGTAGAGGTGTGCGGTTTTTCCGCGCGGAGCGCAGAAAACCGCACACAATGATCAAAAAGTACCTTGCTGCCGCAGGCAAGATGTGCGCGGCTTCGGGAAGCCGAACAGCGCAACTGCGTACGTCCTATCCCGTATTTCCAATACAGTCTAATGCATACCAAAGGTGCAGAAGATCGACACGTACAGCATGTCTGAAAAGGGCAAGTGCGAGGGACTTCGTCGCTCCAAACCACCCTTGTCGGGCAGCTTCTAATACTTTTGCGCAGGTGCCGCCCGGCGGCAGCACCTGCGCACTCCGAAGCGCTAGCTGGAGGCAGTATGAAGGCCAACTCGCCGCGCCGCAAATCGCGGGCCAAACCAGCCCAGGAGCCAGCCGAGAGCGACGAAACCTTTCCGATCGTCGGCATTGGCGCGTCGTCGGGCGGGGTTGCGGCGCTGCGCTCGCTGTTCAGCCATATGCCCCCCGACAGCGGCATGGCCTTTGTGGTGATTCTGCACCTGCCGCCTGAATTCGAGAGCAACCTCGCCAGCGTGCTGCAGCAGGTCACCAGCATGCCCGTGACGCAGGTACTGGAGCCGACGCAGGTGCTTGCCAACCATGTGTATGTCATCCCGCCCACCAAGCACCTTTCGATGGCCGACGGCAGCGTGCAGCTCACCGAGCCCGAAGGCCCGCGCGGCCGGCGCGCGCCGATCGACCTGTTCTTTCGCACCCTGGCCGAGACGCACGCGCAGCGCGCCGCCGCGATCGTGCTCAGCGGCAGCGGCGCCGACGGCACGATCGGCGTGCAGCGCATCAAAGAGCGCGGCGGGGTGGTGCTGGTGCAGGATCCGGCCGAGGCCGAGTTCGATGCGATGCCGCGCAATGTGATCGCCACCAGCCTGGTCGATTTCATTCTCGCAGTGGCCGATATGCCCGGCCAGCTGATCGCCTACTGGCGCACCGCCGCGACTATGCACCTGCCCACCGAGGCGGTGCGGCCCGAGATCGAAGCCGACACGCTGCGCGAGATCTTCGCGCTGCTACGCGCGCGCACCGGCCACGATTTCAGCCAGTACAAGCGCCCAACGCTGCTGCGCCGCATCGGCCGGCGCATGCAGGTCACCGGCATGGTCGATCTGGCGGCGTACCTGGCCGTGCTGCGCTCGCGGCCCGACGAGGTGCAGGCGCTGCTGCGCGACCTGCTGATCAGCGTGACGAACTTCTTCCGCGACACCGCCGCCTGGCACGCGCTCACCACGGTGCTCCCGGCGATCTTTGCCGGCAAAGAGCCGGGCGAGCAGATCCGCGCCTGGGTGGCGGGCTGCGCCACAGGCGAGGAAGCCTACTCGGTGGCAATCTTGCTCTACGAGTGCGCCCTGCTGCTCGACCTGCCGCCGACCATCCAGGTCTTCGCCACCGACATCGACGAAGACGCGATCGGCATCGCCCGCCAGGGCGTGTACCCCGACACGATCGCCGCCGATGTCGCGCCCGAGCGGCTCCAGCGCTTTTTTCAGGCCGAGCAGGGCCGCTACCGCATCAAGAAAGAGATCCGCGACCTGGTGCTGTTCGCGCCGCACAACCTGCTGCGCGACCCGCCGTTCTCGAAGCTCGACCTGATCACCTGCCGGAACCTGCTGATCTACCTCAACCGCGACGTGCAAGAGCAGGTGCTGCAGCTGTTTCACTTCGTGCTGCGGCCCGAGGGCGTGATGCTGCTGGGCGCCTCGGAGTCGACCGACGGCGTGCCGGGGCTGTTCGTGCCGATCGACAAAAGCCAGCGCCTGTTCCAGCGCCGGCTCGCTCCCAACGCTGCGCCGAGTACTGTCCCTGGCCTGCCGCTGGTGGGGCCGCCGCACCGGCCGCAGGCCGCCAAGCGCGGCCCGAGCGACGCCGGCCTGCACTCGTTCGGCGAGCTGCACAGCCAGCTGCTGGCCAACTACATCCCGCCTAGCGTGATCGTCAACGAGGACTACGACATCGTGCACCTGTCGCGCGGTATTGGCGCCTTTTTGCAGTTCATCGAGGGCGAGCCGTCGCACAACCTACTCAAGGTGGTGCACCCCGACCTGCGGCTCGAACTGCGCACGGCGTTATTCGCGGCCATGCAGAAGATCAGCGACATCGAGATCCGGCGCGTGCGTATCGCCACCGCTGGCGGTGCGCGCCTCGTCGACCTGATCGTCCGGCCGTTGCAGGCGCCCGATTGGGCCCGCGGCTATGTGCTGGTGGTGTTTCGCGACTTGGCCGACGCCAGCACGTTCGAGCAGTTAGCGCCTAACGATGCCGAGCCGGTGGTGCGCCAGCTCGAAGACGAGCTCCAGCGCACCAAAGACCAGCTGCGCACCACGATCGAGCAGTACGAAACGGCGGTGGAAGAGTACAAGGCCGCCAATGAAGAGCTGCAGGCGATCAACGAAGAGCTGCGCGCCGCCACCGAAGAGCTTGAAACCAGCAAAGAAGAGCTGCAGTCGGTGAACGAAGAGCTGACCACAGTCAACCAGGAGCTAAAGCATAAAGTCGACGAGGTCAGCCAGTCGAACAACGACCTACTCAACCTCATGGCCTCGACCGAGATCGGCACGATTTTTGTCGATCGCGAGATGCGGATCAAGCGCTACACGCCCAGCGCCCAGGTGATCTTCAACCTCATCCCATCCGATATCAATCGGCCACTGACCCACATCACCCACAAGCTCAGCTACACGCAGCTGGCCGCCGACGCGATGGGCGTGCTCGAAACCCTCGCCAAAGTCGAGCGCGAGGTGGCCAGCCAGGACGCGCACTGGTACCTGGCCCGGCTGCTGCCCTACCGCACCGTCGAAGACAAGATCGACGGCGTGATCCTGACATTCATCGACATCACCGAGCGCAAGCGTGCCGAAGAGGCGCTACAGGCCAATGAAATTCGGCTGCGCCTGCTGTTCGAAAGCGTGCAGGATTTCGCGATCTTTACGCAGGATTTGGGCGGGCGGATCGATAGCTGGAGCCCGGCCGCCGAGCGACTGCTGGGCTATAGCGAGGCCGAGGTGCTGGGCCAACCCGGCGCGCTGCTGTTTACGCCGGAAGATCGCACCCAAGGAGCACCGGAACAGGAATTGCAACAGACGCTCCAGAGGGGCCGATCGGAAGATGAGCGCTGGCAGGTGCGCAAAGATGGGGCGCGTTTTTACGCCAGTAGCCTTATGTCGCAGATCCACGACGCGCACGGCACGGTGCAGGGCTTCGTGAAAGTCATGCGCGACCTGACCCGCCAAAAGCAGGCCGACGATATCTTGCAGCAGGGGCAGGCGCTGCTCGAGCAGCGCGTAACAGAACGCACCAGCGCGCTCGCAATTGCCAACCAGCAGCTGCAATCCGAAGTGGCCGATCGCCAGCGCGCCGAGCTGGCGCGCAGCCAGGTGCTGCGCCAGCTCGTCACCGCCCAAGAGGAAGAGCGCCGGCGTATCGCGCGCGAGCTGCACGACCAGCTCGGGCAACAGCTCAGCGCGCTGCGCATCGGGCTCGACCAGCTCGCCGCGCCGCGCCTCAGCCCCGCGCGCGCCAAGCAGCTTGCGCGGCTCCAGCAGATCGCCCACCGGCTCGACCGCGATGTCGACCAGCTGGCGTTCGAGCTGCGCCCCAGCCTGCTCGACGACCTGGGCCTGCGCGCGGCGCTGCAGCAGCACGTCGAGGAATGGGCCGAGCGCCACGGCATCGCCGCCGAGTTCCAGGCGATGCCCGACACGAGCGCACGGCTGGCGGGCGAGATCGAGATCGTGGTGTACCGGGTAGTGCAAGAAGCGCTCACCAATGTGCTCAAGCACGCCGAGGCACACCACGTGAGCGTGATACTCGAGCAGCACGATAACCAGCTCAGCCTGATCGTCGAAGACGACGGGATCGGTTTCGACACCGACGTCGCCAGCACGGGCCAGGCCGGCGAGCGGCGACTCGGCCTGCTGGGCATCCACGAGCGCGTCGCGCTGGTGAACGGCACTGTCACGATTGAGTCGGCCCGGCGAAGCGGCACGACGTTGTTTATACGTATTCCGCTAGGGCCGCGCGGAGGCGCTGATGCGACTTCATAAGCTGCGCATATTTCTCGCCGACGACCACGCCGTGCTGCGCGAAGGCCTGGCGGCGCTGATCGGCGAGCAGATGGACATGGAAGTGATCGGTCAGGCGAGCGATGGCCGCATCGCGATCGATCAGATCCGCGACTGCCGGCCCGATGTCGCGGTCATCGACGTGTCGATGCCGGGCCTGAGCGGCGCGCAGCTCACCGCGCAGCTGCTCGAAACCTGCCCCGAGATCCAGGTCGTCGCGCTGACGCGCCACAGCGAGCCGGGCTATGTGCGCCAGATGCTCCAGGCCGGCGCGCGCGGCTATATGCTGAAGCAAACCTCCGCCGCCGAGCTGCTGAGCGCAATCCGCGCGGTCGCCGAGGGCCGCACCCACCTCGACACAGCCATCGCCGGGCGGGTGGTGCAGAGCTTCGTGCGCACCCAGGCCGCCAACGAAAGCGCCGAGGCCGACCTAAGCGCGCGCGAGGCCGATGTCGTGCGGCTCACCGCATTCGGCTACAGCAACAAAGAAATCGCGACGCGGCTGGGCATCAGCGTGAAGACCGTCGACACCTACAAAAACCGCGCGATGGAGAAGCTCGGGCTGCACAGCCGCGCGGCGCTGGTGCGCTACGCCATGCAGCGCGGCTGGTTCGACGAGAGCTAGCCGCCTGCAAGAAGCTGTAGGGTATTTACCCGACACGCGCTCGGCAATTTCCCCCACACCGGAGTAGCCGCAAAGCTGCTAGACTACATTCACGCCGGTAATAACGCATGCTGGACGAGGGGCGGAGCAGGACGTGTAGGCATTCGAGTTCCATGCCGATGGCACCATGCTCAGTATTACTCGGCGAACGCGGGGCCGCACTGGCCCCGCACACCTTGCGCACCCATTCGAGGCATAGCCGGCCCTCTCTCATCCCCACACTGCTCGCCACCAGGCCCTGGGGCAGGCGCAAGCACAGGCGCCGCGCGGCCGGTGAGACAAAGCCAACCTCGAAATGCGCGCTTGCATCTCGCATTACGCATAGTTCAATATGCCGGTGACCTTACGCCGCAGCCGTACCTGCGGCAGAAGCAGCCGCAGCGGTATGGTAGCGTGCCTGGCACGCACTGTATCGCCAGCGGAAGGACAGAGAAATGACCAAAGGCCGTACCATTCTTGTTGCCGAACACGATCGCAGCATCTCCGCGCTGATCGAAGAAATTTTGCTCGGCGAAGGCTATACCATGCGGCGCTGCGCCAGCCTGCCGCCAACTATCTGCGAGATCGAGCGCGCCCAGCCCGACGGCGTGATCGTCGATATCGGCCCTGGCGATGCCGACACCTGCATGCAGCTGCTCCAGCAGCTACGCCAGAGCCCCGCGCTGCGCAATGTTGGCGTGCTGCTCAGCTCGACCGACAGCCGCCTGCTGAACGAGATCAGCTGGCCGACGGCCCAGATGCGCTGCGCCACGCTGCCGAAACCCTTCGACCTGCACGAGTTCATCTCGCAGCTCTCGTACGCGCTCGACGTTGCCGCCGGCAGCACTTCCGAGCCGCAGCCTCCCGCCAGCGCACACTACAGCTTGAACTAGGCCCGGCTCGCCGCAGCCTGGCGCCCGCACCATCCTCCTTTCTCGGCGAGAAAGGGGGATTTTCGTATGCCCGCGCGCAGAGCAAAAGGGCGCGGGCGGATTTGGTATAATAGCGCCCCAGCGGCAGGGCAGCGCCGCCCGCCAACCAACGAATCTGAAAGGAAGCACCAGCATGTCAGCACTCGCCACGCTCTGGCAGAACGACCCCGACGTCGCCCACATTCTGGCCAGCGAGGCCCGGCGCCAGCGCGATGGGCTCGAGCTGATCGCCAGCGAAAACTACACCAGCCGCGCCGTGCTCGAAGCGCAGGGCTCGATCCTCACCAATAAGTACGCCGAGGGCTACCCCGGCAACCGCTACTACGGCGGCTGCGAATATGTCGATCAGGCCGAGAACCTGGCGCGGGCGCGCGCGCGCGAGCTGTTCGGCGCGGCCTACGCCAATGTGCAGCCGCACTCGGGCACCCAGGCGAATATGGCGGTGTACTTCACCTTCCTCAAGCCCGGCGACACCGTGCTGGGCATGGACCTGTCGCACGGCGGCCACCTGACCCACGGCTCGCCGGTGAATTTTTCGGGCCAGCTATACCGCTTCGTAGCCTACGGCGTGGACCCGCACAGCGAGCTGCTGGACTACGACCAGGTCGAGGCGGTGGCGCGGCGCGAGAAGCCGAAGATGATCACCGTGGGCGCGAGCGCCTACTCGCGGGCGATCGACTTCGCGCGCTTCCGCCAGATCGCCGACGCGGTGGGCGCGTTTCTGTTCGCCGACATCGCCCACCCGGCCGGGCTGATCGCCAAAGGCCTGCTGCCCAGCCCGGTGCCGCACGCGCATGTCGTCACCTCTACCACCCACAAAACGCTGCGCGGCCCGCGCGGCGGCCTGATCCTGATGGGCCAGGATTTCGAGAACCCATTCGGCCAGACGGCCGCCAAGAGCGGGCGCACGCTGATGATGTCGGAGCTGCTCGACAAGAATGTGATCCCCGGCGCGCAGGGCGGCCCGCTCATGCACGTGGTGGCCGCCAAGGCCGTCGGCTTCCGCGAGAACCTGCAGCCCGAGTTTGCCGACTACGCCGCCCAGATCATCCGCAACGCCCAGGCGCTGGCCGGCGCGCTGATCGGCCGCGGCTACCATATCATCTCGGGCGGCACCGACAACCACCTCATGCTGGTCGATTTGCGCAACAAGGGCGTGACCGGCAAGGCCGCCCAGGAGGCGCTCGACCGCGCGCATATCACCCTGAATAAAAACTCGGTGCCGTTCGACGATAAGTCGCCGCTCGTGACGAGCGGCATCCGCATCGGCACGCCGGCGATCACCACGCGCGGCATGGGCGTGGCCGAGATGGACAGCGTGGCCAGGCTGATCGACGAAGTAGTGACGCATATCGGCGACGAGGCGGTGATCGGGCGGGTGCGCGAAGAAGTGGTAGCGCTGTGCGCGGGCTTCGGCGTGCCGGGCACCGAGGGGTACGAGCAGCGCTGACAAGATGACCGGGCGACACGATGACAAGCTCAGCGGGGCAGCTCTGTCATCTTGCCACCTTGCCATCTTGCCACCTTGACTGTGGCGGAAAGGCCAGATTGTAATGATACGCGACTTACGAATAGCGGTGATCGGCGCGGGAATCATGGGCGAGGCGATGATCAGCGGCATGCTGCAGCAAGAGCTGGTTGAGCCGGGGCAGATCATGGCCACCGAGCTGCGCGCCGAGCGGCGCGACGAGATCGCCGGGCGCTACGGCGTGCAGGTGACCGACGACAACGTCGCGGCGGTGCACTGGGCGCAGGTGGCGGTGTTCGCGGTGAAGCCGCAGACACTGCCGCGGCTGCTGCCCGAGCTGCGCGGCACGCTCGGCGACGGCGAGCTGGTGATCTCGATTGTGGCCGGCGCGCCACTGCGGCACTTCGCCGACCTGCTGGGCCACCCGCAGGTGGTGCGCTCGATGCCGAACACGCCCGCGCAGATCGGCCACGGCATGACCGTGTGGACGGCCGCGCCGGCCGTGACCGAGCAGCAGCGCGGCTGGGCGCGCACCATCCTCGGCTCGTTCGGCCACGAGCAGTATGTCGACGACGAGAACTACCTGGATATGGCCACGGCGCTCTCGGGCACCGGGCCGGCCTACTTCTTCCTGCTGATGGAGGCCATGGTCGACGCCGGCGTGCACCTCGGGTTCCCGCGCTACATGGCCCAGCAGCTGGTGCTCGAAACCATGCACGGCTCGGTGCTGTACGCCATGCAGAGCGGCAAGCACCTGGCCGAGCTGAAGAACGGCGTGACATCGCCGGCCGGCACCACAGCTGCGGCGCTGTACGAGCTTGAGCGCGGCGGCCTGCGCACGGTGCTCACCGACGCGATCTGGGCGGCCTACCGGCGCTCGGCCGAGCTGGGGAAGGGGAAGTAATACCAAATTCGGCGGTACTGTATCTACAAATCGTATGCGGTTTTTCCGCGCTCCGCGCGGAAAAACCGCATACAGAAGATGGAGAGGTACCATGCTGCCGCAGGCTCAATCTCGTCGCTTGAGCAAGCCGAACAGAACAAGTGCGTAACTCCTACAATCTATACGTGATCAAGCGAACAGCGTATAGTACCAGCTCGGCATCTGGCCGCATACGCACGCGACGAACGAACCGCGCCGGCCGCCACTTCCGTGGCAGGCCGGCGCGGTTCGTTCGTCGCGGAGCAGATCGTCCTGGTGCGGGCGGAGGAAGAGGAGCGCCCTGGCTGGCTGGATTGCATGTGGCCCAGGGCACGCTGTGAAGTGAAGTGCTTGGAGCTTGGATGCGTGGTGCGTTGTGGAGCGATTTGCGACGCTGCCCCTCTTCGGTTCGAATACTAGCATAGCCTGGCGCGCTCCGGCTGAGAAGATCGGCGGATTACGCGCGGATTACGCCAATTTCAAATTTTTATTCATCCTATCTCGTGATCACTTTCTGTATGCGATGCGCTGCCCGTCTTCGCCGGGCAGCGCATCGCACAATATTCGGGGCGGCTTCGCCGCCCCGAACCACATACAGCAAGGGCATCGCAAACAGAAAGTTCGGGGGCGGCTTCGCCACCCCCGAACCTATACATATACTAGCCGAGTGCCGCGCTGGCATTAGCGGCGGCGCAGCACCATCACGCCAGCGGCGATCAGCACCACCGGCAGCAGCAGCTTGCCGAAGCCGGGGATCATGCTCAGCAGGATGATCGCGCCGACGCCCAGCAGCACCACGCCGAGCACGCGGTTGCGGCGCTCTTCGGGGGTAGATGGCGCGGCCCCACCGCCGACATTGTTGATCGGGATCTCGGCCTCAGGGTCGGCCGGCTGGCCAGTCATCGGGTCGAAGCGCACGCGGCGCGACGACACAAACACCTCGCGCACCTCGTCCCCCACGCGCTGGGCTTGCTGGCGCATCTCGTCGAACACCTGGTCGGGCGCGGGGCGCTGGCCGCCCTCGACCGGCATGATCAGCCACAGCACCGGGTAGAGCAGCACGCCCACGCCGGTGAACACCAGCGCCACGAGCGCGAGCCGCACGATCACCGGGTCGATCGCGAGATATTGGCCAATGCCGCCGGCCACGCCGGCGATGACTTTGTCGGTGCGGCTGCGCATGAGCCGCTGGCTGGGGTTGTACATGATGTCGCTCCTTGTGTCTATGGCCTGCGGCCAGTGCTTTCGCTTATGCCGATGATACGCCGGCCGGCGCGGCATTGTTGCAGCGCGCGGCGATCAGCGGCCAAGGAGCGAGATCACGAGGATCGCGACGAGCAGCAGCGCCAGCAGCCCGCCGAAAACATACATCAGCACCGCGTCCCAGTTGAGAAAGCGCCAGTCGCGCGGCAGCCTGCGCTCGAAGCCATAGATATGCCAGCTGTACAGGCCGCTCTCGGCCGAGCGCTTTTGCTTGGCGGCCTTGCCGTTCTTGGCGGGCGCGGCTGGCGCGGCCGGCGCGGCCGGCAGCTCGCCGAGGTCGAAGATGATCTCGGTGATCGGGATGAAGGCGATCGCCACCTCGCTCAGCGCGATGCGCGTATCGGGGCCGGCGCCGGTCTGCGCCTTCGCCAGCAGCTCGGCCAGCCCGGGCACCAGCTTCCACTCGGCGCGCACATCGCCGGCCTGCTGCTCGCGATACACCTCGGTGAGCTTGCACTCGCGCTGCAGCCAGTTCTCGTCGAGCAGCGGCAGGTCGTCGTTGCTGCGCAGCAGCTCGGCGCGCCGCCGCCACGTAGTTGTCTTGCGCTGCACCAGCCGGCCAAGGCCATCGCAGCGGTCGCACTTGAGGCTGCCGCTGCCCGAGCAGTCGGGGCAGGGCACCAGCACCTGCGCCGGCTGGGGCGGGGCGGCGGTGGCGGTGGCCTGCCCCGCGGCCGGCTGGCTGGCGGCCTGGCCGGGCTTCGCCGAATCGCGGCGCACCAGCACGCGCGCGGCGCCCTTGCAGCGCGGGCAGGTGGTGCGCCCGTGGCCCTCGCAGTCGTCGCAGGTGAGCACGCGCGTCGAGCCGGGCAGCGTCACCGTGCCGCCGGCGTCGGCCTGAAAGCCCTTGGGCGCCGGCAGGGCCAGGCCCCAGCGATCCTGCTCGCGCTCGCGGCCGATCGGCTGGGCCTGGACATCGGGCTCCTCGACGGTTTTGATCGGCTCGCGCGTCTCGTAGAGCACGTTCAGCGTGTAGAAATACACGTTGGTGCTGGTCGAGCGGTGAAACAGCGCCTGGCGGCCCAGCAGCTTGCGCCGAAACGGGCCAGCCTTGCTCCAGGCGTTCAGCAGCGCCTCGAGCTCGGCGCGGCGCGCCAGCGCCTCGGCGCGCTCGCGGGCCTTCTGCATGGGGCCTTTGATCAGGTCGGCGCCGAGGATCTTTTCAACCGGGTGGGGCTCGACCGGCTTGGCCGGGATGAGCGGCGCGGCGCCGGCAGATGGGTCGAAGCCGGGCACCAGCAGCGGGCGCTCTTTCTCGGGCGCGCCGAGCACCTGCGTCGGGCCGGTATGGCGCGCCAGCACCTGGTCGAGCTCGTCGATCGCCGCGCGGAGGCTGGGGTAGCGCTTGGCCGGGTCGAGCGCCAGCATGGTCAGCAGCACGCGGTCGACATCCGGCGGCAGGCCCTGCACGCCGCGCTCGCGCAGCGGCGGCGGCGGCGCAAACGCCCCGCCGGTGCTGTCGGGCATGCCGGGCACGTGATCCCACGGCAGGTTGCCGCTGAGCATCTCGTAGAGCACTACGCCCAGGCTGTAAATATCGGATAGATGCGTGACGGCCGTGGCCGACGATGCGTGCTCGGGCGAGAGGTAGCCGGGCGTGCCCATCACCTTGCTGATCGTGGTCATGCCGGTGCGGCCAGACTCGCGGGCGATGCCGAAGTCGGTGAGCAGCACGCGCCCGGTCTCCTGCTCGACGAGGATATTGCCGGGCGAGACATCGCGGTGGATCACGCCGTGGGCGTGGGCGTAATCGAGCGCGGCGCCGGCGTCGCGAAAGATCCGCAGCGCCAGGTCGAGCGCCAGCGGCTGGCCGGGCTTCAGCAAGCTGCGCAGCGCCCCGCCGGCCACGTACTCCATGACGGTATAGTAGAACGGCTGCTGGTAGCCGTGATCGAAGATCTGAATAATATGCTCGTGGCGCAGGCGGCTGGTGATGCTGGCCTCGCGGCCGAAGCGGTCGACCCACTCGGGGTCCTGCGACATCAGCAGCTTCACCGCGCTCAGGCGGTTCTCGAGGCTGCGGTGGCGGCCGAGCCACACTTCGCCGATGCCGCCTTTGCCGAGCTGGCGCTCGAGCTGGTAGTTGCCGATTCGCTGTGGGACATTCGACATAGGCGTACGCGGAATCGTCTCCAAACATGCGTGCGGGATGGAATTATACCATCGTTTCGCGGCGGCCGCACCCCTGCGCCGCTTCGCCGCCCGCAAATTTCGTATTGTGTTGCACGACGTGGCTTCGCCACGTCGTGCAACACAATCTCTACGTGATCAAGCGAACAGCGTATCAGCCGGCAGGAACAGAGCGCGGCAGCGCGTGCCAGGCTGGTGGCGGATGCCTCAGGGCGCGGAGGCTGGTGCCGCGCTAGCCTGAGGCATACGCGCGCGGCATTGCGGCTGGCACCGGCTGAAATTCCGCGCAGCGGCCTACCAGAGGCGCGCCTGCTCGGGGCCGGTGTCGGGCGGCAGCTTCTCGATGTAGGTGATGCCAAGGTGATCGTAGGCGCGGCGGGTGGCGATGCGGCCGCGTGGCGTGCGCTGCAGAAAGCCAAGCTGGAGCAGAAACGGCTCGTACACATCTTCGATCGCGTCGACCTCTTCGGCCAGCGCGGCGGCCAGCGTCGAGAGGCCCACCGGCCCGCCGTTGAACAGCTCGATGATCGCGCGCAGCAGCCGGCGGTCGTTCTCGTCGAGCCCAAGCTCGTCGACCTCCAGCTGCGCCAGGGCCACGCGGGCGACCTCGAGCGTAATCACGCCGCCACCGACCACCTGGGCGTAATCGCGCACGCGGCGCAGCAGCCGGTTGACGATGCGCGGCGTGCCGCGCGCGCGCCGGGCGATCTCGTGCGCGCCCTCGGGCGTGGACACAACGCCGAGGATACGCGCCGAGCGCATGACGATATCGAACAGCGCCTCGGCCGAATAGAACTCCATGCGATGCACCGAGCCGAAGCGGTCGCGCAGCGGCGAGGTGAGCAGCGCCACGCGCGTGGTGGCGCCCACCACGGTGAACTTGGCCAGGTTCAGGCGCAGGTTGCGCGCGCTCGGGCCCTTGCCGACCATGATGTCGAGCGCGAAGTCTTCCATCGCGGGGTAGAGCACCTCTTCGACGGCGCGGTTGAGGCGGTGGATCTCGTCGATGAACAGCACGTCGTCCTTCTGGACATTCGTGAGGATGGCGGCGAGGTCGCCGGCGCGCTCGATCGCCGGGCCGGAGGTGAGCTTGATGTTCACGCCCATCTCGTTGGCCAGCACGCCGGCCAGGCTGGTTTTGCCCAGGCCGGGCGGCCCGTAGAACAGCGTGTGGTCGAGCGGCTCTTTGCGGCCCTTGGCGGCGGCGATCGCGATCTTGAGCTGCTCGACGATCTTTTCCTGGCCGATGAACTCGGCCAGCTTCTTCGGGCGCAGGCTCTTCTCGACCTGCTGGTCGTCTTCGCCGGAGTTAGGGTCGAGAATTCGGTCGTCGCTCATGCCGCCTCGCGCTGTAGCACCTGTGTGCGAACTGTGGGCATTATAGCATAGGTGCGGCGGGCGCGGCCTACCAGATCCAGCGGCGCGGGCCATAGCCGAACACCAGCACGGCGCACGCGGCGGCGCTGCTCACCAGCGCGATCCCCAGCAGATTATCGATAGGCGTGATGCCAACGCCATACAGCCAGATGCCGAGCACCTGAGCCTGGTTGATGCGCCAGGCGCCCCAGATCGCGCCGATCGGGTCGGTGACGAGCTGCCACAGCTCGGCGAGCAGCACCACCGCCAGGATGGTGCGCCGGCGCGACCACAGAAACGCGGCGTTGCGCGCCCACAGGATGCCGTGAAACACCAGCGCCGTGCCGATCAGAATCAGCGTTGGTATGAAGCGTTCCATTTCTAACCTGCACACCTTGCTAAGCGGCTAAGGGACTTAGAAATTGGTCATCATCCATGGGAGGTTTGGAGGGTCTGCGACCCTCCAAAGGTATTCGTTTTTCGCGCTGTGGCAGAGCGGCGGCTTTGCCGCCCCCGCGCCCCCACCAAGCGGGATGATGTGGACTTTCCGAGTCCCTAACGCCGCTCTTCGATCAAAATTGTGAGCATCGCAAACATCAGTGTGACGCCGACGATCCACAGCCACTCTTCAAGCGGCAGGCCGCCGATCCACACCCCGGCGATATGCTCGGGAATGTAATCCCATGTGCCGAGCTTGACGATCCCGGCGTCCCAGGCCCAGCCGCCTGCCAGCGCGCCGAGCAGCGTCCAGGCTAGCGCGCGGCGGCGCGGCCACAGCCGGCGCCGCGCCGCCAGCGCCAGCGCCAGCAGCGGCAGGCCCACGAACAGCGCAAGCCAGATCAGATAGGTCATACTGCCAAACATGCCTTGGTCCTCATTGCCGTGCGTGCCCACTTCTTCTACGCGCGCCGGGCACGGGCGGATCGGCCGTGGCGGCCAGCCGCTACGCCACGGCAGCTGCGATAGCAGCGCGCTCGGCCAGCCGCCGCGGCGCGTCGATGTCGTGCGATGGCAGGTAGACCGTCGGGCGCTCGGCAGCGTGGCGCAGCACGCGCGCCAGGGTATCGCGGTGGCCGGCCACGTCGGCGCAAGGCCCCTGCTGCTGCCCGGCCAGCAGCGCGCTTTCGCTATACGTCACATCGCCGGCCAGCATCACGTCGAGCTCGCCCTCGCGCACGATAACCGAAAGGTGGCCGCGGGTGTGGCCTGGCGTCGGCACGGCGCGCACATCGCCGGCGCGCGTCAGCGGGTAGCTGTGGCTGAAGCCGCCGATCGGCTCGGGCCGAAACTCGATCGGCGCGGGCGCAAACCACGCCGGCGGGTGGATCGTCAGCCGCGAGAGCAGGCGCCCGCCGGGCGAGCGCATCGCCCGCAGCTCGGCGGCGCTGGCCAGCAACGGCAGCTGCGGCAGCCCGGCCAGGCCGTTCACATGGTCGCCGTGCAGGTGCGTCAGCACCACAGTGCGAATATCGCCTGGGCGCACGCCAAGCTGGCGCAGCCGCTCGGGCAGCTCGTCGGATGGCTCGAGCAGCAGCTGGCCCGGCACCAGCGGCGAAGCTGGCGCAAGCCGGGTTTCGCCGCTGTCGACAAGGATCAGGCCTTCGGGGTGCTCGATCAGCCAGGCGTAGATCGGCAGCGGATCGGCCCACGCGCGGTCGGCGCGCATGGCCCACAAAAACTGCGGCAGGCCGCCGGCAGCCAGGCTGCCGGCCAGAAACGAGCGCTTGACCCGGATCGAACCAGTCTGGAGAATGTGGATGTGCATGCACGCCTCGCTGTATGGTATGATAACAGTAACCCAGGTATACTGTAAACCCGGTTGTCTAATATAATAAACCTTGTTGTCTAAATAGTCAAGGGGCTATCTATGGTCGATCGCGACTCGTTGCGCGCCGAAGGCCAGCAGTCGCTCTCGCGCAAGCTGCTGACGCTGTACCGCAACTACCAGGCGTTGGCGGCGGCGAAATACGCGGCGCGCGGCTACCAGGGGCTAAGCATGGCGCACACCTTTCTGATCGCCAATATCGACGACGGCGGCACGCGGATCGTCGATCTCGCCACGCGCATGGGCACCACCAAGCAGTTCGCCGGCCGGCTGGTGCAGGAGCTTGCGGCGCGCGGCATGGTCGAAACCGCGCCCGACCGATCCGATCGGCGGGCCATGCGCGTGCGCGGCACGGAGCGTGGCTGGAAGTTCCTGGAGGAAGCCTGCGCGGCGCGCGCCGAGATCGAGCGCGAATACCAGGCGCTGCTTGGCGACACGCTGATGCACAGCCTGGTCGCGGCGGTCGACCAGCTGACGCACTATGTGCCGGATGGAGCGCCAGGCGCGGCCGCCGAGCTCGAGGGCTGATACCAACTCCGTTTGATTACTTGTGTTTTCTTGTGCGGCGCCCGGCTTTGCTGGGCGCCGCACAAGAAAAGGAAATTTCGGGGGCGGCGAAGCCGCCCCCATGCGCATTAAGCTTACGCCACACAGCTATCGGTACTCATCAAAAACCGCTGGAAGGTACACGGATGTTTCCTGCGTCGGTTCTTGCGGCAGCCTGCTTGAATACAGCGTGCCAGCGTCGTCAGCGCGTCCCGCAGCCGTGCGGGCTGCCCCATCGCCGTTGCCAGCGCGATCCAATGCGTACGAATTGTCTGTGCCGCTTTGCCCCAACTCCGTGCGGGCGCATCCCACCCGCTCACGAGCAGCAGCCAATGCTGCACAATTTGATTGAGCAAGCGTCCATACAATTCACACAGCACCCGCCACGGCTGCACGTCCCGTACCAGATCAATCTGCCCGTGGCTTTTCCACAGCTTAAACAGCAGTTCGATCTGCCAGCGCGCCCGCGCCAGCACCAGCGCCTCCGTCACGGTCAGTCCGTCCGGCGGGATGGTGGTCACAAACACGCTCCACGCCGCCAAGGCCAAGCGCAGCGCGCTGACCATCTGGCCCTGCGCTTTGGCTTCCTCCCGCAAGCGGCGGCGGCGCTGGTCGACCACCTCCTGCGGTGCCCGCACTGCCAGCAAGCGCGCCCGCACCTGCGCCTCCCGCCCCAGCCGCACCGGCAGATCGAGCGTTGCCTCGGGCATGGCGGCCAGCAGGTCGTGCAGGCGCCACCAGCGTCCATCGTCCGTTTGCAGGCTGGTCAGTGCCTGCATGCGCGAGAACCAGGACACGCCCCGCGCGTCCAACTCCGCCAGCAGGGCGAGGTCAAAATAGCCCAAATCCACCAGCCGGACCGCGCCCTGCGGCAGATCGTGATGCAGGGTGGCGTGAGCATCCGACTCGCGGCCATCGTGCAGGGTCGGGCCGCGCAAGCGCCCCGTGCGCAGGTCGAGGGCGACCTGGAGCTTAAGCGCCGCGTTGCCGGCGTCGGGCGTGCCATTACCGCAGCCGGTCCAGACCGCAGCGAGCGCCTCGGGCAAGGCGATCGTGGTACTATCTTGCACCACCACCTCGGCGAAGCGGTCGAGGATGGGCAAGCTGAGTGGGTCAGCACACAGCACCTCGCCAATCGCAGCCCCGAGCACGTGTTCCAGACAGGTGGCGGCGGTTCGGTCAAACCGCTGATGCAAGGCTTCGGGCGAGATGGTTACGCCCAAGGCGGCACTCGTCTGCGTCAGGGCGCTCAAGCTCGCCTGCGGGTCGGCACCGAGGCCAAACACGAGCGTTTGCACGAACACACTGCCGGTCAGTTTGGCGTCCGAGCGCTGAACAAAGCCGGTCTGGCGGCCGGCACGGTCGGCTTCCTCGGTCAACACCGCCGCAAGCGTGGCGGCCAGCTGTGGTATAGTCGTCATCAGGGCGGCTCCTGTCGGTGTTTGGTTGTGGTTTGGCGACAACAACCATACCACAAGAGCTGTCCTTGTCTACTACGCTTAATGCGTATGGGGGCGGCAAAGCCGCCCCCGAACCCTCACCATAATCCAAGCGATCAGCCGGAATTGGTATGAGCCGCGCCCGAGAGCAGGTGCATACGGGGAGCTTTCACACCCGCGCAAGGAACTCGCGCACGGCGGCGATGTAGGCCTCGGGGCTGCTGCGGCGAATGGCGTGGCCGACGCCGCCAATATGCGCCACGCTCCCATTGCGCCAGCGCGCCGCCAGGCCAGCCGCGAACTCGGGCGTCAAAAGCGCGCCTAGCACAGGGTCGCCGGTGATCAGCAGGATGGGGCACGCGACCTGTTCGATCAGATCGAACCAGAGCGTGCCGGGGGTATGGATGATCTCGAGCGCGTCGGGCGACACCAGCGCCTTGTCGTCGGCCCACAGCTCGTAGTCGGCGGCCGACCACTGCGGCTGCTCGGCGCGCACCCGCGCGACGCGCTCGGCGCGCGTAAGCGCCTGCTTGGCCTGCAGATCGGCCAGCCAGTCGGCGTACACCGCGCGCAGCAGCGCCGGGCTCACGTCCGCGCCGGCCGGCGGATCCTCGAGCACAATCGCGCGCATGAGCGCCGGGTAGCGCGCGGCTGCCAGCGCGGTGGTGGCTGCGCCCATCGAGTGGCCGATCACCACCGGGCGATCGAGTCCCAGCGCGCCGATCAGCGCGGCCAGGTCGTCGGCCAGCTGGTCGTAGGTATAGCCGGCGGCGGGCTTCTCCGAGCGGCCGTGGCCGCGCGCGTCGTAGATTACCAGATCGTAGCCCTGCCCCAGGCGCTCGAGCACCGGCGCCCAGTACAGCGCGCTGTCGGTGAGGCCGTGCACCAGCACCAGCGGCGGCCCGCCGCCGAAGGTGCGGCGGTAGTGCAGCCGCACGCCATTGATCGCCAGCTCGCCAGTGTGCCACTCAAGCATCGCTTCGCCCCTTTCTCTGCTGCCCGCGCCATGATACCACGGCGCCGGGCACGCCCATTGCTGTGTAGCTGCGCGTGCGCCGCCGTACGCGCCCAGCGCGCGGCGGCGCGCGTGGCAAGCAGGCACGAGGAGGAGGCAACAATGCCCGAGCAGCACACCGAAGACTGGGAGCTATGGTACCCGCAGGCCGCCGCCACGGGGCTACTGTTCGCGCGCGGCCGGGCCGACGCCGGCTTCGCGGCACTGCTGGTGCACGCCGCGCCCGCAGTGCTCACGGCCGTGGTGCGGGCCGCCGACGGCCGCGCGCTGGCCACCGGCACCGACCTGGCGCAGACCGCCGATACGCCGATCGCCCGGCTGATGCGCCGCGGCGGCAGCCTGGAGCGCAGCGATATCTGGCCCGGCCAGGCCGAGATCGGGCTGCCGGTGCTGCTGCCGGGCGGCGAGATCGGCATCCTCACGCAGTGGTGGCACGCCGAGGATCACAGCGAGTGGCGCTGGCAGATCGAGCTATACAACCGCCGCTCTGCCGAAGGCTGAGCACGCCAACTGCGTGTGTCCTAGCTCTATAAGCTACGCGGCGCCCTGCAAGCGCTCGAGCGCCTCCTCGGCGCGCGGGCAATCGCCGGCGGCGGCTGCGAGCGCGCGGCGGTAGCATGTGGCTGCCTCGCCGGGCTGCGCCAGCCGCTCGTAGCACGCGCCGAGCGCCAGCAGCGCGTCGACATACTGGTCGCGCAGCTCGGCGCGGCGCGCCTCGACATAGGTCGAGTCGCCGAAGAACGGGCAGTCGTCCATATAGTCGCCGCGGTACAGCTCGGCCGCCTCGGCCAGCGCGGCGCGCGCGCCCTCGAGGTTGCCCTGGCGCAGCTGCGTATGGCCGCGCTCGGCAGCCACCGCAAACGCGTCGGCGTCGCACCAGGCCACTGCGGCCGGGTCGAACCAGTAGCGCTCGTGATGGTAGGCGATCAGCTTGCTCTCGTTGCCGCGGCGCAGGCCAGGCTCGAGCGTGCGGCGCAGGCCCGCGACGGTACGGTGAAACGCCGTGTCGGCCTTGTCAAGATCGAGGTCGGGCCAGATCACCTCCTCGGCCTCGTCTTTGGTCAGGCCGCGCCCGCGCCGATCGAACAGAAACGCGAAGAGCGCCTCGGCCTGGTAGGTGCCGGCCTTATCGCCACCCCAGCGCTCGATCGGCCGGCCGTCGCGCTCGACGCGCAGCGGCCCAAGCGCGAACACGCGCAGCCCGCCGGCGCCGTCCTGCGGCACTGGCGCGGGCTGGGCGGCCAGGCGCAGCGCCTCGAGCGCCTGGGCTTCGAGCAGCTCCTGCTCGGCCAGAAGCTGGCGGCTCTGCTCGGCCAGGGCCGCCAGCGTCACCTCTTCTTCCTGCTGGGCGCGGATGAGCTTGATCGTGCGCGCCAGGTAGTCGCCGAGCAGACGCAGCAGCGCGCGCTCGGCCTCGCGGAATGGCTCGCCCGAGCGCTTGGCGCCCAGCAGCAGCAGCCCGTAGGTGTTGCCGGCGCGCGCCAGCGGCAGCAGCAGCCGCGCCGCCGGCCAGGCCGCCCAATCGCCGTAGTGCGTCTGCGGCGCATCGGGCACGCGCACCTCGCGCAGCGCAGCCGCGTCGGGCGGGTCGCCGTAGGCCGCCAGCAGCCGCAGGCCCGTGCCCTCCTGCACCGCCACCGCGCCGTGGCGCAGCCCAAGCGTGCGGCAGATCGCCGTAAGCGCGGCCTGGAGCTGGCCCGCCAGGTCGCCGCGCTGGTTCCAGTCGTCGCTCAGCTCGCGCAGCAGGCGCGCGTAGTCGAACTCGCGGTGGAAAAAGCGCCGGTCGATCAGCGCGCCGGCCCAGTCGCGCAGCGGCCCGAACACCGCGATCAGGCCGATCAGCGTAAAGATCGTCACCAGCGGGATCTGCAGGCGCGGCTGGATCACCTGGCTGGCGAACGGCTCGGCCAGCAGCAGCAGAGCGACGTACAGCGCCGTCAGCAGGCCGCCGAGCAGCGAGCGATAGAAGGTGCGCTGCACCACGCGGGCCGGCAGCAGCGAGCGGTAGGCCAGCACCGCGTAGGCCAGCAGCGCCAGCGCCGCGTCCATCAGCAGGTGGCCAAACGAGGGGGCAAAGCCGAGGTTGCGCGCGACGGTAGCCCACAGCGCGCCCACAACGCCCACCACCGCCGATAGCGCGAACAGCGCGCGGCGACGGCGCTCGAGGTCGTCGTCGACGGCGCGGCGATAGCTCAGCCACATCAGCGCCAGCGCGGCCAGCATCGGCAGCGCGCGCTGCGCCGTCCACGGCACCACCCAGCCGCTCGGGAAGCGCAGGCCGCCATTGGGCGCCGTGCGCATAGGGCCGGCCAGCGCGTAGGCGGCCATGGCCAGGCCAACCGCGTAGAACAGCGCCAGCAGCAGCTTCTGCCACCGCGGCGGCGGGCCATCGGCCACCAGCACCAGGATGAAGTGGAAGAACACCGGCGGCAGCAGCACCGTCTCGATCACCTGCGCCAGCTCAAAGGCCTGGCGCGCGAGCGGCGAGCGGCTCAGCGCCGGCAGGAACACCGCCAGGCCATACAGCGTCAGGTGCAGGCACAGCCAGGCAAACGCCTGGGCCGGCCGGTCGCGCGGCGCGCGCACCAGCAAGCTCAGGCCGAGCCAGCAGGCCAGCACAGCCATGAGAAATGCGGGCAGCGCCGGAAACAGCGTCGTTAGAGCAGTCTGCGACATACGCCTCTGCGCGGGCAATATGGCAATACCATCGCTGGCAGTATAGCATTTTTTACCGGCCGCGTTGTGCGCGGGTATCGCCGAATCGGGCGATCTTTGGTATGATGCAATAGCAGCGTATCCAACTGCGGTGCTCGGGCGATAGTAACAGTAACGACGCTCATCCAGCGCAGAGCCATGGCTGCCAGTCGCGATCCCGTGCCGCTCGCCCGCCCTGGAGTTTTTATTGATGCCCTGGCAATATACTGCCTACGCAATTCCACTGCTTGTCGCCACAGCGATCTCGCTGGTGCTGGCCTGGTTTGCCTGGCGCCGCCGCGGCGCGCCGGGCGCGCTGTTCTTCATGGCCATGATGGTCGCGGTGGCGACGTGGTCGCTGGGCTACGCGCTCGAGCTTAGCAGCACCCGGCTGGCGCTGATACTGCTGTGGGCCAAGATCGAATATATCGGCATCGTCGTCGGGCCTCTCAGCGCGCTGCTGCTGGCGCTGGTGCACACCGGCCACACGCGCTGGCTGGCGCGCCGCCGCCTGCTGCTGCTGGCGGCCATCCCGGCCACAACCCTGGCGCTGGTATGGACGAACGAGCTGCACGGGCTGATCTGGCGCCGCACCAGCCTGGCGTTCCACGGCTCGCTGACCATGATCGATATTCAGTACGGCGATTGGTTTCTGGTTCACGCGCTGTACTCGTACTGTATGCTGATGACCGGGATCGGGCTGCTGTTCCAGGCATTTCTGCGGGCGAAACGGCCGTACCGCGGCCAGGCCGCCGTGCTGGTGCTCGGCTGCGCGCTGCCATTGATCGGCAATGCGCTGTACCTCGCGCGCGTGCTGCCATTCCCCCAGCTCGACCTCACGCCGTTCGCGTTTACGCTGGCCGGCGTGCTGTGGGCCTGGGGCATGTTCCGGCTGCGGCTGCTCGACATTGTGCCGGTAGCGCGCGACACGGTGATCGAGAGCATGACCGACGTGGTGATCGTGCTCGACGCGAATAGCCGGATCGTCGACCTCAACCCGGCCGCCCGGCAGCTGATCAACCGCCCCGCCGCCGAGCTGATCGGCAGCACCGCATCCGACGTGCTGCCCGACTGGCCGGCGCTCAGCGCCAACCCCGAGCAGGCCAGCGCCGCGCAGATGGTGATCGACGGCCCGCAGCGGCGCTACTACGACCTGAGCGTCTCGCCGGTGTATGGCCGCCAGCACAGCCTGCTCGGCCGGCTGGTAGTGCTGCGCGATGTCACAGCCTACAAGCGGCTCGAGCAGGAGCTTTACCAGGCCAAAGAGAGCGCCGAGGCCGCCAGCCGGGCCAAGAGCACGTTCCTGGCGAACATGAGCCACGAGCTGCGCACGCCGCTCACGGCTATTCTGGGCTACAGCGAGCTGCTGCAGATGCAGTACCAGAACACCGGCGGCGACATGGGCGCCGACATCGCGCGCATCCAGGCCGCCGGCACGCACCTGCTGGCGCTGATCAGCGATATTCTCGATCTCTCGAAGATCGAGGCCGGCCGGCTCGACCTGTACCTCGAAACCTTCGAGATCACCAACCTGATCGAGCGGGTGTCGAATACGGTGCAGCCGCTGATCGAGCGCAACGCCAATACGCTCGCGGTGTGCTGCCCGGCCGACATCGGCGCCATGCACGCCGACGTGACGCGCATGCAGCAGATCCTGTTCAACCTGCTCAGCAACGCCGCCAAGTTCACCGACCACGGCCGGATCACGCTGACAGCCCAGCGCGTCGGCGAGCTTGGGCACGAGTGGCTGGTGTTCGAGGTGGCCGACACCGGCATCGGCATGACGCCGGAGCAGCTTCAGAACCTATTCAAGGACTTCATCCAGGCCGACCCCTCGACATCGCGCAAGTATGGCGGCACCGGGCTGGGCCTGGCGCTCAGCGGTCGCTTCTGCCGGCTCATGGGCGGCACCATCAATGTCACCAGCCAGGAAGGCAGCGGCTCGGTCTTCACGGTGCGCCTGCCCGCGCTGGTGCAGCGCCCGGTTGCCGAGCCGCTCATGGCCCACGCCGACGGCCACCTGTTCATGTAAGCCGCTCGGCGGGGCGTGTGCATCTTGATCGCCGTGCTATAATACGGCGGAATGAAGCGCGAACACGGGCCGGGAACCATGACAGCGACGCTCACGAACCGCGAGATCGCCGACGTCTTCTACGCCATCGCCGACACAATGGAAGTGCTGGGCGAGGATGTGTTTCGCACCCGCGCCTACCGCCGCGCCGGCGACGCGATCCTCGACCTGGCCGCGCCGCTGGCGCTGCTGCGCGAGCGCGGCGACCTGACCGGCATCCCCGGCATTGGCAAGGCGATCGCCGACAAGATCGGCGAGCTGCTCGACACCGGCCGGCTCGAGTTCTACGAGAAGCTGCGCGCCAAGGTGCCGGCCGGCGTGCTCGAGCTGCTGCGAGTGCCGAATGTCGGCCCGCGCACCGCCGGGCGGCTGTACGCCGAGCTGGGCATCGCCAGCATCGCCGACCTGAAGGCCGCCGCTGAGGGCGGCAAGCTCAACGGCGTGAAGGGCTTCGGGCCGAAGACGGTGGCCGCGCTGCTGCGCGACATCGACGCGGCCGCCACGCGCGACCGCCGCACGCTGCTGAGCGAGGCGCTGCGCGCCGCCGAAAGCCTGCTTGGCGCGCTGCGCGCCGCCAGCCCTGCGGTGGGCGAGGCAGCCTACACCGGCAGCCTGCGCCGCGGCCGCGAGACGATCGGCGACATCGACCTGCTGGCCGCCACCAGCGACCCGGCCGCCACGGTGCAGGCCTTTACCAGCCTGCCGCTGGTGGCGCGCGTCGAGTCGTCGGGCGCCGAGAAAGCCACCGTGTTTCTGCACAACGGCCTGCAGGCCGACCTGCTGGCGCTCGACCCGGCGATGTGGGGCTCGGCGCTGCAGCACTTCACCGGCGGCAAAGCCCACAACATCCGCTTCCGCGAGATCGCGCTGGCCCAGGGCCTGAGCTTCAGCGAGCACGGCTTCAAGCGCGCCGACGGCTCGCTGCTGCTGTGCGCCACCGAAGAGCAAGTGTACGCGGCGGTGGGGCTGCCGTGGATCCCGCCCGAGATCCGCGAGAACGCGGGCGAGTTCGAGGCTGCCGCCGCCGGCCGGGTGCCGCGCCTGGTCGAGCTGGGCGACATCCGCGCCGACCTGCACATGCACAGCGACTGGAGCGACGGCAAGGCCAGCATACGCGCCATGGCCGAGGCGGCGATCGCGCGCGGCTACAGCCACGTCGCGCTCACCGACCACAGCGCCTTCCTCGGCATCACCAACGGCCTCGACGCCGAGCGGCTGCGCAGCCAGGCCGGCGAGGTGGCCGCGCTCAACGCCGAGTACGCCGCCGCCGGGGTGAACTTCCGGATCTTGCGTGGCATTGAAGTTGATATAACCGCCGACGGCGGGCTGGCGCTGCCCGACGACGTGCTGGCCGAGCTGGACGTGGTGGTGGCATCGCCGCACGTGAAGCTGAGCCAGCCGCCCGAGCAGGCCACCGAGCGCCTGCTGCGCGCCATTCGTAACCCGCACGTCGACATCATCGGTCATCCTACGGGCCGGCTGATCGACAGCCGCCCCGGCGCCGAGATCGATATCGACGCGGTGGCGCGCGCCGCCGCCGACACCGGCACGCTGCTCGAGGTGAACGCCGGCCCGGAGCGGCTCGACCTCGACGCGCCAAGCGTGCGGCGCGCGCTCGAGCTCGGCGCGAAGATCACGATCGACAGCGACGCGCACCACCCCGACAACCTGCCCTGGCTGCGGCTGGGCGTGCTGACGGCGCGGCGCGGCTGGGCGCGCGCCGAGGATGTGGCGAACACCTGGAGCCTGGCCGAGCTGCAGCGCTGGCTCGCGCGAGCACGCTAGCACAGCTCGCGTACAACTGGCTGCCGGCCGCAGCCGATAGGATCGCCGGGGCTGCTTACTGTTTACAGGACTGACGCGGTGCGCGTTTTTGCCTTCGGCAGAGCGGTACTTTTGCATGGATGGTGCTGGATTTTGGCGCAAAGCGCCAAAATCCAGCACAAAAGAAAGCGAAGCACCATGCTGCCGCAGGCAGAAGGAGCCGATATCGCAGGCGACCGCGTAAATCCTGTTACTGTTTACTGCCTAGTATAACGAGCGAGGAGCCATATGCCATCGATCTTCTCGCGGATCGTCAGCGGCGACATCCCGGCCATTCGCGTGTACGAGGACCACGCGACGCTGGCGTTTATGGACATCAACCCGGCCGCGCGCGGGCACGCGCTGGTGATCCCAAAAGACGAGCACGCCGACCTGTTCAGCATCCCGCCCGAGACGCTGGCGGCGGTGGCGCGCACGGTGCAGCGCGTGGCGCTGGCTATGCGCGAGGTGCTGCGGCCCGACGGCGTCAACATCATTCAGAACAACGGCGCCGCCGCCGGGCAAACCGTGTTTCACTACCACGTACACATCATCCCGCGCTGGGAGGGCGATAACGCGCTGCGGCTGTGGAAGCCCCAGGCGGCCGACCAGGCCGACCTGCGCACGCTGGCCGAGCAGCTGGGCCAGGCGCTCGCCCGCTAGGGAATTGCATTCGCCGGACATACCAGTGGAGGCCCCATGAGCGACGACTCCATCAACGACGCCGAGCTACGCAAAGCCATCCGCCAGGCCACCCGGCGCCTCGAGCAAAAATCCGAGGCCGAGCGCCGCACGCTGATCCAGCAGGCCGTCGACCAGGCCATGAACGAGGAGCTGGCCGAGAAGCGCATCGAGAGCGAGCGCGTGGCCGAGATTGTGGGCGAGGAGATCGCGCGCGACCCGGCCAAAGAGGCGGTGGCCGCGCGCGAGCAGGCGAAATCGGCCGCGCTGCTGCTGGTGATGCTGCTGCTGATCCTGTGGCTGATCGCCGCCGCCACCGGCCGCACCGACATCCTGCGCTTCAACAGCGCGCCGCCGGCCCAGCCGACGCTGCAGCCGCGCCTGGGCGACGGCGCCGGCGCTTCGGTCGCAAGCGCGGCCAACAACAGCTCGAGCGCGAACATGCCTGGCGTGGGCAGCCTGGCCCAGCCGAACGCCGCGATCAGCCCGGCGTTCCAGTCGTTCTACGACCAGTACGGCGGCGAGCGCGTGTTCGGCCGGCCGATCAGCAACGAGCTGACGGCCAACGGCCGGCGCTTTCAGTGGTTTGAGCGCGCGCGCCTGGAAGATTGGCCCGAGTACGCCAATACGCCTTACGCCGTGCAGGGCGGGCTGCTGGGCTACGAGTTCACCAAGGGCCTGAGCTTCCCCGAGCAGCAATTCTTCGTCAGCACGCCCGACGTGCGCTTCTTCCCCGAAACCGGCCACGGCGTCAGCGGCCGCTTTCTGCAGTTCTGGAACGAGGTCGACGGCATGCGCGTGCTCGGCTACCCGATCAGCGACCAGGTGCAAGAGATGCTGCCCGACAAGCAGGTGTACACCGTGCAGTACTTCGAGCGCGGCCGGATCGAGCACCACCCGCAGCAGGCCGGCACGCCCTACGAGATGCAGCTGGGGCTGCTCGGGCGCGCGCTGTTTCTGAAAGAAAGCACGCCGAATATCATCCCGCCGCCGCAGCCCACCACCGTGCCAATGCAGCAGTAGCCATGATCGACGACGCCGCGCTGGCCGAGTTCGCCGCATCCCACGCGGCCAGCCTCGCCGCCGCGCGACGGCTGATCGAGGCACTGCACGCCGCCGCCGGCACCGACGCGCTGTACGTCTTCTGGAACGCGCGCGGCAGCGCCGCCAACCCGGCCGGCCAGCGCCGCACCCGCACCCTGCTGGCATTCCCCTCGCCCGACACCGCGCTGGCGTTCGCCCAGCGTAACCGGCTGCCCGCGCCGCGGCTGCGCCGGCTTAGCCTGATTCAGCTGGCACAGGCCGTGCTGCGCGAGCCGGCGATCGGCGCGCTGCTGCTGGCCGACGACGCCGAGCCCGCACCCGCGGGGCAGCTGCCCGGCGGCGCGCGCTTCGAGCGCGCCGAGCTGCTGCGGCTGCTGGCTATTTGACAACGCCCTGGTTGTGTGTTTCCATGGTGCCCCCAAAGGGCTGCCGCCATCGGGCCCGGCCCGCTGGGGAGGTTGTGGATACGCTGTTCGCTTGATCACGTATAGAGTGTGTTGCACTACGTGGCTTTGCCACGTAGTGCAACAAAAAAGCAGGGGAGCGGCGAAGCCGCCCCAAACCCCCACCAACGTGTACGTAATCAAGCGGAGTTCGGCGATGACACAAGCCTTGGCCCGCGCCCCGCTGGCCCGCACGCCGCCCCCCGGCTCGGCTGGCGGCAGCGCGGCGCCGCAGCAGAATGCGCGATAGCAGGCACCTACCGGGCGCCCCTGCATCTCGGAGAAACAATGAGCAGCCGCTTCGACGAACTTCGCATCTTCACAGGCAACGCCAACCCCGCGCTCGCACGCTCGATCTGCCAGCGCCTGAGCATCCCCGTGGGCGACATGACCGTCACCTCGTTCTCGAACGAAAATATCTTTGTCAAAATCAACGAGAGCATTCGCGAGAAAGACGTCTTCGTGGTGCAGTCGCTGGGCCTACCGCTCAGCGACCGGATCATGGAGCTGCTGATCATGCTGGATGCCTGCAAGCGCGCCGCCGCCGGCCGCGTGACGGCGGTAATACCGTACTACGCCTACGGCCGCACCGACAAGCGCGACCAGCCGCGCGTGCCGATCACCGCGCGCCTGCTCGCCGATATGATCCAGGTGGCCGGGGCGCAGCAGGTGATCACGCTCGACCTGCATGCCGGCCAGATCCAGGGCTTCTTCAACGTGCCCGTCGACGAGCTGAGCGCGGTACACCTGCTGGTGCGCCACTTCGCCGAGCGCAACTGGCACGATAGCGTGGTGGTATCGCCCGACCTGGGCTTCGCCAAGCGCGCGCGCAACTTCGCCGAGCAGCTGGGCGTGCCGCTGGCGATCGTCGAGAAGCGCCGCATCCAGCAGCTCGACAATATCGACGAGCCGCTCTCGCGGGTGCAGGCCCGTACGCTGATCGGCGACGTGACCGGCAAGCGCTGCATCCTGGTGGACGACGAGATCCTGACCGGCGGCTCGATGATCGAGGCCGCCGATCTGCTGATGGCCCACGGCGCGCGCGAGGTCTACGCTGCGGCGGTGCACGCGGTGCTGGCCGGCAACGCGCTCGAGCGCATGGCCAGCAGCGCCATCCGCGAGCTGGTGACCACCGACAGCCTGGCGCAGCCAGCCGCCCGCGAGTCGCCATTTCTGCGCGTGCTGTCGGTGGCGCCGCTGCTGGCCGAGGTGATCCAGCGCATCCACAGCGGCGTGTCGATCGACACGATCTTCCGGCGGCGCAACCCGGCGTTTTAAACGCATATGGAGCTTCCGCGCCTCAACAGCGCCGAGCTCGTGTCGAGCTTCGGCAACGACCAGGCGGCGCTGCGGCGCTACCGCATTCTGGCAGCGCTGCTGCGCGAGGGCCGGCCGGTGGGCGAGGTCGCGCGCACCTTCGGCATCAGCCGCGAGAGCATCCGGCGCATGCGCCAGGCCTTTGAGCGCGAGGGGCTGGCTGGCCTGCAGAGCCGCAAGCGCGGCGGCGGCCACCTCGCGCGCGAAAGCCCGCTGATCCTCGCCATCCGCCAGGAGCTGAGCGTCGAGCCGGGCATGGCCGCGCCGCTGCTGTGGAAGCGCGTGCAGGCGCGCCTGCGCGCAGCCGGGCACGCCGCGCCGCGCTCGACCTTCTACCGCCTGCTGGCGCAGCTGCGCGACGCCGACGCCGACGCAGCGCGCGAGCCGGTGCGGCTGCTGCGCGATGCCCTGGCCGACCTGCTCGAAGACCCGCCGGTGGCGCTGGGGCGCGGCGAGCTAGCGCTGCTGCTCTTGCCCGACGAGCGCGACCCGCTTGGCCGCGGCCGGCGCCTGCGCGACGCGCTGCGCGCCGCGATCAACCGGCTGCGCCCGGCCGAGGCCGGCCCTGTGCTCGACGACCCGCGCTGGCGCCACTACCTGATCATCGCCGGCGAGTACGAGACCGGCGAAGACCGCGCGACGCTGCAGGAGGCGCTGGCGCTCAGCACCAGCACCTACAGCCGCGCCAAGCGCGAGGCGATCGAGCGCCTGGTGGCGCTGCTGCCTGCCGCGCTCGGTGATCTGCCCTCGGCCGAGCCGCCGGAGGCGCTGATCGCGCCGCCGCCACCCGCCGACGACTTCAGCCACGAGGCCGAGCTGGACCAGTACATGGCGCGCCTGCGCCACGGCGGCCTGGCGCTGATCTGGGGGCCGGCCGGCGTGGGCAAGCTCGCGCTGGCGGCCACGCTGGCCGCCCGGCTGCAGGCGCGCGGCCAGAAGGTGATCTGGCACACCTGCCGGCCGCCCGAGGCCGAAACCAACGCCGGCCTGCGCCTGCTGCTGGCGCTGGCGGCCGGCCTGGCGCTCGAGGGCCGGCGCGATCTGTGGCAGGCCTTTGGCACCGGCGAGGCAGCCTCGCTGGCGCGCCGGCTCGACCTGCTGGCCGAGGGTCTGGCCGGCCGCCGCTGGACGGTGATCGTCGCCGAGAGCCAGTGGCTGACTGGCGACGAGGCCGACCGCGTGCTGGATGTGCTGACGGTGGCCCAGGCCCGCCGCGACATCCGCCTGGCGCTGGTAGGCCGCAGCCTGCCCGGCTGGGCCGAGCCCGAGCGCTGGCCGGCGCTGCCGTTCCCCGGCGACGGCGCGGCGCGGCGCGTGTTCCTGGCGCGCATGGCCGACGCGCCGGCCAGCCTGGCCCGCCCGGCGAAGACGCTGGCCGGCACGCTGCGCGAGCGCGTGGCCGAGCTGCTGGCGGCGCTGCCCGACGAGCTGCTGGCCGACATGCCGCCCGAGCAGCTGGCGCAGCTGCTGGTGGCGCTGCGCCCGCTCGACGAGCTGGCCGAGCGCCTGCGCGCCGCGCTGCGCCCGCCCCCGGCCGAGTGACACCGCGTAAGCCCTGCTCGGAGATGCTATACTTACGCCTATGGTGCTCTACGGAACAACGCACCGCGTTGGCGACGGCGTCGGCGCCGACGCGATCATCGCGCCCGAGCTGCGCGGCGCGGGCGACCCTGCGGTGCTGGCGGCGTACTGCCTGGCCAGCGCCGACCCTGGCATTGCCGAGGCCGCGCGCGAGGGCGATGTGCTGCTGGCAGGCGCGGGCTTCGGGGCCGGCGACGACCCCGAGCCCGCCGTGCTGGCCCTGCAGGCCGCCGGCTTCGCGGCGATCGTGTGCGCAGGCGCCGACGCCGGCTTTGCGGCTGCCGCGGCGAGCTACGGCCTGCCCGTATTGGAATGCCCAGCGGCCCTGAGCATCGCGGCGGGGCGGGTTGTGCGGCTGGATCTGCTGGCGGGCACGATCGCCGATCGCGCCACCGGCGCGGTTTTTCACACGACGCCCTGCCCACCCGAGCTGGTGGCGGCCGCGCGGCGGGCGCAGCTGCTGGCGCGCATGCGCCGGGTTGCCGATGAAGAAGGGTTCGACGGATGACGCTCACGCCCAAGCTGTTTCGCCGCCAGGTTGTCGACGCGGCGCGCGCCGGCGAGCCGGCCACGCCGATCTGCCAGCACGCGCCGCCGCTGGGGCTGTGCGGCGGCTGCACATTCCAGGATCGCAGCTACGCCGCGCAGCTGAACGCCAAACACGCCGCGCTGCGCGCGCTGTGGCAGGCCGACCTGCCGGCCGATGCCATCGCGCGCGTCGGGATGGTCGGCTCGCCGAGCCCGTGGGCCTACCGCACGCGCATGGACTACGTGGCGAGCAAGGATCGCTTTGGGCTGCGGCGCGGCGGCAAGTTCAACTATATCGTCGACCTGCACGAGTGCCACCTGATCCCGCCCGCCGCGTTCGCGACCGCGCGCGCGGCCTACGCGCTGGCCACCGAGCTGGGCCTGCCCGACTACAACCTGCGCTCGCACGAGGGCTTTCTGCGCTACGTGGTGGTGCGCCGCAGCCCCGACGACGCGCTGCTGCTGGCGTTTGTGACCGCCGCGCCCGACGCCGAGGGCCACTACGCCGCGAGCGTCGGGCGGGTGGCCGAGCACGCGCTGGCCCTGCCGGGCGTGGCCGGCTTCCACTGGCTGGTGAACGACACGCTCACCGACATCTCGTTTGGCGCGCCGCTGCGCCACTGGGGCGCCGAGCTGCTCGAGATGCGCGTGGGCGCGCACCACCTGGCGATCGGGCCTAACACGTTCTTCCAGAACAATGTGCACCTGCTGCTGCCGCTGCTCGACGATGTGGCCGCGTCGGCGGCGGCCGGCCACGCGCGCCCCGAGGCCGTCGCCGACCTGTACGGCGGCGTGGGCACGATCGCGCTGCACCTGGCCGGCGGCGTGGGCCACGTGACGTGCGTCGAGTCGTTTGGCGAGAGCGCGGCGCTGGGCGAGCGCAACATCGCAGCCAGCGGGGCGCAGAATGTGCGCATGCTCTGCCAGGATGTGCCGGCGTTCCTGCGCGAGCAGCCGGCCGGCGCGTTCGACGTGGTGGTGGCCGACCCGCCGCGCGCCGGCATGGGGCCAGAGGCGTGCCGCGAGCTGCTGCGGCTGCGCCCGCGGCGGATCGTGTATGTGTCGTGCAACGCGCTGACGCAGCTGGAAGACACGCGCGCGCTGTCGGCGGGCTACCGCGTGGCCGAGCTGCGCGGCTACGACATGTTCCCGCAGACGCCGCACCTCGAGGCGCTGGCGGTGCTCGAGCGGCGCTAAGGCGATCGGGAAAGAAAGGGGCCGCCAGCCATGAGCACGCTGCCAAAGCTCGCCGAAGCCGATATCCGCGCCTGGGTCGGGCAGCGCTCGTTTGAGCGCGCCCGCGCCTACGCCAGCGACGGCTCGCTGTTCAACTTGCGCCGCCAGGGCGACACGCTCAAAGCACAGTGCCAGGGCAGCCTGCCGCGGCCCTACAGCGTGGAGGCGACGCTCGGCGCGGGCGGCATCGAGGCGGCCGATTGCAGCTGCCCGGTAGGCGATGGCGGCCTCTGCAAGCACGTCGGCGCGCTGCTGATGCGCTGGGTCAAGCAGCCCGCCGCGTTCGCCGAGACCGAGACGCTTGACGCAGCGCTGGCACGCCGCAGCCAGGCCGAGCTGGTCGCGCTGATCCGCCAGATGATCGCGCGCTACCCCGACCTCGAGCTGCTGCTCGAGCTGCCGGCCGCCAGCGACACCCGGCCGCTCGACACCGACGTGCTGCGCCGCCAGGTGCGCGCGGCGATCGACAGCGCCGGCGACCGCTGGGACGGCTCCTACGACGCGGCCAGCCAGCTCGAAAGCGTGGTGGAGGTTGGCGCGGGCTACCTGCGGCGCGGCGACCCGATCAGCGCCGCTGCGGCCTACGAGGCCACCGCCCGCGAGATGCTCGAGCACTACGAAGAGTTCGACGACGAAGAGGGCGAGATCGGCGAGCAGGTGAACGAGTGCGTGCGCGGCATGGCCAGCTGCCTCGGCCAGATCGCCGGCGCGCGCGAGCGCGAACGCCTGCTGCGCGGCATTTTCGAGATCTACCTGTGGGATGTCGAGTATGGCGGCATCGGCATTGGCGAGGAAGCGCCGGCGATCTTGACCGCGCAGACCACGCCGGCCGAGCGGGCGCTCGCCGCCGATTGGGTGCGCGATGCACTGCCATCCGGCAGCAACTGGAGCAGCAACTGGCGGCGCCAGACGCTAGGCGGCCTGCTGCTGAAGCTCCAGCGCGAGAGCATGGACGACGAGATGTTCATGCGGATCTGCCGCGAGACCGGCCGCACAGACGAGCTGGTGGCGCGGCTGCTTAGCCTCGGCCGGCTCGGCGAGGCGCTGGCCGAGATCCGCGCCCTCAACGACAGCCAGCTGCTCGACATGGCCACGCTTGTGCGCGAGGCGGGCTATGCCGACGCGGCCGAGCAGCTGGTGCGCGAGCGGCTGCCGAGCGCCGAGCGCGCCACCCCGCTGACCGAGTGGCTGAAAAACGTGGCGCGCGAGCGCGGCGACCTGGCCGAGGCGCTCGCGCTGTGCGAGGCGCTGTTCTGGGAGAACCCAACGCTGGCGCGCTACGACGAGCTGATGCGGCTGGCGCAGCAGCACCACAGCTGGGCCGAGCTGCGCCCTCAGCTGCTGGCGCGCCTGGCCGACGAAGGCAAGTACACGCTGCTGACCGAGCTGCACCTGCAGGCCAACGAGATCGAGCAGGCGCTCGAGACGCTGCCGATGGTGGTGGGCTGGGGCGTATATAGCGAGGTGCCGCTGAGCATCCGCGTGGCGCAGGCCGCCGAGGAAAGCCACCCGTTTGAGGCCATCCCGCTGTACGCCGAGGCCGCCGCACAGCTGATCAGGCAGCAGGGCCGCGCCAACTACGCCACGGCCGCGCGCTACCTCGCCCGCATGCGCGATATCTACCAGCGCCTCGGCCAGCCGGAGCCCTGGCGAGCGCTGATCGCGGCCACGCGCGAGCAGAACAAGCGCCTGCGCGCGCTGCAAGAAGAGCTGACCAGCGCCGGCCTGTAGGCGGCTGCCTGCTCGCTCCCTGCTTCCGCCATCCTACTGCTTCGCGCGCGGCTGCTGCCGGTCGGCGCGCTCGATCGCGCCCCAGGCCTGCTCGGCGGCATCGGCCTCGGCCGCAGAAACGCCGGCGGGGTCGTAGCGCGCGCGCTCGTAGGCCTCGCTGAGCCGCGCGACCGGCTGCGCGGCCGGCGGGAGCATGGCCTGGGCCGCAGGCGAATACTCGCGCGCGGTGTGCGGCGAAGGGCGCGGCTGGCCGCGCGCCTCGCCCACCAGCAGCAGCCGGATGTAGCTGCGCCTGACGCGGCTGGCCGGGTCGGCGCCGCGCAGCCGCGCCAGCGCCTCGCGCAGCCCGCCCGGCGGCGGCGCTGGCCGCATGCGCCCCAGCAGCCCGCGCAGGTCGTTGGCCAGGCCGCCCCAGCTCCACAGCGACTCGCGCTCTTCGTCGGGTGCGCCGGCGCGCCGCCGCCGCCGCCGCACGAAGTACAGCAGCGCCAGAATGATCGCGATCGGCAGCACGGCGAAGAACGCGCGGATCAGCACCTGTACCCACGGCGGGAAGATCGCCAGCAGCCCGCCGGCCGCAGGCACCACCTGGTCGGCCGGCAGGTTGACCTGGGGCGGAAGCACGTCGAAGATCCGCTCGAGGTGCAGCAGCCGGAACAGCCACTCGAACAGCCCGGCCAGCAGGTACAGCAGCGGCGCCAGCAGCAGCGCCAGCAGAAGCACCAGCCCCTGCCAGAGCAGCTGGAGCATCAGCGCCGCCTCGCGGCCAAACAGCGCGCCGACCGCCACGCCGGCCACGATCACCAGCACGATCGCGCCTGCCAGCGTCAGCAGCCCGCGCCAGCCCATGCGCTGCAGCTCGGACTCGCGCTCCTCCGAGGCGCTGGCCAGCGCGATCGCCAGCAGCCCGACCGCGAAAAAGCCCAGCACCTCGGTCGAGGCCAGCTCGGCCAGCGCCAGGTGGCCGCCGCTGGCGAAGAAGCCGCCCAGCACGATCAGCATCAGCACGATCGTGGCAGTGCGGAACAGCCGGTGCAGGCTGACGCTGTCGTGCAGCGCCAGGCGCGTGCCGCGCCAGAAGCAGTACAGCCCAACCAGCAGGCTCAGGTAGGCCACCCCGGCGCCGGCGCCGCCAGGCGCCAGCAGCAGCCCCAGCGCCGCGCCCCAGCCCGCCAGCGGCCCGGCGCTGCCCAGCACCAGCGCCTTCACCAGCCACAGCGCCGCCGCCAGCCCCAGGCCCACCATTGCCAGGCCCTGGCGCGCCGGCCGCACCCGCCGCAGCACCAGCCAGTCGGCCAGCGCGCCGGCCAGCGCCACGACGATCAGCGCGCCCCAGGCGTCGCGCTCGGCCAGCGTCAGCAGCAGCGCCGCCGGCGTGGCCTCGGCCGCCGCAAGGCTTAGGAAGTAGATCAGCCGCTGCCATGAGATCAGCATGGTGCGTGTTCCTGTGGTGTTTGCGATCTTCTGTGCTGGGATTCTCGCTCTGCTCTCCGCGCTCTCGCTCCCCCGCTCTCTCGCTCTGCGCCTGAGTGCTTTCGGGGGCTACGCGCCCCGTGCCCCGCGGCAGAGGGCGGCCGCCCGCCCTCTGCACTCCCCGCGCTGAGGCTTCGCCCCAGACCCCGTAAAAGAATGCTGTCTCTGTCATTACGCCTGTGGCGTATGCCTCGTGGCAAACCGACACTGTATTGTGCGCCGCAAGGCATGCGCGTACGGCGTTGATGCTGGCACGGCCTTTCCCGTAGGGCGCGCATCGTGCGTGCCTTCTCCCTCTCCGCGCCTGCGCGGCCCCCGTCGCCCTGCGAGGGCTTTCGGGGGCTACGCGCCCCCGTGCCCCGCGGCAGAGGGCGGCCGCCCGCCCTCTGCGCTCCCGCGCTGAGGCTTCGCCCCAGACCCCGTAAAAGAATGCTGTCTCTGTCATTAGGCTTGTGGCACATGCCTCGTGGCAAACCGACACGGTATTGTGCGCCGCAAGGCATGAGCGTATGGCATTGATGCTGGCACGGCCTTTCCCGTAGGGCGCGCATCGTGCGCGCCTTCTCCCTCTCCGCGCCTGCGCGGCCCCCGCTCTCTCGCCCTGCGCCTGAGTGCTTTCGGGGCTACGCGCCCCCGTGCCCCGAGGCAGGAGGCTCCCGCCGGCCCTCTGCGCTCCCGCGCTGGGGTTACCACCCCAGACCCCGTAAAAGAATGCTGTCTCTATCATTAGGCCTGTGGCGTATGCCTCGTGGCGCGGGTACAGGCGATGGTTGGCCCTTGGGCATGCGCGCAGGGCAACGTCTCCGCTCTACGCTCACTTGCTCTCCGCTCTACGCTCACTTGCTCTCCGCTCTGCCCTCAGCGGCGCGTGCTTCACCAGCACTCCCGGCACCACCGGCGGCGCGTCGTCGCCCAGGTACAGCCAGGCCACCGAGCGGCCGCTCTCGCGCTGGCGCAGCAGCGCGGCGCGCGTGCCCTCGGGCGCGATCGCGCTCAGCAGCAGCAGCGCCGCGCCCCACGGCAGGTCGCCGGTGGTGGTGCGCAGCAGCCGGGCCATGGGCGTCACCGAGTAGGGCGTCAGCCGCGCCAGCGTCTCCATGATCCGCTCAAGCTGCGCCGGGCTGCGGCCGGGCGGCAGCCGCACGAAGCGCTCGAACTCGGCCGGCGCGCCGTTCACATACAGCCCGACCGCGTAGCCGTCCTCCAGCCCGGCTTTCGCCAGCGTGGCCGCCGCGCTGATCAGCCGCTCGATCTGCTCCTCGTCGATGCCCTGCCAGTAGAACTCAAACGAGTCGAGGTCGAGAAAGATCGCCAGCTCGCGCGAGGTGCTAGGCTCGTAGATCCGCGTCTGCAGCGTGCCGGTGCGCGCGGTCGCGCTCCAGTGCACATCCTTCAGCGGGTCTTCGGGGTGGTAGTCGCGCACGCCGACGGTGCGCAGCGGGTCGCGGATGAGCTGGCGCGCGCGCAGCTCGCCGAGCGGGTTGCGCGGCGGCAGGCCCAACGACTCGAGCGGCAGCAGGCGCGGGTACACCACCAGGCTGGTGCGCGCCGGCAGGTCGATCGCGCTGCGGTAGAAGCCAAACGGGTCGCCGCCCTCGAGCTGCACCGGCCCCAGCCGGTAGGCGCCGCGCGCGGTGCAGCGCAGCCGGTAGCGCCACACCACGCTCTCGTACCAGCGCAGGCTGGTGATGCGGTTGATCACCTGGCGGCCCTCGGTGTCGAGCCGCCTGTCGTGGCCGGCGATCACCAGGTTCGCCGGCACGATGTCGCGCACCACCAGCGCCACCAGCGGCAGCGGCTTGCGGTTCGAGATGCGGATCACCAGCTCGACCTCGTCGTCGGGGAAGGCGCGCGGCTGGCTCAGCTCGCGCTGGTACGTCAGGCGCAGCAGCGACCAGCGATCCCACTGCCGCGAGATCCAGGCGGTCGTCAGCAGCAGGATGCAGATCAGCGCCAGCAGCCCCTGGCCGGTGACCAGCGCCAGCGCGGCGAGCACAATCAGGCCCTGGATTGTCTGGCGGCGAAACATGCGCTTCCTTGGTTTGAGTGCTGGCTTCGCTGCGCCCGCTCACTCCACCGGCGCCGGCACCCGCGCCACGGCGTTGCGCACCACCTCGGCCGGCGAGCGGCCGCGCAGGCGCGCCTCGGGCGCCAGGATCAGGCGGTGCGCCAGCACCGGCACGGCCAGCTCCTTGATGTCGTCGGGCGTGACGTAGCTGCGGCCGCGCAGCGCGGCGAGCGCCTGCGCCCCGCGGTGCAGCGCCAGCGAGGCTCGCGGCGACGCGCCAAGCTGCACGTCGTCGCTGATGCGCGTGGCGCGCACCAGATCGACGGTGTAGCGCCGCACGACATCGGCCACCTGCACCGCCCGGATCGCGCGCTGGTGCTCCAGCACCTCGGCCGCGTCGGTCACCGGCGCCAGGCCGTCCAGCGGGTCGCTCTGCTCGTAGCGCGCCAGTATCTCGACTTCCTCGTCGGCCACCGGGTAGCCCACCTCGAGCCGCAGCATAAACCGGTCGAGCTGGGCCTCGGGCAGCGGAAAGGTGCCCTCGAGCTCGACGGGGTTCTGGGTCGCGAGCACGACAAACGGCCGCGGCAGCGGGCGCGTCGCGCCGTCGATCGTCACCTGGCGCTCCTGCATCGCCTCGAGCAGCGCGCTCTGGGTGCGCGGCGTGGCGCGGTTGATCTCGTCGGCCAGCAGCACGCTGGTGAAGATCGCGCCGGGCCGGAACTGAAATTCGCCAAGCTTCTGGTTGAAGTACGATAGCCCGGTCACGTCGGTTGGCAGCAGGTCGGGCGTGAACTGGATGCGCCGGAAATCGCAGTCGATCGAGCGCGCCAGCGCGCGCGCCAGCGTGGTCTTGCCGGTGCCGGGCACGTCTTCGAGCAGCACGTGGCCCTCGCACAGCAGCGCGGCCAGCAGCAGCTCGACCACCGCGGGCTTGCCGACGATCGCGCGCGCGATATTGGCGCGTACGCGATCGGCCATGGCGCGAACTGCCGAGGCAGTAGCAGGTACAGTCACTGGCGGCTCCTTCGCGCCCACCGCGGCGCCGGCGGCTCGTGGATGGCTATTCGATCCCTTGCTGGTGCGGCGGCAGTGTAGCATAGCCGATCGGCAGTGTCAAAGATTAAGCTTGTTAAAGCCGCGCCGGTACCAGAGCAGCGCCCGGCGCGCATGCCTCAGGGCGCGGCGGCACCTGCTGGCATACCCTCGCCGGCGCTGGTTGCTCAGCAGCAGATCGGGTATAATAGCACGCTGATACTGAACACATGAGCGAGGCGCGCCATGGATCGAACCTTCATCGCAATCGACGTCGAAACCACCGGGCTCGAGGCCGGCACCGACGAGATCATCGAGATCGCCGCCGTGAAGTTCAACGGCAGCCAGGTGCTCGAGACATTCCAGCGCCTGGTGAAGCCGCGCCACTCGCTGCCGCTCAAGATCACCCGCCTCACCGGCATCTCCGACGCCATGCTCGCCGACGCGCCGCGCTTCCCCGAGGTCGCGCCCGATCTGGTGCGCTTCGTCAAAACCTACCCGCTGATCGGCCACTCGGTCGGCTTCGACCTGAAGATGCTCCAGGCCCAGGGCATGCGCTTCCCGCAGACGGCCTACGACACCTTCGACATGGCCACGCTGCTGATGCCCCACGCCCCGGCCTACCGCCTGGGCGCGCTCGCCGCCGCGCTCGGCATCGCCCACGACGAGGCCCACCGCGCGCTCAGCGACGCCGACGTGACGCGCCAGGTGTTTCTGCACCTGCTCGCGCGCATCGAGGCGCTCGACCTCGCCAGCCTGGCCGAGATCAGCCGCCTCACCGCCAAGCTCGAGTGGCCGCTGCGCGACCTGTTCGGCGAGATCGAGCGCACCAAGGCCAAGAACGTGTTCCTCGACGAGGGGCGAAGGCCAAAAGACGAAGGCGACGCGATTGCGCAAGGCTCTTCCTCGGCTCTTCGCCCCTCGTCGGGCGAGCCCACCCCGCTCAAGCCCACCGGCAATACCCACCCGCTCGACGTTGGCGCGGTGCGGCGGTTCTTCGCCCCCGACGGCGCGCTCGGCCAGGCCTTCGACGGCTACGAGCAGCGCGGCCAGCAGGTGACCATGGCCGAGGCGGTGGCGCAGGCGTTTAACCAGGGCGAGGCGCTGATGGTCGAGGCCGGCACCGGCACCGGCAAAGGCATGGCCTACCTCGTGCCCGCGGCCATGTTCGCAGCCCGACGCGGCGAGCGCGTGGTGATCTCGACCAATACGATCAACCTGCAAGACCAGCTGTTCTTCAAAGATATCCCGGCGCTGCAGCGCATAATGACCAAAGACGAAGGACGAAAGACAAATGGTGCTTCGGCGAATAATTCCTCCTCCGTCCTTGATCCTTCATCCAACAATCTCCCGTTTACGGCCGCGCTGCTCAAGGGCCGTGGCAACTACCTGTGCCTGCGCCGCTACAAAGACCTGCGCCGCGACGGCAGGCTTGTGGCCGAGGAGATCAAGACGCTGCTGAAGGTGCAGCTGTGGCTGCCCACCACCACCAGCGGCGACAAGGCCGAGCTGCTGCTGATGGACAAAGAGAGCGCCGCCTGGGGCCGGATCAACGCCACGCCCGAGACGTGCACCGGCGCGCGCTGCCCCGATTTCCGCGAGTGCTTCTTCTTCAAGGCGCGCCGCCAGGCCGAGGCCGCGCACCTGGTGGTGGTGAACCACGCGCTCATGCTCGCCGACCTGGCCACCGAGGCCCAGGTGCTGCCGGCCTACGACCATATCATTATCGACGAAGCCCACAACCTCGAGGAGGTCGCCACCGACCAGTTCGGCTTCTCGGTAGACCAGGCGCGGCTGCTTGAGTTCCTCGACAACCTGTTCGAGACCGGCGGGGCCAGCACCAGCGCCGGGCTGTTCGCCGAGCTGCCGCGCTACTTCCAGAACAGCGCCGCCGGCCAGGCCGACATGGACAAGGCCAGCGCGATCGCCCAGGCCGCCGGCCCGGCGGTGACGCGCGCGCGCCAGAGCGTCTACGACTGCTTCAACCTGCTCACCGCGTTCATGGCCGAGGCCGCCGAAGCCTCGGCCTACGACGCGCGGCTGCGCGTGACCGATGGCGTGCGCAAGGGCGGGCAGTGGGAGGCCGTCGAGCGCGCGTGGGAGAACCTGGCGCTGCAGCTCAACGCGATCGGCGACGCGCTGGGCAAGCTCGACGCGCTGCTGGGCGAGCTCGAGAACGCCGAGATGCTCGAGTACGACCTGCTGCTGCTGCGCGTGCAGTCGCAGCGGCGCTACGCCAGCGATGTGCGCGTGAATATCGGCTCCATCATCAATGGTGGCGACGAGCAGAAGATCACCTGGATCACCTACGACCGCACCCGCGACACCCTGGCGCTGCACGCCGCGCCGCTGTCGGTGGCCGAGCTGCTCGAGGCCAATCTGTTCTCGCAGAAGGCCACCGTGGCGCTGGCCTCGGCCACCATGGCGGTGAATGGCGACTTCGGCTATGTGAAAGAGCGCATCGGCCTCACGGCGCCCGAAGAGCTGCAGCTCGACTCGCCGTTCGACTACCAGAAGCAGGCGCTGGTGTACATCCCCAACGACATCCCCGAGCCAAACCAGCGCGGCTACCAGCAGGCGCTCGAGCAGGCGCTGATCGACCTGTGCACCGCCACCGGCGGGCGCGCGCTGGTGCTGTTTACCGCCAACAGCGCGCTGCGGCAGACGTACAAGGCCATCCAGGAGCCGCTGGAAGAGCAGGGCATCGCCGTGCTGGGCCAGGGCATCGACGGCTCGCGCCGCAATTTGCTCGAGCGCTTCAAGGAGTTCCCGCGCACGGTGCTGCTCGGCACCACGAGCTTCTGGGAGGGTGTCGACGTGGTGGGCGACGCGCTGAGCGTGCTGGTGATCGCCAAGCTGCCGTTCAGCGTGCCGAACGACCCGATCTATACCGCGCGCTCCGAGGGCTTCGCCGATGCGTTCAACGAGTACGCGGTGCCGCAGGCGATCCTGCGCTTCAAGCAGGGCTTTGGCCGGCTCATCCGCTCGCGCGAGGATCGCGGCATTGTCGCGGTGCTCGACAAGCGCCTGCTTACCAAGAAGTACGGCCAGGTGTTCCTCGACTCGCTGCCGCACACTACGGTGCGCAGCGGCCCGGCCAAGCACCTGGCGCTGCTGGCGTCGCGCTTCCTGGTGTAGCGTCCCTTAGAAGCTGTTTGAAAAGGGTGGTTTGGAGGGATTTCGTCCCTCCAAGTTTCCACTTTTTCTGGCGGGCTCTTACAGGTGCTCCTCGGCGGGGGCGTAGCGCTCGCCGGCCGCGATGGCCAGCGCGAGGCGGTTTTGCGGCCGCGGCAGCGGGCAGGTGGCGAAATCGGTAAACGCGCACGGCGGGCTGTAGGCTTTGTTGAAGTCGAGCACCGTCTGGCCGTCGCGCGGCTGCGGCGCCACCAGGAACCGGCTTGCGGGGTAGGTTGTCTTGCCGCTGGTGCCGTCGCGAAACACAAACTCAAGCTCGCCGCCGGGCAGCGCCGAGGCCTCGAGCTCGAGCTGCTGCCCGCCTAGCTCGAAGCGCACATAGCCGGGGCACAGCTCGTCGTTCGTGTCGCCGAGGATGTTGGTGATCGGCCGGGGGCGCGGCGGGTCGTAGGCCACAAACGTGGCAGGCACGCAGTACTCGGGCTGGATGGCGAACCACTGGCGACCGCCGAACAGCCGGCGCGCCGGGTGCTCGCCGTCGCGCACACGCACGCCATAGCGCTCGCCGCGCTTGATCACGTGCAGCGCTATGTCGCCCAGCCCCACCACGTCGGGCGGCGCGTCGGCGTCGGAGCGCAGCGGCCCCTCGGCCGCAGGCTGGCCGTTGACGGTGAACGGCACGCCCGGCAGCGGCCGCAGCGTCGCCACCAGGCCGTCAAAATCGATCTGGCCGGCGCGCTCGGGCGCCTTGCCCGCCGGCAGCACAATCGCGCTCGCCGGGTCGGCGCCGATCGCATTGGGGCCTGGCGCCAGCCAAAACAGCCCGATCAGCGTGAGCCAGCCGTCGGGCGCGCGCAGCTTTTCGTCCATCTGGCGGCGCCAGCGCTCGATCTGCGCGGCGTATTCAGCTGTGGCGGTTGATGTTGTGTGTTCCATACTACCCGAAAGGAGCAGCTCATGACCGATTTCGATCCGGCTGCGGCGGCGCGCTATGGCGTGTTTGTCGAGTATGCCTACCTGATGTTCGAAGCGCTCGAGCATTCGGGCGACCCCGGCAACCTCACGCCGCCCGCGCCCGACGGTTTTGAGGCCACCACCGATACAACGATCGTGGCGTACCTGTCGGCGCTCGACACATTTGTCAGCGGCGAGCGGCGCTTTTACGGCTTTGTCGCGCGCGGCATCAGCTCGCCGAACCAGATCGTCGTGGCGATACGCGGCACTGCCGATTTCACCGAGTGGTTCGACGACTTTGAGCTGTGGCCAGTTGAGTTTGCGCCCATCCCCGCCGCCGGTATGGTCGAGTACGGCTTCTACGAGCTGTTCGCGAGCATGGAGGCGCTTGATGCCACTGGCCGGCCGCTCGACCTGCTCGGCCTGCCGGCGCTCGCCGGCGTGGAGCTGCCGGTGGTGACGATCGTGGGCCACAGCCTCGGCGGCGCGCTCGCGACCATGTACGCGCTGCTGGCGCTCGACGAGAACCCCGACCTGACGCCGCTGACCAGCCTGTACACGCTGGCCTCGCCCGCGCTGGGCGACGAGCAGTTCGCCAGCTATTTCAACACCATGGTGCCGCTGAGCCAGCGCGTGTGGAATACCGCCGACATCGTGCCAAAGGCGCTAAACTGGCTCTATACCCAGGTCGATCAGGACGGTAGCCCGATCAGCCCGCTGCCCGAGGTGCGCGCGAGCTGGCCGTGCGAGCACGCGCTGACAACCTACCTGTGGCTGCTCGACCCGAGCAACCCATTCGCCAGCGCGTTCACAGGCGGGGATTGCTACCAGCCCATGTCTCTCGCCGCCGCAGGCCGCCGGCTCGTGCATGCGCGCCGCCGAGCAGGGTGAGCGGACAGGCTGGGTGCTAGCGCACCGTCATGGGCATCACGATATGCAGGTAGCCGTCGGCGCCCACCGGCTTGAACACGCCGGGATTCTGGGCCGTCTGCGTCTCGATCGCGATCTGCGGCGTCTTGATCGCCGCCAGCGCCTCGCTGAGGAAGCGCACGTTCAGCGCGATCTGGCCGCCGCTGCCGTGCACCATACCGTCGAGCTCGCCCTTGTTGTCGCCCACCTCGGCGGCGTTGGCGCTGATGACCAGCTTGCCGGGGCTCAGCTCGCCGCCCGACTCAAACGTGAGGCGGACGATATTCGAGGATGCGGTTGCGAAGAACGAGGCCAGCTTCACCGCCTTGGCCAGCTCTTGCGTCTCGAGCACCGTACGCGTGGCGTGGCTGCTGGGGATGATCCGCTCGATATCGGGGTAGCGCCCCTCGATCAGCCGCGATACCAGGTCGGTGCTCTCGGTGTGGAACAGCACCTGCCCGCCGCTCGGAGTAATCGTCACCTCGACATTGCTCTCGGCGTCGCCGATGATCCGGCTCAGCTCGAGCAGCGCGCGCGCCGGGATGATCACCTCGATCGGGTCGGCCACTGGCTCGGGCAGCTCGATCGTGCGCAGCGCCAGGCGAAAACCGTCGGCGGCGGCGAAGGTGGCCGCCTTGCCACGCAGGCGCATCAGCACGCCCGCCAGCACCGGGCGGGTGTCGTCGCTGGCGGCGGCGAAGGCCACCTGGTCGATCGCCTCGCGCAGCAGCGCCGGCGGGAACGACGCCGTCGGCTCGGCGTCGGAGATCGTCGGGATCACCGGGAACTCGTCGGCCTCGATGCCCTTGATGCTGGCCTCGTAGCGCGCGCACTTGAGCCCGACCGTCTGGGTGCGCTGGTCGAGCACCAGCGAGATCTTGTCGTTCGGCAGGCCGCTGACTACATCCGAGAGCAGCTTGGCCGGCACAGTCACCGCGCCCTCGTCTTCGATCTTCGCGCCGATCCAGCAGGTGATGCCGATCTCGAGGTTTGTAGCGGCCAGCTTCAGCCGGCCGTCGTCGCTGGCCAGCAGAATATTCGACAGCACCGGCAGCGTGCTCTTCCCCGCCACGGCATGGCCGACGATCGCCAGGCCGCGCTTGAGGTTCTCTTGCAGGCACGATAGTTTCATGCGAGTCGGACTCCTTATGTGCATCTGGCATGCGCCGCTGGCCGGGCGCCGAGTGGTATGCTGCCGTACGTTTGTACGAGTTGCGTGGGCTAGATTATAGCATAGGTTGTACGCTCGCGTGGTATTCCAAGCTTGACAGGAAATAGCCTGAATGCTACTATTACCGGCGCGGGCGATTAGCTCAGTTGGCTAGAGCGCAGCGTTGACATCGCTGAGGTCACTGGTTCGAGCCCAGTATCGCCCACCACGTGAGCAAGATCCCACGTTCCCTGGCGTACCTGCCTGCGAACGTGGGATTTTGTGTTTCTGGGCGATGCCCCGGCCTCCCTATTCCCACGCCGAGCTGGGCCTGCCGCCAGGCGTGGCGCACGCTCGCCGGCTCGCCCGCCGCAGAAAGAATCGCGCATGGAATTGGTGAACGGCATCCCGGTGTTCGGCGCGGCCGACGCGCCAACGCTCGTGCAGATGCAGCGCGTGCGCGCCACCGGCCCGGTCGCGGCTACGGCGCTGATGGCCGACAACCATAAAGGCTACTCGCAGCCGATCGGCGGCGTGGTCGCGTATCGCGAGGCCGTCTCGCCCTCGGGCGTGGGCTACGATATCTCCTGCGGCATCATGGCCGTCAAGACGGATTTGCAGCGCGCGGATCTGGCCCCGTCGCTGGGCGTGCTCGCCGACACGCTGGCCCAAACGCTCGCCTTTGGCGTCGGCCGGGTATCGGGCGCGAACGTCGATCATCCGCTGTTCGACGACCCGCTCTGGCGCGAGCCCGAGCTGAGCGCCCTGCAGAGCCTGGCGCGCGCGCAGCTCGGCACGATCGGCTCGGGCAATCATTTTGTCGACCTGCTGGCCGACGCGGACGGCCACGTCTGGGTAATGGCGCACTTCGGCTCGCGCGGCTTCGGCCACCGCACTGCGTCGGGCTTTCTCAACCTCGCGGCCGGGCGCGCATTCGACGCCAAGGCGCCCAGCGAGTCGATGGACCAGGCGCCGACCGTGATCTCGCTGCGCGACGACCTCGGCCAGTTCTACTGGGAGGCCATGAACCTGGCCGGGCGCTACGCCTACGCCGGGCGCGAGCTGGTTGTCGGCCAGGTGCTCGGCCTGCTGGGGGCGCGGGCGCTCGACACCGTGCACAACCACCACAACTTCGCCTGGCGCGAGCAGCACGGCGGCCAGGAGCTGATCGTGGTGCGCAAGGGCGCGACGCCGGCCTTTCCCGGCCAGCGCGGGGCGGTCGGCGGCTCGATGGGCGACGTGTCGGTGATCCTGCACGGCGAGGATACGCCCGAGGCGCGAGCGGCGCTGTACAGCACCGTGCACGGCGCCGGCCGGGTGATGAGCCGCACCCAGGCCGCCGGCAAGGTGCGCTGGGAGCGCGACCCGGCCAGCGGGAAAAAGCGGCCGGTGCGCGTCGCGGCGGGCGCGGTATCGCCCGAGATGATGCAGGCGTGGCTGGATCGCGAAGGCGTGATCTTGCGCGGCGGCGGGCTCGACGAGTCGCCGCACGTGTACCGGCGCCTGCCCGATGTCCTGGCGGCCCACGCCGGCACAATCGCCGTCGAAACCGTGCTGACGCCACTGATTGTGTGCATGGCCGGCGCCGACGTGGTCGACCCCTATAAAGATTGAGCGTGGAGCGCAGAGTGCGCTCCACGCTCACCCCGCAGGGTCAGCTTCTAGCTATTAGCCTGCTGGGCAGCCCACGGCAGGGTGGCCCTGGCCACGCTACGGCTGGCTCACCAGCGCCACCCGCGTGACGTTCACATCCTTGATGTTGCATGGGCGGTGCTGGCCGTCGATCTCGCTGCCGTACCAGTAGTGCTGGGCATCGTAGCCGATGCGCGGGTGGCCCTGCGCGTCAAGCGCCAGGCTCGGCCGCACGCCGGTGAACCACGTCGAGACGGTACAGCGCCGCGCCGGCAGCACGTCGAAGTCGTCGGCGAGCGCCCCGCTGGGGTCCGCCAGCCGGCTCTGCCAGGCCGCGCCGCTCTCGCAGCCGCCGTCGCACCAGGCCAGCCCCAGCCCCTGATCGTGGCTGGTGAAGGCCATGCGCGGCCGGCCCTGCCCGTCGAGCGCCATGTCTACGTCCTCGCCGGCCATGTCGGGCAGCCCCAGGTCGATGCCACTCCAGCTCTGCGCCTGGTCGGCGCAGGCGCTGTCGCACCACAGGTAGTACAGCCGGCCGTCGGCGAATGGGCTGCTCGCGGGGTTGTAGAAACCCGAGTACAGCGCGATCTGCGCGCGGCCCTGCGGCCCGACGCGCATGCTGATGCGGAAATTCGCGTGAGCGCTGGTGTCGGCGATCTGCACGGCCGACCAGCCGCCATCGCTGGTGCAGCTCTGGTCGCACTGCTCGAACCAGAGCGTGCTGGCGCTGCCGTTGGTCTCCTGCAGCGCGATGCGCGGCCGGCCCGCGGCGTCAAACGCCAGCGACGGGATGTTCGCCATGGTGTCGGCCACCAGCGCCTCGCCCCAGCTAGCCGTATCGTGGCAGGCGGCCGGGTCGGCGGCGGTGCAGGCCAGGTAGTAGGTGCCGACGTGGCCGCTCGTGAAGTCCTGGTACACCAGCGCCGGGCGGCCCTGCGCGTCGAGCGCGAAAAAGCGGTTGTTGTTGTGCTGGCGCGCGCCAAAGCCGGCGATGCTCTCGATCGGCGCGATCAGGTCGCTCACCTGCCAGCCGGCCGGGCTGGTGCAGCCGGCGTCGCAGCTGGCGTACTGGTAGCGCACGCGCTGGCCCATCCCCACCGTCGGGCCGGCCACCAGCATGAGCACGCGCGTCCGGCCCGCCGGGTCGAGCTGCAGCCGCACCTCGCTGGCCGCGCCAAAGTGCAGAAACGACCACGCGGCCTTGCTGGCGCAGCTGGCCGGGCAGTACGCATACACCGCCAGCCCATCGGCGCGCTGCAGGTCGCTCAGCACGCCATAGACCATATGAACGCCGCCAAGGCTGTCGACGGCCGCGCTGGCGCCGTAGGTCGAGAGCAGCCCGCCGTCCTGCGCCCAGTAGGGCAGCCAGGTGGCGCCGCTGGCGGCGGGCGGCGGCGCCTGGCCGGGGGCCTTGATGGCGACCGGCACGAACACGCCGAAGCCGCCCTGGCCGGCAGCGTGGGCGCTCCCGGCAAACCCGAGCATCAGCGCGCAGGCGAGCAGCATGGTTGAAAACACGTAGTTGCGCATGTGATGTTCCTCGCTTCTACCCAGTTTGCTTGATGGCATACGGGCGGCGCGCCCGCGGCCTTTCACAACCATTCCAGACGAATACGCCCGCGAAATCGTTGCCGAGACGCGCAAAAACGGCGATCGGCGGCCCTGCGGCGCCGCGTTCGTGCTGAAATAGCAACCTGGTGTAACGACTCATTCCCCCGCGCGGCGCGGCGGCCGTGCTATGCTGCCAACGGATGAGGCGATCATCCGTGTTGCAAGCACAGGGAGCGGCCGTATGCATATCGCGATCCCACGAGCATGCCTCAACGACGAGCTGCGCGTGGCCCTGACGCCGGCTGGCGTGCAGGTGCTCATTCGCGCCGGCCACATGGTGTATGTCGCCAGTGGAGCGGGCGAGGGCGCAGGTTTTGCCGACTCAGCCTACAGCGCGGTTGGCGCGCAGCTGGTGTACGGCGCGAACGAAGCGATTGCCCGTGGCGACCTACTGGTGACGGTCGACGGCATCTCCGAGGCATCGATCGGCTGGCTGCGGCCAGGCCAGCTCCTGTGTGGCTTTCTGGGCCTTTCGGTGATGCGGCGCCGCACGCTCGCCTCGCTGGCAGCCGCGAGAGTCACCACGCTCAGCTACGAGCTCATCCGCGAGGATGGCGTGCTGCCTGTGCTCATGCCCATGAGCGAGATCGCCGGGCGGCTGCTGCCGCAGCTGGCCGGGCGGCTGCTTGAAACGCCCGGCGGCGGGCGCGGCACGCTGCTGGCGCCAACGCCCGGCGTGCCCTCGGCCGAGGTAGCGATTATCGGCGCGGGCACCGTGGGCGTGAACGCGGCCTATGGCCTGAGCGCCTGGGGCGTGCACACCACCGTGCTCGACCGCGACATCGAGCGGCTGCGCAACTGCGAGCGGATCTGCCGGGGCCACGTAACCACCCGGCTTTGCACCGAGAGCGCGATCGAGCACGTGCTGCCATTCGCCGATGTGCTCATCGGCGCGGTACACGTGCCGGGAACGCGATCGCCGGTGCTGGTGCGCCAAGAGCAGGTGAAGCTCATGAAGCCGCGCAGCGTGATCATCGACGTAGCGATCACCCAGGGCGGCTGCGTAGCAACCAGCCGGCCCACCACGCACCGCGACCCGACGTTCCTCGCCGAGGGCGTGCTGCACTACGCCGTGCCGAATATTCCGAGCGCGGTGGCGCGCACTGCTGCGCACGCGCTGAACAACGCACTTCTGCCATTTATTCTTCAGATTGCAAACGCCGGGATCGAGCGCGCCATGATCGCGTCGCCCTCCCTGGCACAGGGCGTGGGCCTGCTGCACGGCGAGGCCGCGTCGCCGCATGTGGCGGCAGCGCTCGAGCCGGCATCCGGTTCTGCGACACAACGAGAGCTGCTATGAGCCACGTTTCCGGTATGCTTCCCCGCATGATGTCACCCGCCGAAGCGCTGAGCCTGGTTCACTCGGGCCAGCGCGTCTATATTGGCGGCGGCTGCGGCGTGCCCAGCACGCTGCTGCATGCCCTGGTCGAGCGCGCGCCCGCGCTGCGCGATGTCGAGATCCTGCATATCCTTACCGCCGGCGACGACCCGACCGCCTCGCCGGAGTTCGCTGGCGCGTTTCGGCACAATGCCCTGTTCATTGGCCCGAATGTGCGCCGCGCGGTGCACGAAAACCGCGCCGACTTCACGCCGATCTTTCTTTCCGATATCCCAGGGCTCTTTCGATCGGGCATGCTGCCGATCGACGTAGCGCTGATCCAGGTGTCGCCGCCCGACCAGCACGGCTTCTGCTCGTTCGGCGTCGAGGTGGGCTGCACCCTGCCGGCGGCCCAGCTCGCCCGCACGGTGATCGCCGAGGTGAACGCGCAGATGCCGCGCACGCTCGGCGATAGCTTCATCCATATCTCGCGCATCAGCGCCTGCGTCGAGACCGACCGGCCGCTGCCCGAGCTGCCGCAGGGCGAAAGCAACCCGATCGCCGAGCGCATCGGCCAGCACATCGCCGACTTGATCCCCGACGGCGCCACGCTGCAGCTGGGCATCGGCGCTATCCCCGACGCGGTGCTGCGCTACCTCTCGCACAAGCGCCACCTGGGCATCCACTCCGAGCTATTCTCCGACGGGATCGTCGACTTGGTCGAGGCCGGGGTGATCGACGGCGAGGCCAAGACGCTGCACCGCGGCAAATTAGTCGCCGGCTTTCTGCTCGGCACCCGCCACCTGTTCGACTGGGTGCACAACAACGCGATGGTCGAGCTGCACCCGACCGACTACATCAACGACCCATTTGTGATCGCGCAGCACAAGCGCATGGTCGCGATCAACTCGGCGCTGCAGATCGACCTGACCGGCCAGGTATGCGCCGACAGCATCGGCTCGCAGTTCTACAGCGGCGCGGGCGGGCAGGTCGATTTCATGCGCGGCGCGGCGCGCTCGGAGGCGGGCGTGCCGATTGTGGCGCTGCCGTCTACCGCCATGGGCGGGAAGCTCTCGCGGATCGTGCCGACCCTCGACCAGGGCGCCGGGGTTGTGACCAGCCGCTACGACGTGCATTATGTGATCACCGAGTACGGCGTGGCCCAGCTGCATGGCTGCACGCTGGCGCGGCGCACGCGCGCGCTGATCGACATCGCGCACCCCGATTTCCGCGAGCAGCTGATGGCCAGCGCCAAGCAGCTGCACTATCTGTAGCGCCCGCGTCGCGGCTGGAGGCTGCCTGCGGCAGCGCCGCGTACGCCGTAGCACACAAATTGCGATGCCCTGCTCGGCTGCGCCGGGCAGGGCATCGCAAAAGAAATTTCGCGGGCAGCTTCGCCGCCCCCGAACCCCCATATACAGCCAGTGATCAGCCGGTTGTGGTATTAGCGCTCGACGAGCGGCGGCGCGCGGGCGGCGCCATGCTGGCCTGCGGCGGCGTGGCGCCACGCGGCGCGGGGCCTGGTTCCGGCGCGCGAGCGGGATGCCGGGGCAGCTCAGCGGGTGGCGCGCTCACACCAAAGGTGATCGTACCAGGGTGCATTTCGGCGACGTGGCGCAGCAGCGCGATCGACCATTTCAGCCATTTCAAGATAGTGCCGGCCATTTGAGTCTCCTTTCATGCCGTGGGCCTAGCATAGGCGACGCAGGCCCGTAACTGAATGAAAGGAGCTGTTCGAGGGTGATCCAATCCGTGACGCCGGGCTAACCAAGTGCCTACGCACGCCGCCGGAATAGCGCGGGGCGGGCAAAATGCCCGCCCCGCGCGCCCGCCCGAGCCAGCCGGCGCTCAGGCGATCTCGAGCAGCACGACGCCCAGCGCCACGCTCTGGCCAACCACGACATTCACGCGCTCGACCGTGCCGGCGCGCGGCGCGTTGATCTGGTTTTCCATCTTCATGGCCTCGAGCACCAGCAGCGGCTGGCCGGCCTGCACCTGGGCGCCTGGCTCGACCAGCACGCGCGCGATGGAGCCGGGGATCGGAGCCTTGACACGCCCATCGCCGCCGGCCGGGCGCGCCGCCTGCACCTCGGCGTCGTGCACAGCCAGCCGGTGCAGGCGGCGCGCCGAGCGCACCCAGTGCATCTGCCGATCGAGCACGATCTCGTACGAGCGCCCATCGACGCGCATCCACTCGACTGGCTCGTCGTTCTGGGGGCGCGTAAACGCCACATCGAGTGCCTGGCCATCGACGATCACGGTCGCCTGGCCCGGCCCGCCAAGCTGCACGTCCACCTCAAAAGTAGCATCGTCGATCGTTACCTGTATTCTGCTCATTGGTCTGTTCTTTCTTGTGCCATCAGCTTGGCAGGCGGCGGCTCGAGCGGTGCCAGCCCGAGCCAAGCCGCACCGGCATGGTCGGCTGAGCCGCGCCGGCGCGCAGCGCCTGCGTTACCGCCGCGATCACCGCCAGGTCGCGCAGCTCGGCGGGGTCGGTCGAAGCGCCCGGCAGCGAGCGCCGGAACTCGGTGGTATACGTCCCCTGCTCGAAGTGCGGGTCGTTGAAGATGCTCTGCACCAGCGGCAGGTTGGTCTGAATACCGGTGATAAATGTTTCCTCGATCGCGCGGCGCATGCGGTTGAGGCAATCGGCGCGGTCGCGGCCCCACACGATCAGCTTGGCGAACATGGGCTCGTAGCGCAGCGGGATATCGCAGCCGCTGTAGGCGTAGGTATCGACGCGCACATTCGGCCCGCCTGGCTGGCGCAGCAGCCCGATCGTGCCGGGGCTGGGCAAGAAGTTGTTGAGCGGGTCTTCGGCGCGGATGCGGCACTGCATCGCCGAGCCGCGCAGCAGCACGTCGCCCTGGCCGATCGTCAGCGGGTCGCCCCAGGCGGTGCGCAGCTGCGCCCGCACAATATCGACCGACGCGACCATCTCGGTGACCGAGTGCTCGACCTGGATGCGCGGCTTGATCTCGGTGAAGTAGGTCCGGCCATCGCGATCGAGCACGAACTCAACCGAGCAGGCGCTGTAGCAGCCGAACAGCCGCGCGATCTGCAGCGCCTGGCCCCAGATGCCCTCGCGCTGCGCGGGTGTCAGGTATGGCGCGGGCGACTCGGTGATGATCTTCTGGTTGTTGCGCTGGATCGAGCTATCGCGCTCGCCGAGGTGGATCAGGTGGCCCTGGCGGTCGCCCAGCACCTGCACCTCGACATAGTGCGACGGCAGGATGGCGGCCTCGAGGTACACGCGCTGATCGCGAAATACGGCCTTGCTGCCGGCGCCGGCCTGGCGCAGCGCCTCGGCGAGCAGCTCGGGCGCGCGCACCACGCGTGTGCCATGGCCGCGCCCGCCGCTGCACGATTTGATGATCACCGGGTAGCCAAGCCGCGCGGCCTCGGCGCTGATCGCGTCCAGATCGGTAGCGTCGAAGGCCACCGACGAGTGCGGCGGCGTGGCGAACCCGGCCTCGGCCACCCGGTCGAGCATAGCGATCTTGTTCTTCACCAGCTCGACAAGCTCAACCGGCGGGCCGACGAACACCAGGCCGGCAGCCTCGCAGGCGCGCATAAACGCCGGCTGCTCCGACAAAAAGCCGTAGCCGGGGTGGATCGCCTCGGCGCCGGTCTTGCGCGCGATCGCGATCACCTCGTCCTGGTCGACATACCCCAGGCTCGAGGTCAGCGGCACGCACTCGTCGGCCAGGCGCACGTGCAGCGAGCCGGCGTCGGTCTCGTCGTAGAGCGCCACCGACGCAATCCCCAGGTCGCGGCAGGTACGGATGATCCGCACAGCGATCTCGCCACGGTTTGCGATTAAGATCTTTTTGAACATCATCTTCTCCGCTAGAGCTAAGAGCCGGCCGCCCAGGCGGCGCTTGGCTCTTAGCTCTTGGCTCCTGGCTCTACATGGGCGAAATCCCGTGCTTCTTGGGAACGTGCCGCTCGCGCTTCGAGAGCGTCAGCTCGAGCGCGCGGATCAGGATGCGCCGGCTGTCGCGCGGCTCGATCACGTCGTCGATCAGGCCGCGCGCGGCGGCCACGTACGGGTTATTGAAGCGCTCTTCGTAGTCGGCCACCAGCTCCTTGCGCCGCGCGGTCGGGTTCGGGGCGGCCTTCACTTCGCCCTGGAACAGGATGTTCACCGCGCCCTCGGCGCCCATCACGGCGATCTCGGCATTCGGCCAGGCGTAGAGCAGGTCGCCGCGCAGGCCCTTGCTGCTCATCACGCAGTAGGCGCCGCCGTAGCTCTTGCGCAGGATCAGCATCAGCTTGGGCACGGTGGCCTCGCTGTAGGCGTAGATCATGCGCGCGCCGTTGCGAATGATGCCGCCGTACTCCTGGTTGGTGCCGGGCAGGAAGCCAGGAACGTCTTGCAGCGTGATGATCGGGATGTTATAGGCATCGCAGATGCGGATGAAGTGGGTGGCCTTGATCGAGGCCTTGATATCGACAGTGCCGGCCAGCACCATGGGCTGGTTAGCGACAATGCCGACCACCCAGCCGTTCAGGCGCGCGAAGCCCACGACCATGTTCTCGGCCCACAGCGCGTGCACCTCGAGGAAGCGCCCGTCGTCGACGACGCTGGCGATCACCTGGCGCACGTCGTAGGGCTTGTGCGAGTCGGTCGGCACCAGCTCTTCAAGCTCGGGGCAGCGCCGATCGGGGTCGTCGGTAGGCGGGACGTAGGGCGGGTCGTCCTGGTTGTTCGATGGCAGGTAGCTCAGCAGGTCGCGCACGCTCGCGAGGCACTGGTGGTCGTCTTTGGCCAGGAAGTGGCTCACGCCGCTCTCTTTGCTGTGCACCAGGCCGCCGCCAAGCTCTTCCTGGCTCACGTCCTCCTGCATCACGGCCTTGACCACATTCGGCCCGGTGATGAACATATAGCTGTTCTCGGTCATGAACACAAAGTCGGTGAGCGCGGGCGAGTATACCGCGCCGCCGGCGCATGGGCCGAGGATCACCGAGATCTGCGGGATGACGCCCGATGCCTCGCAGTTGGCGTCGAAAATCCGGGCGTAGCCGCCCAGGCTATCGACGCCCTCCTGGATGCGCGCGCCGCCGCTGTCGTTCATGGCGATGAACGGGCAGCCGTACTGCAGGGCCATGCGCATGGCCTTGACGATCTTGTTGGCGTGCATCTCGCCGAGCGAGCCGCCCATCACCGCGGCGTCCTGGGCGGCGGCAAAGACACGGCGGCCGTTCACCAGGCCGAAGCCGGTAACAACGCCATCGCCATAGCGCGATTGCTTGCCGCCCATGTAGCTGTCGTAGCGCGGCGTCACCAGCGTGTCGATCTCGGTGAAGGTGCCGGGGTCGAACAAGGTGTCGATCCGCTCGCGGGCGGTCAGGCGCCCTTTCTTATGCTGCGAGTCGCGGTCTTTCTCCGAACCGGCCGCAATCGCCTTCCGATCGCGCAGCTTGCGCACATAATCTTCCATTTCCATAGGGCTGTAGCTCCGTCGCCGCCATGCCGCGCGCTGTGCCTCGGTATGGCGATGCTTGTTTGATTTTGTCAGGGCGCGCGCGTCTGCGCCAGCGTCAGCACGTAGTCGCCTACCACCTGCCACCACCCCTCGAGCGGGCCGGCGGCCGGCGCAGCCTGCACGGTCAGCGGCGCCCACGCCAGCCGGCCGCTTGGCGCCGGGCCAAGCGTGATCGACACGCTGCGCGTATCGACGGTGAGGCCCAGCCGCAGCGCCTTGAGCACGGCTTCTTTCGCGCTCCAGATCAGCGTCACAAGGATGTCGCGGGTGGCGGGCGGGGCAGCGTGCAGCTGCGCCAGCTCGTGCGCGGTGAAGTAATCTTCGGCGAACACCGGGGCGCGCGGCTCGATCCGCTCGATGTCGGCGCCGACGTGAAAACGGCCGCCGTCGCTCAGGGCGCAGAAAGCGTGGCCGTTGCAGTGGCTGATCGACAGCGAGAGCGCCTGCAGGTTGTAGAGCGCCGAGAGCCGGTGCGAGTCGTCGGCGAGCAGCTGCGGCGCGCCGTCGGGGGCGCTGGTCACCACAATCTGTTCGAGTGGGATCTGCACGCCGCTATGCTGCGCGATATACGCCTGCACCAGCCGTTTGGCCGTCCAGCGGCCGAGCAGCCAGTCGTGCCGGCGCTTCTCGATCGGCATAGCCGCGAGCCGGCGCTGCTCGCTTGGGCTCAGCAGCCCGGTTGGCGCGAGGCCGCGCCGCAGATCGGGGTGGGCAATGCTCGATTGTACTAACCAGTCGATCATCATACGATCTCGGTAGAAGGCCGAAGCACCCGCCCCACACTGCTCGCGCGCAATTGCGTGATGCCAGGCGGATGCTTCGGACTTACGCTGTGCGGGCTGCCAAGGTTCTACAGGCTCACCTGGCCCGGCAGCTGCACGGTGCGGTAGGCCTTGAGCTCGATATACAGGTTGCCGCTTTCGTCGACGACGCGGGCGTTGAAGGCCGCGCCGCCGGCCAGCGCCTCGACCAGCGCGAACAGCCGCGCGCCGTTCGCCTGAGCCGGCTGCCGGTAGGTTGTCACCGACCCGACCGCCAGCGGCAGCGCCATCACGCCTTTGTTGGCGATCTCCCACACTCCGGCGGTCTGGAAGCACAGCTCGATCAGCCGCGGCGCCATCAGCGATTCGGCCTCGGCCGGCGCGCTGTTGGGCGGCAGATCGTGCGCCATCAAGCCCACCGCGCGGTCGCCCTCGATCAGCGCGCGCTCGAGCACCTGGTAGGCCGGGCCGTGGAAGTAGATCCGGTAGATCGCGTCGCGCCCGATTTCGCGCGGGCTGCCGAGCTGCCAGAGCGGCTCGGTCAGCGTCTCGGGCAGGGCGTGGGCCAGCAGCACCGTGGCGGTGAAGTGCAGGTCCACGCGCTCGGGCAGGCCCGGCCGGGCCGGCTCGGTCACCGAGCGCAGCGCGGTGTAGGCCACCAGCTGGCCATCTCCGGCCGGGCGCAGGCTGGCGCTCAGGCGCAGCGTGCGCGGCTGGTGGCGGTAGAACTTGAACGGGCTGTGGAACTGCTCGGTGAGCGCCGCGACGCGGTAGCCCGGCGCCAGCAAGCTGGCAAGCTCGGCGAACGCCTCGGTGCCCATCACGCCCGGCAGCACCGGCACGCCATCGATCTGATGATCGAACAGAAACGGCTGCTGCTGCGGATCGAGCGTGGTCGCCACTTCCAGCCCGCCATACAGCTTGGCGGCCACAACCTGGCCAAGCATGAGCAGCGGCGGGTCGCGCCGGGCCAGCTCGGCCGCGAGCTTCTCGGTGTCCAGGCCGCCGGTGGGGTCGAACTCGGCGGTGAGAATGCCGAGCCGCTGGCCGACGACAATTTCGCCGCGGAAGCCGCTGCCCACCAGCTCGCGCCGGATGGTCGGGATGCCAATCTCAGGCGGCAGCATATCGATCCCGGCCATCTCCATGATCTTGGGGATCGAGCCGCGCGTGGCCATACCGATGCCGCCCCAGGCGGTCCAGTCGATCACGATCGCGCGGGTGTCGGGCCGCCAGCCGCGCATGCTGCTGCTGATCTTGCACAGCAGGTCGTTCGCCGCGCTGTAGTCGGTCTGGCCGCTGTTGCCAAAGCGCCCCGCCACCGAGCTGAACGCCACGGTGGCGCCGATCGGCATGCCCTTGGCGGCCTTCAGCAGGCTGAAGAAGCCGTCGGCCTTGATATCGAACACCAGCGCGAACTCCTCGGGCGCCTTGTCGGCCAGGCCGCGGCTGATCTCGATACCGCCGGCGTGCAGCAGCACGTCGATCTTGCCATAGCGCGAGCGCACGTCGTCGATCGCCGTGGCTACGGCCGCCTCGTCGAGCAGGTTGACGCTGTGGTAGTGTGCGGTGCCGCCGGCCGCCTGAACCGTCTCGATCGCGCGCAGCGCCGCCTCGGATCGCTCGATCCCCATGATCTTCTTGTCGACCATCACCGGCGTCGGGCGCTCGCCGGCGGCCTTGAACTCGTCGATCAGCTTGCGCTTGAGCGCCTCTTTATCGCTGCGGAACAGCGCGATGTTCGCGTCGTCGGCGGCGGGCGCGGGCGTCAGGTCGAGCAGGTAGAATATGCCGCCGCTGGCCTGCGCCAGGTCGCCCACGATCGCGCTGGTGATGCCGCCGGCCGCGCCTGTAACCACGAACACGCTGTCGTGGCCGAGCGCCAGGCCGCCGCTGGCCGCGCCCAGGTCGAGCGGCTGCTCGTCCAGGGTGACGGTGTAGCGCAGGCCCTCGCGGTAGCCGATCTCAACCGCGCCGGGGTCGCCGAGCGTCTCGGCGATCAGCAGGTCGGCCGGCTCGGCGGTCTTGCGGCTGGCCTCGAAGTCTACCGCTTTCACCAGCACCTCGGGCTGCTCGCGCTTGTAGGCTTTGGTGAAGCCGGTGACCGCGCCGCCTAGCGGGGCCAGCGCGCCGGCCGGGCCATAGCCGTGCAGGCCACCCAGGCGCGTCGCCGAAACCAGGAAGGTGTTCGGGCCGGTCACCTGGCCGCACAGCATGCGCATAACCAGGTGCAGGTTCTTGACGCGCTGGCGGGTCAGCTCGCGCCAGGCCTTCAGCGTCAGGTCCTCGATCGCCGGCTCGGCGTCGAGCGCCGGCAGCCAGTACACGCCCTGGATGCTGCCGTGGGCAGTGCTGGCGTGCAGCTGCGCTTCGAGCACCTCGGCATCTTGCTGCGGGTCGATCTCGAAGATCGTGGCGCCACGCCGCTCGAGCCGGCTCGCCAGCGCCTTGCCGACGCCGCCGCGATCCATCACAACAACGATCCGGCTGCCACCGTCGATCTGCACGCCGGTGGGCTTACACAGGTCGAGCGGCGGCCGCAGCGCCGGAACCGCCACGCGCCGCGGCGCTTTGTTCGCCTCTTCAAGCGAGTATGTGGTGGCCGGGCTCGCTGCCGGAACCGGCGCCGCCGTCGCTACAGCCGCTGGCTCGGCCGCAGGCTCGGCAGCTACCGGCGCGGCAGCCGGGGCCGTAGGCGCCGCCAGGTCGGGGCGCTGGTCGTAGACGAACTGGATCACCTTGGCCAGCGTCGGGTAGTCGCGCAGCTTCAGGTTCTCGATCCGCTCGATATTGAACGCCGTGCGCACCGCCGCGAATGTTTCGGCCTGCTTCACCGTGTCGACACCCAGGTCGGCCTCCAGGTCGAGGTCGAGCTCAAGCATCTCCGGCGGGTAGCCGGTCTTCTCCGCCACGATCGACAGCACCTGCTCCGCCACCGGGTCGCCCGCTGGGCGAGCGGCCGGCGCCGGGGCGGGCACAACGGCCGGCACTGGGGCAACGCCAGCGTCGCTCGGCTCCGGCGCTTCGACCTTAGCCGCCACCGCCAGATCCGGCCGGTGCTCGCGCACAAAGCCGATCACGCTGCCGAGCGTCGGGTAGTCGCGCAGCTTCAGGTTCTCGATCCGCTCGATATTGAACGCCGTGCGCACCGCCGCGAACGTTTCGGCCTGCTTCACCGTGTCGACGCCCAGGTCGGCCTCCAGGTCGAGGTCCAGCTCAAGCATCTCCGACGGGTAGCCGGTCTTCTCCGCAACGATCGCCAGCACCTGCTCGGCCACCGGGTCGCCCGCTGGGCGAGCGGCCGGCGCCGGGGCAGGCGCAGCAGCCGGCACTGGGGCGACGCCAGCATCGCTCGGCTTGGGCGCTTCGACCTTAGCCGCCACCGCCAGATCCGGCCGGTGCTCGCGCACAAAGCCGATCACGCTGCCGAGCGTCGGGTAGTCGCGCAGCTTCAGATTCTCGATCCGCTCGATATTGAACGCCGTGCGCACCGCCGCGAACGTTTCGGCCTGCTTCACCGTGTCGATGCCCAGGTCGGCCTCCAGGTCGAGGTCGAAGTCGAGCATGTCGCGCGGGTAGCCGGTCTTCTCCGCCACGATCGACAGCACCTGCTCCGCCACCGGGTCGGCGGCAGCCTGCGGCTGGCGGCCATCGGCGGCGAGTGTTGCTGTGGCGGCGCCAAGATCTGGCGCGCTGGGGGCCAGCTGCACTGGCGCGACAGCCGCCTCGACAACCGGCAAAGGCTCTTGTGCTTTAGCGGCAGGCTCCTGGCTCGGGGCGGCCGGCTGGTGGCCGTTGGCCGCCGCGTGCCCGTTGGTAGCGGGCTGCGCTGGCGGCGGCAGCGGCTTGGCCGCAAGTGCCGGCGCGGCGGCTGGCTCGCGCGCAATCTCGGGCGCGCGGCTTGGCGCGGCCGGCTCCAGGCTCAGCGGCGCCGGGTGGTAGCCGTTGCCGGCGCCATCGGCGGCCACAAGCGTACGCAGCGCCGGGCCGGTGCCATACTGCCAAACGCTTGGCACAGGCGAGCGGCTGGGCGCGCCCTGCGCCACCACTCGCAGCACCCGCTTCGCCACCTCGGTCTCGGCGCGGTCGTAGCCGCTCACATCGGCCAGCCAGCGCGTATAGCGCGCGCGGCTGTCGACGCGGTCGAGCGAGCCGGGGATGCGGCGGGTCAGCGTCATCGCGATCTGCGAGCCGAAGCCGGCCGCCAGGTGAATGGCGTACTGCACCGGGTAGCGCCCGCCACGGCTCAGGGTCAGCTCGCCGAGATCGGGGTCGATCTCCTTCAGGTTCGGCACCGGCGGCACGATCCCGTGCTCGAGGATCTTGAGCGCGATCACGTCCTCGATGCCCACGCCCATCGGGTGGCCGGTGAAGCCCTTGGTATTGGCCATCACGATCTCGCCGGCGGCCGGCCCAAACGTCTGGCGCAGCGCCGTGACCTCGGCGGCGGCGCTGCCGCCGCGCGCGGGAGTGTATGTCTCGTGCGATACGAACACCGTCTGCGCGGCGAACGCGCGCCGGTCGAGGCCGAAGCGGCGCTCGGCGGCGGTCACCAGCCGGTCCATCACCTGCGAGATATGCGCGACGTCGAGGCGCGTGCCGTGGAATGCGCTGTTGGCGGTTTCGCTGCTGAGCAGCTCGACCACGCCGCGCATGCCGCGCTCGCGCACGGCGTCTTCGCTCTCGACCAGCAGGGCGCAGGCGCCCATGCCGAGGATCGTGCCATGGCGGCGGCGGTCGAACGGCAGCGCGGCCTGCTCAACCCGGTCGTCGGTGGCGGCGGCGCCGGTCGCCAGGAAGCCCGCGCCGATCCACTCCATCAGGTTCTCGCCGGTCACGTCGTCGGCGGCCACCACCAGAACGCGGCGGCAGCGCCCCGAGCGGATCCAGTCCTCGGCCAGGGCCACGCCCTGGGTGGTGCTGGCGCAGGCGGCATTGACGTGCGTATTCGGGCCGCGCGCGCCGATATACTCGGCGAACTGGCTGTGGCCCATCGCCAGGATGCGGAACAGGAAGCGCCGGTCGAACTGGTATGGCTCGCGCTCGATCTCGGCGCGCAGCGCGCCAATGCGCCGGCCGATCTCCTGCGCCGTGGCCGGGTCGTTGGTATAGCGCCGCAGGTCTTCCAGCTCGGCCAGCTGGGCGCGGCGATTTTCCCAGGCGTAGAAGCGCGCAAACTCGTCGGCCATCCGGTCGACGCCGGGAAACGCGCTCGCGAAGATCACGCCCGTCTCGTCGCGCAGCGGCTCGGGCAGCAGCCAGCGCTCGGGCAGGAACGTGCCCTTGCTGGTCTTGCGATACGTCTGCACCAGCGGGATGCCGGCCTCGCGCAGCGCGTCGAGGCCAGCGGCGATGGCCAGCTGGGTGGTAATATCGAGCGCCTCGAGCAGCTTCGCCGGCACGCCATACTCGTCGGCCAGGTCGAACGCGCCGGGGCGCGCCGCCAGCTTGATCATCTCGTCGCTGTCGGTGAGCGTCTCGAACTCGCCGCCACCGTCGGCGCCCTTCACCAGCCGCGTCACGCGCTTGGCGAGCATGCGCTTGCGGAAGCGCTCGGGGATCAGGTCGATGAACTGCTCGCCGCGCAGGATGCGCAGGGCGTTGTCGGGATCCATCACCGGCTTCTCGGCGCCGGGCAGACCCAGGCCGGTGCCGCTGATCACCACCGACCCGAGCGGAACCGCGTTGCGGTCGTAGGTGCTCGCGGCTGCGGGCTGCGGGCTAGGGGCTGCGCTGAGCCCCTGCAGCGCCTGGGCCAGCAGCTGGCCGAGCGCCTCAACCGATTGTAGGGCCGGCTGCCCATTTCCATATGCCATGGTCGTTTCCTCTGCTCGCCGGGTAGGAGCAGCCTGCGGAACCGGCACCGCGACAGCGGCCACCGCCGCGGCATTCACGGCCGGCAGGGCTTCTTTCATCTTTCGTCCTTGGTCTTGCGCCGGCCCCGGATTCTCGGTTCTTGGTTCTTGGTTCTCACGTACGCCGTACCCTGCCGCGTACAGCCCGCACAGCACCTGGTTGAAGCTCGCCAGCTCGCCCGTCTTGGGGTGGTTGCTGAATAGCGAGACCACGCCCGGCTTGCTGCCGAGCACGTCGTCGACAAAGCCCTTGAGCGCCTTCTTCGGGCCAACCTCCACGAACGTGCGCGCGCCATTGGCATAGAGCGTCTCGAGGCCCTTGACCCACTGTACCGGCGAGGCGATCTGGAGCTCCAGGATGTCTTTGATGCCCTCGACATCGGTGGGGTACAGCTCGCCGGTCACGTTCGCTACCAGCGCCAGCTTCGGCGGCGCGATCCGCAGCCGGTTGAGCACTTGGCGCAGCGGCTTCGAGGCCGGGGCGACGATCTTGGTATGGAAGGCATGGCTCACTGGGATGCGCTGGGCCTGGAAGCCCTTCTGCGTGAATAGCTCGATCGCCTGCTCGACGGCCTTGCTCGCGCCGCCGATCACGGCCTGGCCGTAGCTGTTGATGTTCGCGGCCACCACGTAGCCGTCGATCGATTGCAGCGTCTGCTGCACCACGTCGAGCGGGGCCATCACCGCGGCCATCCAGCCGTTGTCGCCCATGCTCACCTTGGTCATCTCGGCGCCGCGCGCGGCGGCGGCCTCGAGCGCATCGGCCAGCGGCATGATCTGGGCGGCGGTGAGCGCGGCGTACTCGCCAAGCGAGTGGCCCATCACCATGTCGGGCGCGAAGCCATACTCGGCCAGCAGCCGGTGGATCGCCGCATCGAGCGTGAGCATGGCCGGCTGGGTGATCGCCGTCTGCATCAGGTCTTTTTCGGCCTTCTTCACCGCCGCCGGGTCGTCGCCATCCACAAAGATATAGCTGGTGAGCGGCTTGCCGAGGATCGGCGTCATCACCTGGTCGGCCTCGTCGAACACCGCCTTCACGGCCGGCGAGACACTCGCCAGCTCGCGGCCCATGTTGACATACTGGCTGCCCTGGCCGGGGAACAGAAATGCCACCTTGCCGGCTGCGGCGCCGCTGCCACGGAACACGCCCTGAGCCTGCAGCGCCTTCCACGCGGCCGGGTTATCGAAGCCGGCGGCCTTGCGCGCCTTCACGATCTTGTCGAGCAGCTCGTCGTGCGAGCCAAAGTCGATCACCAGGCGCTCGCTGGCGCTCAGCACCTCGGGCGCTGGCGTGGCGATCGGCGGCGTCCAGCCGGCCTCGACCTTGCGAAACGCCTCGTCGAGCGCGTCCTTCAGCGCCACCGGCGTGTCGGCGCCCAGCGCGAGGATGCCGCGGATGGGCTTCGGGGCCGGCGAGGGGCCACCAAACGACGAACGCGAGCTATCATCTGACGCCGCGCGTTGGCCGTTGGCCGTTGGCCGCTGGTCAGCACCCGCGCCTGTAAATTGGGTGCGGTCGCTCGTCTTCAACATGCCCGGCACATACTCCTCGACCACCAGGTGGAAGTTGGTGCCGCCGAAGCCATAGGCGCTGACTGCGGCGCGGCGCGGGTAGCCCGCCGGCTGCGGCCACTCGCGCGGCTCGTGGTTCAGGTAGAACGGCGTGGCGCCGAAGTTGATATTCGGGTTGGGCTTCTCGGAATTCAGCGTCGGCGGCAGCACCTTGTCGTGCAGCGCCATCACCGTCTTCAGCAGGCCGGCCGCGCCGGCGCCGGCCTTCAGGTGGCCGACATTGCTCTTGGCCGAGCCAAGCGCGATCCGGCCGCGCTCGGCGCCGCCGAACACCTTGGTGAGGCTTTCGACCTCGACCACGTCGCCGACCTTGGTGCTGGTGCCGTGGGCCTCCACCAGCGTGGCGGTGGCCGGGTCCAGCCCGGCGTCGTGCCAGGCGCGCTGGATCGCCAGCACCTGCCCGACCGGGTTTGGCGCGGTGATGCCCTTGCCCTTGCCGTCGCTCGAGCCGCCGATGCCGCGCAGCACCGCGTAGATCTTATCGCCGTCGCGCTCGGCGTCGGCCAGGCGCTTGAGCAAGAACATCGCCGCGCCCTCGCCCATCACAAAGCCATCGGCGCCATCGCCAAACGGGCGCGTGCCGGTGGCGCTGAGCGCGCCGATCTTGCAGAACTTCACGAACGTCGAGACGCCCATGTTGCGGTCGACGCCGCCGGTGAGCACCGCGTCGCACTGGTTCTGCAGCAGCAGCTCGACGGCCGCGTCGAAGGCCGCGAACGTCGAGGCGCAGGCCGCGTCGGTGATGAAGCTAGGGCCGCGCAGGTTCAGCACATTCGCCACGCGCCCGGCCACGATATTCGGCAGCTCGCCGGGCATCGAGTCTTCGGTGATCGGCGGGAAGCGCCGCTCGATCTGCTCGTGCCAGCGCGCCAGCATCGCGGTGCGGGCCTCGGCCGGCAGGTGCTGAAACTCGGGCACGGCCTCGAGCGCGCGGGCATACTCGGGGAACGAGATCCGCAGGTTCGTCTGGTAGTGCAGCTCGCCGCCCATCGCCGTGCCGAGGATCACCCCGGTGTTCTCGAGGTTCAGCGGCCGGTCGGGGTAGCCGTAGTCGGCCAGCGCCTCGGCGGCGATCGTCACCGCCCACTGCTGGCCCTCGTCCATCGCGGCGGCCACCTTCGGCGGGATGCGAAAGCGCTGCCAATCGAAGGTAAAGCCGCGCACCCAGCCGCCAATCTTGCTGTAGGTTTTGTCGGGGGCGGCAGGGTCGGCATCATAGTAGCTCGCCACGCTCCAACGCTCGGAAGGCACTTCCGTGATGCTGTAGCGCTTGGCGAGGATGTTTTTCCAGTATGCTGGCGCGTTCGGCGCATCCGGCAAGATCGCCCCGAGGCCAACGATCGCGATCGCGCGATCGGCTGTTGAGTTCATAATAATCACTCCTTAGAGTAGCCGGCAGTGGGCAGTAGGCAGCTCACCGCGAATTGATTACCTGCATCGCGAACTGCTTACCGCCCACCGCCAGCTGGCTACTCGGCGGGGAACGCCTCGATCAGCTTGCCGGCCACCAGGTTCATATCGTCGATCAGCCCGGCCTGGGCCGCGAAGATCGCCGGGAGGTCGAGCGAGCCGGGCAGGTTCGCGTCGGTCTGGCCTGCGCCGATCGCCCAGCGCAGCCCGTCGTTGGCCACCTTCAGCGCGGCATCGCGCGCGTGGATGCGCGCCATCACCCGCAGCGTCTCGGGGGCCAGCGGCGTGGCCACAGTCGGGTTGTTGGCGGCGCGCTCGGCGAAGATCGCGGCTGTCTCGGCGTAGGCGATCAGCTCGCCGAGCCGGAACAAGATGTGCTGGTTGCGCGTCAGCCGGTCGAGCCGGCAGCGGTCGAGCAGGGCCGCCAGCGCGCGCAGCGCCAGCGCGGCGGTCGCGGCGCCGCTTTCGTTGCCGGGGGTGCCGGCCACCAGGCGCGCGGCCCAGTCGCGATAGTAGGCGCCCTGGCTCTTCAGGTGCAGCTGCCAGCGGTCGCGCGCGATCGTCCACTCCATGATCTCCGAGGTGCCCTCGTAGATGCAGGTGATCCGCACGTCGCGCTTGATCTTCTCGACCATATATTCTTTGGTGTAGCCGTAGCCGCCGTGGGCCTGGATGGCGTCTTCGGCGGCTTTGTTGCCGGCCTCGGTGGCCATGTACTTCGCCACCGCGCCCTCGGTCTGCTGCTCGGGGTCGCCGCCGTCGATCCGCTCGGCCACCCACTCGATGTAGGCGCGCGCGGCCTCAAGCCGCACCGCGTTCGGCACCAGCAGCTTGTGGGTGTAGGCCTGCTTGGTGCTCAGCAGCCCGCCGCCCTGCACGCGCGTCTGGCCGTAGCGAATGGCGCGCTCGAGCGCGGCCCAGCCGCCGCCCAGGCCGAACGAGCCGACCATCAGGCGGGTGTAGCCGAACACGGCCTGCGCCTGCGCCAGGCCCTGGCCCTCAACCCCGCCCACCAGCCGGTCGGCCGTCACGTATACGTCGTCGAGGAACAGCGCCGCAGTGTTCGAGGCGCGAATACCGTGCTTGTCTTCGGGCTTGCCCTTGATGAAGCCAGGCGCGTCGTGCTCGACCACGAACCACGAGGGGCCGCCCGGCGCGTTCGCCAGCACCGTGTAGAGCCGGGCCACGCCGCCGTTGCTGATCCACTGCTTGCGGCCGGTGATCTTGTAGCCCACCACCTTGCCGTCTTCGACTACCGGCTCGGCCTTGGTGGTAAGCGTGCCCAGGTCGCTGCCGGCCTGCGGCTCGGTGGCGCCGTAGGCCACCAGCAAGCCCTCGTCGGCAATCTTGCCCATCCAGCGCTTTTTCTGCTCTTCGGTGCCGCCGACGGTGATCGGGTCGGTGCCCAGGAAGGTGGCCAGCACGCCAGTGGCGATGCCCAGGTCGATCCGCGCCATCGTCTCGGATACGCGGTAGATGTCGTAGGCGCCGCCGCCGAGGCCGCCGTACTCTTCGGGGATGAACATCAGGTGCAGGCCAAACTGGTTAGGATCGTACAGATCCTTCAGCACCTGGGCGGGGAACTCATCTTTTTCGTCCAGCTCGCGCAGAAACTCGGGCTTAAGTTTGCGCTCGGCATACTCGTTCAACGTCGCGATCACCATGTCGCGCGTCTCGGCGTCTAATCCAATCATTAGCGTGCCTCCCACCGCTAGCGTTTTTATATGGTGTTTGCCATGTGGATAGTAGTGCCCACGCGTGGGCCGTACAGAAAAGAAATCGCCCTCTCAGGGTAACAAACATTCACTTTCGGCCGCGCGCTGCGGTGCGTAAATGTTTCTTCTCGCGGAATGACGATCTCTTACCCATATGGGCGCGGGCGATCGCATAAGCTAGGCGTTGGGACGCCGGGCGCGAGGAAGCACGTGGCGGGAGCCAATCGGCGCGCGCTCGACGGCGCGCTCGCCCCAAGAAGGAGCCGCGCATGAAAGCCTATACGGTCGTTCAAGAACCCGACACCAGCGACGAGATACTCGAGACGCCGCTGGCCGGCTCGCTGCTGCTCGACTGCCCGATGCTGAACAAGGGCAGCGCCTTCGGCGAGGCCGAGCGCGCCGAGCTGGGCCTGCTGGGCCTGCTGCCGCCACACATCGCCACCATCGAAGAGCAGCTCCAACGCACCTACGAGAACTACCTCCAGAAAACCAGCGCCCAGGAGCGGCATATCTTCCTCACCAGCCTGCAGGACCGCAACGAGACGCTGTTCTACCGGCTGCTCAGCGAGCACATCACCGAGATGCTGCCGATGATCTATACGCCGGTGGTGGGCATTACCGCGCAGCACTACAGCCATATCTACCGCCGCCCGCGCGGCCTGTATATCGATTACCCGCACCGCGACTCGATCGAGGCAATGCTGCGCAACACCGCCAACACCGACGTGCGCGCGATCGTGGTGACCGACGGCGAGCGCGTGCTCGGCCTGGGCGACCTGGGCATCGGCGGCATGGAGATCTCGGTCGGCAAGCTGACGCTGTACTCACTCTGCGCCGGCATCCACCCGGCCACCACGCTGCCGATCCACCTCGACGTCGGCACCGACAATCAGTCGCTGCTCGACGACCCGCTGTACCTGGGCTGGCGCCACGAGCGCGTGCGCGGCGCCGAGTACGACGCGTTTATCGAGGCGTTTGTGAAGGCAGTCATGCGCGTCTACCCGCAGGCGCTGCTGCAGTGGGAAGATTTCGCCAAGCAGAACGCGCGCCGGCTGCTCGATCGCTACCGCGAACAGCTGTGCTCGTTCAACGACGACATCCAGGGCACTGGCGCGGTGACGCTGGCCGGGCTGCTGGCGGCGATGTCGGCCAGCGGCGAGCGCCTGCGCGATCAGCGGATCGTGATGCTGGGCGCCGGCTCGGCCGCCACCGGCATCTGCGAGCAGATCGTCGCCGCGATGGTCGCCGACGGCGCGACGCCTGAAGATGCCCACGCCACGATCTGGCTGGTCGACAGCCACGGCCTGGTGCACGACGGCCGGCTGGATCTCGACCCGGCCAAGCGCGAGTTCGCCCAGCCGCTCGGCCGCGCGGTCGAGTTCCACCTTGGGCGCGCCGGCATCACGCTCGAAGATGTGGTGCGCCAGGTGCGGCCGACGATCCTGATCGGCACGGCGGCGCAGCCCGGCGCCTTCACCCAGCCGATCGTGCGCGAGATGCTCGGCTATGCCGAGCGCCCGATCATCTTCCCGCTCTCGAACCCAACCTCGCGCTGCGAGGCTGCGCCCGTCGATCTGCTGGCCTGGAGCGAGGGGCGCGCGCTGATCGCCACCGGCAGCCCCTTCCCCGACGTGGTGTACGGCGGGCGGACGGTGCGGATCAGCCAGTGCAACAATGTGCTGATCTTCCCAGGCATGGCGCTGGGGGTGCTGGCCTCCGGCGCGCGGCGCGTCACCGACGGCATGTTCGTGGCAGCGGCCCGCGCGCTCAGCGCGCTGGCGCCGATCGCCGACGACCCGGACGCCCCGCTGTTCCCGCCGCTCTCCGAGGTGCGCGGCATGGCCCGCCAGGTGGCGCTGGCGGTTGGCGCCGCCGCCCAGCAGGCCGGCGTGGCCGAGCCATCCAGCGCGGCCGAGCTTGCCGCGCGCATCGACGCGCTGATCTGGACGCCGCGCTACAACCGCATCCGGCGCGTGTAACCGAAATATTCCCCTCGTGCCCCGGTGGCCAGGCGCGGCAGCTGCCGCGCCTGGCCACCGCTTCCTGTTCAGCCGCTGCTTTATAGGTGTGCGATTTTTCCGCGCGCAGCGCGGAAAAATCGCACACCTATAAAGCAGCGGCAATCCATGCTGCCGCAGCCTCAATCGCGTCGCCTGAGGAAGCCGAAGAGCGCAACTGCATATCTCCTTAACCAAAAAGAAAGTGATCAAGCAGAGCTGGTGTAGCTCCTACGCCAATTGCCAATGATCGTAGCTAAGTTGCGGTTTTATTACTCTCGCAGCCGGCGATCTGCACCAGCATGGCTGGTGCAGAAAGCGCGCTCGGCACCGAGCACGGGCGCAAACCCACGTGGCGCGGCCAGCCATACCAGCCGGCACGGCGCGCTGGCCACACAGGATACACACACTGAAGTGTAAGGAGCAATGGCATGCTTGTCGGCGAACGAATGACACATCCGGTGATTCCGGTACACCCCGACACACCGGTTCCCGAAGCGCTTACGATGATGCGGCGCGAGCATATCCGCCGCATGCCGGTGGTCGATCACGGCCGCCTGGTCGGCATCGTCACCGAGCGCGATTTGCTGCACGCGTCGGCTTCGTCGGCCACTACGCTCAGCGTCTGGGAGCTGAATTACCTGCTCAGCAAGCTTACCGTCGAGAAGGTGATGCGCACCGAGGTGCTGACGGTGGCCGAAGATACGCCGATCGAGGTGGCCGCGCGGCTCATGGCCGACAACAAGATTGGCGGCCTGCCGGTGATGCGCGACGGCCACGTGATCGGCATGATCACCGAGACCGACCTATTCCGCGTGCTGCTCGAGATGACCGGCGCGCGCGAGAAGGGTGTGCGCGTCACTGTGCTGGTGCCCGATAGCGCCGGCCAGCTGGCGCACCTGACACAGTGCTGTGGTTCTGCAGCGCGCCGGGCGGCACGCAGCTACATGCCGGCAGGCCCTGAGGCATGCGCGGCTGGGGCCGAGGCCGGCACAGCGCCACACTTATACCAACCCGTTTGATTACTTGTGTTTTCTTGTGCGCCCGGCTTTGCCGGGCGCACAAGAAAAAGAAATTTCGGGGGGGGGGGCGCCGCCCCCCCGCCCCCCCCCCGCCGCAACATTGCCGCTGCACCCTACGTCATACCAGCAATCGGCCAGAGATCTTCGCGCGGGCAGCACCCGCCGCTCGCGCCGTACGAGGTGCAGTATGCAAGGGAAACGTCTTCTACGCAGCCGCAACGACCGCGTCGTTGCCGGTGTTGCGGGCGGCATCGCCGCCATGCTAAATATCGACCCGCTGCTAGTGCGGCTTGGCTTTTTGGCGCTCGGCCTGCTCAACGGCTTCGGCCTGATGGTGTATGTGGTGCTGTGGCTGCTGGTGCCGAACGAGGATAGCGCCGCCGCCGACGCGCGCTCGCAGATGCGCGAGAACGTCGGCGAGATGCAGTCGACCGCCGAAGAGCTGATGCAGCGCGTGCGCGGCATGTTCAATAGCTAAGCGGCATGTTGTGCAGGTGATGCCAGAAGTAGAACGTCGCGATCGTGCGATATGGCCGCCACGGCTCGGCCAGCGCACGTATCGCGGCGGCCTTCGGCAGCTCGTCCATGCCGTACGCCAGCCGGATCCCCGCCCGCAACCCCAAGTCGTCTACCGCCAGCACGTCGAGCCGCCCGAGCGAAAAGATCAGGAACATCTCGGCGGTCCAGCGCCCGATCCCTTTCACGCTCGTCAGCACGCCGATCGCCGCCTCGTCGTCCAGGCCGGGCAGCTGCTCCAGGTTCACCTGGCCGCCCGCGACTTTGCTGGCCAGATCGTGCATGTACGCGGCCTTCGCCGCCGATAGCCCCACCGCGCGCAGCTGCTCGATCGAAACCTCGGCCAGCTCGGCCGGGCCAACCTGCCGACCCGCTGGAAACAGCGCCAGCAGCCGCGCCATGATCGCGGCGGCCGCCTTCACCGAGATCTGCTGGCCCACGATCGCCGACATCAGCGCGTAGAACGGCGGCCGGTCGCGCTCGCGCACCACCAGCCCATACTCGTCGATCAGCCGCGCGAGCACCGGGTCGGCCGCGCGTAAATGCTCGAGCGCGCCATCGGGGTAGGCCGGCGTTGTCTGCTCCATGGTGCGGTTCTCCTCCATACGTGGGTTCCTGCACTTGGTGGGGGTTTGGGGGCGGCTTCGCCACGTAGTGCAACACAATCTATACCTGTAGGGCTTATGCAGTTGCGCTGTTCGGCTTCCCAAAGCCATGCATGGTGCCTGCGGCAGCATGGTACTTTTTGATCATCGTGTGTCCATTTTCCGCGCGTAGCGCGGAAAATGGACACATCCAAAAAGAAAGAACTGCTCTGCCGAAGGCTGAGCGCGCCAACTGCGTAAGCCTTAAAGTGATCAGGTGAACAGCGTATCAAACAGCCGCTGAGAGCATTCTGTCATCGGTTGCGGTACCCTGGTACTATTGAGCTTGTTGGTTAAAACCTATACACTTTCCCCAGCCCGAGCAACAATAATCATACGGGGAGAGACGCATGTACTATCTTCGCCGCGCGCTCTGCGCCACCAGCATTTTCTGGCTTTGCCTGATTGCGCCGGCCTATGCCGCCGCGCAAACCACGGCCACGACATACAAGGCCTACCTTCCACTTGCCAGCGCCCAGCTGCAGGCCGGCTCGATCGAGCAGCAGGTGGTGGATCTTGTGAACCAGGAGCGCCGCCGCAACGGCTGCAATGCCAACCTGGCGATCTCGCCCAAGCTCAGCGCGGCCGCCAATCGCCACAGCGCCGACATGGCCCTGCACGATATTTTCAGCCATACCGGCTCGGACAAATCGACACTGGCGACGCGCGCGCGCGATGCCGGCTACACCTACACGCAGCTGGCCGAGAACATCGCCGCCGGCTACAAAACCCCGCAAGACGCCGTGAACGCCTGGATCAAGAGCCCCGGCCACCACGCCAACATGCTCAACTGCAGCCTGCGCGAAACCGGCATAGGCTACTACTACCAGGCCTCCGACCAGGCGAATGTGCGCGACGACGCCGGCAATATCGGCGGGCCGTATTTCTATTACTGGACTCAGGATTTCGGCACGCAGTAGAGCGATACGGGCGCAACAACACCCCGTTGCTTGTGCGGCACCAGGCGAAGACGGGCGCCGCACAAGCACGCGGTATATAAAGCAACCAATCGGCTTTGGCACAACACGTTGATAAGGGTACAGTGCTTCACAAAGCCTTATACATTTTAACAGCCTTGTGCGCGCTCGGCTGCACCGCCTGCGGCCTGCGCGAAACACAACCCCAGCCTGCCGCGCCGCTGCCAACCGCGCAGATCGCGCTGGCGGCTCAGACGCCACCGCTAAGCAGGCGCCCCCTGCCGCTGCGCACCGCCAGCCCACGCGCCGCCACGCCCACACCGCCCGACGACGCAGCCGCGAGCCCAGCCCCTACAGCGTACGCGCCCACCGCCGCGCCTGCCGGCTCCTCCGCGCCGCCCGACGACGCAGCCGCCCGCGAGGCGCTACTGGTCGCCGAGATCAACCGCGCGCGCGCCGCCAACAGCCTGCCGCCCTACCAGTCCAGCCCCGAGCTAGCGGAGGCGGCGCGCGCGCATAGCTGCGACCTGGCCGCGCACCAGCTGATCTCGCACGTTTCGTCGGACGGGCGCACACTGGCCCAGCGGCTGGCCGGCAGCGTGCCCGCGTGGGAGTGGCCCAGCGAGAACATTGCGGCCGGCTACGACGACCCTCTGCAGGTGGTGGCGCTATGGATGGACGAGCCGCCCGACGGCTGGCACCGCCGCAATATCCTCGATACGCAACAGCAAGCGGTAGGCGCCGGCTTCTGCTACAGCGCCGAGGATCCCAGCGGTAATCATTTCTACTGGACGGCCGACTTCGCGCGACGCGCGGCGCAGTAGCCGCCATAAACGCCGAATGGGCAGCTGGCGCCGCCCATTCGCCCGATCTTCTCAGCCAATCAGCTACTTGTCTTTATCGTCCGACGAGCGGGTGCGGAACGGAAAACCGTTGCGGCGAAAGGTGCGGCCCGAGCCGTAGCCGCCGGGGCGGCCACGCGCCATCGAGCGCTGCTCGCGCTTTTCCTGGCTAGTGCGCTCGTGCCACTCGCGCCCGGGGCCGCGCTTTTCTTCGCGCTCGGGTCGGTCAGGCAGGCGCTCATTGCCACGCTCGGGCCGGTCGGGGTTCTGGCCCTCGGCGCCCGACCCACGTGCATCGAAGTTGCCTCCCCGGTCGTCGCGGCGTGGCCCGCGTGCATCGAAGCTGCCTCCTCGATCATCGCGGCGTGGCCCACGTGCATCGTAGCCGCCTCCCCGGTCGTCGCGGCGTGGCCCGCGTGCATCGAAGCTGCCGCCCCGGTCGTCGCGGCGTGGCCCACGTGCATCGAAGCTGCCGCCCCGGTCGTCGCGGCGCGGCCCACGTGCATCGAAGCTGCCGCCCCGGTCGTCGCGGCGCGGCCCACGTGCATCGAAGCTGCCGCCCCGGTCATCACGGCGTGGCCCACGTGCATCGAAGCTGCCGCCCCGGTCGTCGCGGCGCGGCCCGCGTGCATCGAAGCTGCCGCCCCGGTCGTCGCGGCGTGGCCCGCGTGCATCGAAGCTGCCTCCCCGGTCATCACGGCGTGGCCCGCGCGCATCGAAGCTGCCTCCCCGGTCATCACGGCGCGGCCCGCGCGCATCAAAGCTGCTTCCTCGGTCGTCACGGCGCGGCCCGCGTGCATCGAAGCTGCTTCCTCGGTCGTCGCGGCGCGGCCCGCGTGCATCGAAGCTGCCTCCCCGGTCGTCGCGGCGCGGCGCATCGTCGCGCCGATCGCCGCGTGGGGATCCATCGCGCTCGCCGCGCTGCGGCGCCGGCGCGGACTGCTCGGCAGCATCGCGGCGCGGGCGGCGCGGAGCGGCATCGTCTGGCGCGGCAGGCGCCACGGCGGCCGGATCGGCCTCGCGGCCAGCGCGGCGGGGCGGGCGGGCGGCGGTTTCATCGGCGGTTCGGCGGCGCGGGCGCGCCGGCACGGCGCGAGCCGGCGTCTCAAGCGGCTCGGCATTGGGGCCGCCGACGTGCGACCACACCGCCTCGACCTCGTCGTCGGTGAGGCGGCGCCACTCGCCAGCCGGCAGATCGCCCAGCAGCACCGGCCCCTCGCGCACACGGATCAGGCGCAGCACATCGTAGCCGAGCAGCCGGGCCACCTCGCGGATCTGGCGCTTGCGGCCCTCGTGCAGCACCACGCGCACCCACACGCCGTCTTCGCCTCGCTCGAGCACATCGACCCACGCAGGCGCGGTGGGGATATTGTCGAGCAGCACACCGCTGCGCCACTCGCGCAGCGCCTCGGGCGAGGGCGCCTGGTCGAGCAGCGCACGATACTCTTTTTCAACCTGGTAGCTCGGGTGCGTCAGGCGCTGTGTCAGCTCGCCATCGTCAGTCAGCAGCAGCAGCCCCTCGCTGTCGTAGTCGAGGCGGCCGATCGGAAACAGCCGTGCGGGCAGATCGACCATGGCAACGACCGTTGGGCGGCCGTGCGGGTCTTCGGCGGTTGAAACCACGCCCGCAGGCTTATGCAGCATCACATACGTGCGCGGGTTGATTTTGCCGATCGGCTGACCATCGACGGCGATCTCGTCCTGCTCAGGGTCGACGCGCGTTCCCGGCACAACTACCACTTTCCCATTCACCGACACACGGCCGGCGCCGATCAACTCCTCACAGTCGCGCCGCGAGGCAATGCCGGCGCTAGCCAGCACCTTCTGTAACCGTTCTGCACTCAATGCATTTTCCTTAATGAAGAGATTGAACAATAAATTCGTGCGGGTTGGCATGCCCGATGCCCACCGGCCGGCGCGCACGGCCAGCCCACATCATTGGGTGTGGAGCATCAAGCTGGGGTTGAACCCCGCCGTACAGTGGATACCAGCCGCAGTTCCGGTGTATCAAGAATCATTCCGCCCCAAGCTGTGGCACGGCACAATTTCAACACATAGCGCCGCCGGATCGTCTGCCATCAGCAGGTGTGCAGCCTCTCGGCTGGTGAACATCGGGCGCCGCTACGCGCATTGCCGGGCCACTGGGCACATCTGGATTCGGGTGCGCGGTTTGAAACAATTCGGCGCCCTTCAAGGGGCCACACGCAGTGGAATACTGGTAGTATACCACAGTCGCCTACGATTTGCGATACATTTGTAGCACGATTTCGGCGCGGTTGCGTTTCGGGCCTATATCGGGTAGCATAGTCGCGATGTAAGCCGGTTTGCCGGCGCCGTTTCTCGCAATTATGGCTAACCAGCAGGTGCCCTCACAACTCACCGCCACGGCGCGGCCGATGCCTGTGGCCCACGTGCGCGCCGCACTGGCACGCCGGCTGCGGCGCGGCGCCAGGCCCGGCGCAGCGCTGCTGGCTGCGCTCGCGCTGCTGCTGGCTGCCGATATGCTGGCGCTCAACATGCGCGCAGGCGGCTACGCCGTCGACGCCGGCACGTACCGGGCGATCTTCTACCTCGGCAATGTGTTCGAGCCCGAGCGCGAGGCCGACGGTACGAGCTACCGCTGGACGCACGGCCAGGCGCTGCTGCGCTTCCGCCAGGCGCTGGTGGCGCCTGCAACACTGCTGCGGCTGGATCTGGGCGGCCGGCCCGCGCCCGCGCAGGTACGGCTGAGCTTCAACGGCCAGCCCTGGCTCGAATTCACCGCCGCGGCCCAGGCGCGCAGCTACACCTTCATCCTGCCGCAAGCGGCCTCGGGCGACGCAACGATCGCGATCGACAGCCCTACGTTCAGTGTTGGCGACGACCCGCGCGCGCTGGGGATCAAGCTTCGGCGCGTGCAGCTCAGCACGCCAGGCACGGGCTGGCGCGCGCCGACGCTGCCGACGCTGCTGGCGCAGGCGGCGATCCTCGGCGCGGCGCTGCTGACGCTGGCGATCGTGCGGCTGCCATGGCGCGCGCGCCTGCCGCTGGTGGCCGCGCTGGCGCTGGGGCTGGGCGCGCTGCTTGGCGCCGACCTGCTGCTGGCGTATGTCTACACGCTGCGGCTGGCGGTGGCAAGCGCGGCGCTGCTGGCGATCAGCTGGGTTGGGCTGCCAGTCGCCGAGCGCGCGCTAGCCTGGGCCGGCGGCGCGCGCGAGATCCGGCTGCTGTGGGGGCTCGCGCTGCTGGCCTGCGCCATCCGCATCGCCGGCATGCTCTACCCTACTTTTGGCGGCCAGGACCTATTTCTGCACACCCGGCTGCTCACCGATATCGCCAATGGCCAGCTTATTCACATGGTTATATCGAGCGAGTTCGGCAACGGCGAGATCCTATACCCGCCTGGAACCTACCTCGCGGTTGTGCCCGGCAAGCTGCTGATCGGCGACCAGGACTCGCTGCTGCAGGGCGCGCTGGCGCTGCTCGACGGCACCACCGCGCTGCTGGCGGCGCTGCTGGCGCGGCGGCTGGGCGGCAACCGCCACGCGGCGCGCATGGCGCTGGTGCTCTACGCCGGCAGCACCACGGCGTTTACGGTGATGGGCTACGGCTTTTCGGCGCAGCTGTTCGGGCAGTGGTTCGCTGCACCGATCGCCGTAACGCTGATGAGCGATGAGTGGCCGCTGCCGCGGCGCGCCTGGGCCGGCGCGATCGCTATGCTGCTTATGGCGGTCAGCGCGCATATCGGCGTGGCGCTGCTGCTGAGCACGTGGTTCGGCATCGCGTTTTTGCTGGTGCTGGCGCGGCCGCACCGCAACATGCTCCTTGCCGCCGGGCTGCTGGCGGTCAGCGCGCTGTTCGCCCTCGCGACGCTGTACGCCGACGGGCTGCCGAGCATGATCAACCATTTCGGCCAGGTGCGCGATGGCGACGCTGCGAAAAGCTGGCTGCCCGGCGCCACGCCGCTGCTGTGGGTTGGCATGCGGCTGGCCTACAGCGGCGCGGGGCTGGCGCTGCTACCCTGCGGCCTGGCGCTGATCGCGCTGAACCGGCGCCGCGCCCAGCCGCGGCTGGTGGCCGCCGCGTGGCTGCTGAGCGTGCTGCTGTTTCTGGCGGCCGATCTGCTGCTGTCGCTGCAGGTGCGCTACTTCTATTTCTTCCTGCCCATGGCGCTGGCGGCGATTGGGCTGCTGCTGGGGCGGCTGGCGGCGCGCGGACGCTGGGTCTGCGCGCTGGCCTGGCTGATGGTGCTGTTCGTTTCGGGGCAGGGCGTGGCGCTGTGGTTCAGCGTGGTATTTGGCGACGGCAAGCTCTCGCTCACGCCGCTCACGCATTAGCGCGGCTTACGCTGCCGGCGTTTTGCCTTATACCAACTCCGTTTGATCGCTTTAGGAGTTACGCACTTGCGCTGTTCGGCTTCCCCAAGCGATGAGATTGCGCCTGCGGCAGCACATGGTACTCCTCCATCTTCTGTATGCGGTTTTCCGCGCTCCGCGCGCGGAAAACCGCGCCATACACGAAAGAGAGTACCGCTCTGCCGAAGGCTGAGCGCGCCAACTGCGTAAGTCCTACACGTATAGAGTGTGTTGCACGACGTGGCTTCGCCACGTCGTGCAACACAATACGAGGCAGGGGCGGCGAAGCCTGCCCAAACCCCACCAAAGTGTCAGTAATCAAGCGAATTTGGTATTAGCTGTCTGAAAAGGTAATTTGAAGGGACTTCGTCATAGTGATTGCCTATGTTCAACTCGGCTTCTGAAACACGCGCTGCCGGGCGGCCGTACGCCCGCGCCGCCGGCCTGGCCGCGCTCGCGCTGCTGCTGGCCGGCGCGCTGCCGCTGATCTGGGCCGCCGCGCTCAGGCTGCAGTTTCTGCTGCGCTACCCCTACCCGCACGACGGGCTCGAGGGCACGCTGCTACACGAGGCGCGGCTGCTCTATGCCGGCCAGCCGCTGTATCAGCCGCTCGAGCGCCTGCGATTTGTGTCGGCGCCTTACCCGCCACTGCATTTTCTGCTGCTGGGCCTCGCCGACGCGCACATCGCCGGGCCGCATGTCTTCTGGGCCGGCCGGCTGGTCTCGCTGGCGGCGGCGCTGGCGGTGGCGCTGCTGATCGTGCTAACCTGCCGCCGCGCTGGCGGCATGTGGCTCGGCAGCATCGCCGGCCTGGCGCTGTTCGCGAGCGCGCCGCCGCTGCTGCTGTGGGCCACGCGCATCAAGCCCGACCTGCTGGCGCTGCTGTGTACGGCGCTGGGCCTGTGCATGGCTACCGCCGCCTCCGGCCGGCCCGACACAGCCGCGCGCGAGTGGCCGCTCCGCCTGGAGCGGCTATCGCCGCTGGCCCTGCCGCTGGCGGCGCTGTGCTTCGCGCTGGCGTTCTTCGCTAAGCAGACGACCGTGGCCGCGCCGCTAGCCACCGGCCTGGCGCTCGCATTCGACGACCTACGCGACTGGCGCGCCGGCGCCGGGCCGGCCATGTTCGTGGGCCGGCTGCCGCTGCGGCGGCGCACGCTGCTGTTCGGGCTGTGCTACCTGGCGCTGGTGCTGGGCGCCTGGGTCACGCTCGACTTGATCACCAGCTTTCAGTTCACCGCGCACATCTGGGGCCTGCACCGCAGCGAGTGGTGGTCGGTGGCGCTGTGGCGCAAGTTCGTGGCGCTGCTGCTGCCCTATACGCCGGGGGTAGTGCTGGCGGCCGGCGTGCTGCTGGCGCTGGCGCCGCGCGATCGGCGCGTGCTGGTGCCGGCCTGCTACGCGCTGCTGGCGCCGATCACCCTGCTGGGCGCGGGCGAGACCGGCGCCAACCACAACCACCTGCTCGAGTCGCTGCTGGCGATCAGCCTGGCGGTTGGCATCTGCGCCGGCCGCCTGCCCGAGTGGAGCGAGCGCCGGCCGCTCGCCGCGCTGCTGGCGCTGGCACTGCTGATTGCGCAGCTTGGCCTGGCCTACCGGCCGCAAGACTGGTACATCAACGAGCTGGCGCCGCCGCAGACGCCCCAGCGCTACCTGGACTTCATGCGCAATACCCCCGGCGAGATCCTCGCCGACGATGTAGGGCTGATGATGGCGGCCGGCCGGCCGCTACGCTACGACGACCCATCGACCATGGGGCCGGCGGCGCAAAGCGGCGTGTGGGACGAGAGCGGCCTGATGCAAGAGATCGCCGAGCGGCGCTTCAGCGCAATTATGCTCCCGGTCGATCTCGGCCACGACCGGATCGACCCATCCGGCCGCTGGACGCCCGAAATGCTCGACGCCATCCGGCAGCACTATAAGCTCGCATTCCGCGATACGATTTTTACCTATGTGCCAAAGTGACCCACCAGCATCAGACGCACGGCTCGCTTGCCGCAGCGCGCCGCGTCTGCTATCATGACGCATAGCAGCATGCCCGACAAAGAGCACCAGGAGCAATGCGTATGGAAGCAAACCACACCGACGACCTGCCGCGCTATGGGCTGTACATCGACGGCCGCTGGGTCGACGCCGCCGATGGCGAGATCATGCCGGTGAACGAGCCGGCGCGCGACGCCCCGATGGCCTACGTGGCCAAAGGCAGCCCGGCCGATGTCGAGCGCGCGGTGCAGGCCGCCCGCAAAGCATTCGACCGCGGGCCGTGGCCGCATACCGCGCCGCACGAGCGCGCGCGCGTGCTGCACGCCATCGCCGACTTGATCGAAGCGCACGCCGACGAGCTGGCCGAGCTTGAGTCGCGCAACCTCGGCGTGCCAATGCGCAAGAGCCTGTTCATCGACCTACCCGGCGCGGCCGAGCACTGGCATACCTTCGCCGAAATCGCGCGCCGCCACCCCTACGAGCCGGTGCCCTGGACCGATATGCCCTCGGTGAGCTGGAATTTCATCTGGCGCCAGCCGATCGGCGTGTGCGCGCAGATCGCCGCCTGGAACTACCCGCTGCTGTTTGCCTCGTGGAAGATGGCGCCGGCGCTGGCGGCCGGTAACGTCGTGATCTTCAAGCCGGCCTCGTACACGCCGCTCACTACCATTCGCCTGTTCGAGCTGATCGACCAAGCCGGCCTGCTGCCGCGCGGCACGATCAACCTGGTGACCGGGCCTGGTGGCAGTGTGGGCGAGGCGCTGGCCGGGCACCAGCTGATCGATAAGATATCGATCACCGGATCGACCGCCAGCGGCCGCCGGGTGATGCAGCAAGCCTCCACGAACGTCAAGCGCGTCTCGCTCGAGCTGGGCGGCAAATCGCCTAGCATCGTGATGCCCGACGCCGACCTCGACCTGGTGACCGACGGGCTGCTGTTCGGCGTGTACCTGAACGGCGGGCAGAGCTGCGAGGCCAGCGCGCGCTGCTTCGTGCCCAGGCAGCTGTACGATGAACTGGCCGGGCGACTGGTAGCGCGCGCCAGCCAGCTGCGCCTGGGCAACCCGCTCGACCTCGAGACCGACGTGGGGCCAATGGTGTCGCACGAGCAGCTGCGCACCGTCATGGGCTATGTCGAGGCCGGGCTGCACGAGGGCGCCACGCTGGCGCTAGGCGGCAAGCCCGCCAGCGTGGCCGGCTTCGAGCGCGCGCCGTTCATGCAGCCGACGATCTTCACGAATGTGCGCAACGATATGCGCATCGCGCAGGAAGAGATCTTCGGCCCGGTGCTGGCGGTGATCCCGTACACCAGCGTCACCGAGGCGATCGAGCTAGCCAACAATATCGAGTACGGCCTGGGCGCGGCGGTGTGGTCGCGCGACATCCAGGCGGCGGTCGAGGTCGCCAAGCGCATCCACGCCGGCACCGTCTGGATCAACGACTACCACCTGATCATCCCGCACGCCGGCTTCACCGGCTTCAAGCAGAGCGGCTTCGGCAACGAGCACGGGCTGCTTGGCTACCTCGACTACACGCTCCCCAAGCATATCCATGTCGACCTGATGCAGCGGCGCGATGGCCGGGTGTGGTGGGACGCGCTGCTGCCGCCGGATGATGCCGGCTCCGCTTGATCGCTTTCATTCTGTGATACTCTGTTCGCTTGATCACGTATAGATTGTGTTGCACAACGTGGCTTCGCCACGTAGTGCAGCACAATAAGACTGGGGCGGCTGCCGCCCCCAAACCACCACCAAAGAGTAAGTTGTCAAGCGAATTAGGCGGCGCGCCGCTACTGCGCCGGCGACGCGCAGCGAAAGCCGATCTGGTCGCTCGACGTATTCGCCGGGAAGGCCTGGCGCGCGGCCGGCGACACTTCCGCCTGCGTCTGGGCCCACGAGCCGCCGCGCACCACGCGCGGGCCTGGGGCGTTCGGATCTTCGCGGCCATCAGCCGGATCGTACGGATAAGGCGTCTTGAGCGTGCTGGTCCACTCGGCCGCGTTGCCGGCCATGTCGCGCGTCCCGTTGATGTCGTCGCGGAACGTGCCAACCGCCACGGTATCGTCGCGCTTGGCGTCGGCCGAGTTCAGGCGGCTGGGATCCCAGCTGTTGCCCCACGGCCACGCCATCTTCATACGCGCCGAGGCATCCCACGAGGCCGCCTTCTCCCACTCGGCCTCGGATGGCAGGCGCTTGCCCGATTGCTCGCAGAAGAACTTGGCCTGCTGCCAGGTGACATTCAGCACCGGGAAGAAGCTGAACTGCCCATTGCTGGCGTAGTCGGGGTGCGTCGCCGATTTGAAGTTCAGCAGCTCGCAGCCGCGCTGGTCGACACACGTCACGAACGCCTGGTTCGTCACCTCGTTGCGGTCGATATAAAAGTCGTCGATCTGCACCACGTGCGGCAGGTCGGCCGGGTTGGCGTTGCTGCCCATGATGAAGTCGCCGCCGTGGATCAGCACCATCTCGCCGCTGAACGACTGCTGCGTGGCCGGCCGGTTCGAGAACTGCGGGGCCTTGTCGGCGCTCCAGATCTTCAGGTTGTCGAAGCGCATCTCCGAGGTGCCTGCCTCGGCGTTGGCTACCAGCGTGCCGAGCATGCCCGAGGCATACGCGCCGTCGCTGGCGCTGTCGAGCTGCGCGCCGTTCAGGAACAGCGTGAAGGTATTGCCCGAGGCGTCGATCCGCAGCTGATTGACATCGCCACCCTTGCGCACCAGCGGCGATTCCTTCGCGGCGATCAGGTCGCTCCACTTATTCGCGCCATCCTGCTTGCGCAGCGTATACGTGCCGCTGCGCGCGTCGATCAGCAGCGCGTAGAAGTGGCTGGCGTCGCGGGCGCGGAACACCACCCCGCCGGCAGCCGCGCCTGTGCGATCGGCGCTCGCGTCCGAAAGGTCGATTTGCAGCGAGAAATCGCCTGCCAGCAGGCGTGGCGAGAACGCCCAGCGCGTCTGGTTCGGCTGCGACAGCTTCATGCTGTAGACACCGGGGTCGGCGATTGCGAGCGCCAGGTCGGGCGCGATCTGGCCGACCAGGCCGCTCTTATCGCCGCCTGCGCCGAAGTCGTCTTCCAGCGACAGCGTGCCTGCGGGCGCGGGCAGCGCGGGCAGCGCGGCAGTGGGCTGCGGCGCATTCGCGGCGGTAGGTTGCGGCGCGTTTGCGGCGGTGGGCTGCGGCGCGCTTGTGGCCGCGCCGCCACTCGGCGTGCCCGAGCGCAGCCCCGGCAGGATCAGCACGCCCGCCAGCACCAGCAGCACCAGCACCCCGCCGATGATCAGCGGCACACGCAGCCGCGAGCCTGCGCCGGCTGGCGCGGCGGCGGGCGCAGGCGTGGCCGGCGGCTGAGCTGGCTGCTCGGGCGCGGCGCCCGGCTGCAGCTGGCCCGAGGGGCGCTCGGCTGGGGCGCCTGGCCGCGCCAGCTGGCCCGAGTCGAAGACGAACTGCGGCTGTGCCGGCGTGGGCTGCGTACCCTGCGGCTGTGCCGGCGCGGGCTGCGTACCCTGCGGCTGTGCCGGCGTGGGCTGCGTACCCTGCGGCTGCGAGCCAGGCTGGCCGCGCTGCGCGTCGCGCGCGGCCGCCAGCAACGCGGCGCTGTCGCTGTAGTTCGGGTCGAGCGCCTGCACCTCTTGGAAGCGCGCCGTCGCAAGATCAAAGCGCCCCTCGTTCAGCGCGCGCACGCCCTCCTGGTAGCGCGCAGCCACCGCCGGCTTGCTCGGCCCCAGCCGGTCGGCGGCCCACAGGCAGGCCTCGGCCATGGCCGCCGCGCTTTGAAAGCGCCCGGCCGGATCTTTCGCCAGGGCGCGCAGCAGCAGCGCCTCGACAGCGGGAGTAACGCTTGGCTCAACCGAGCGCGGCGGCGGCGGCGGCTCGTAGGCGTGCTTCGCCAGCAGCGCCATTGGCGTATCGGCGTCGAACGGCACCCGGCCCGTCACCAGCTCGTACAACATCACGCCGGTGGCATACAGATCCGAGCGCGCATCGACCGCCTGGCCCGTCACCTGCTCGGGGGCCATATACGCCGCCGTGCCGATGATCAGGCCCGGCAGCGTGAGCTTCTGGTCGTCGCCGCGCAGCTTGGCGATGCCGAAATCGGCCAGCATTGGCCAGTCGGGCGTGGGCAGCAGCACATTCGCGGGCTTGATGTCGCGGTGAATAATGCCATAGTTGTGCGCGTAGCCCAGCGCGTCGAGCACCTTGCTGATCAGTCGCAGCGCGCGCGCCTGTTCCATCGGCACGCCCAGCATATCGCCAAGCGTCGTGCCATTCTCGACATACTGCATCACCAGGTACAGCAGGCCGTCCTGCTCGTTCGAATCGTAGATCGGCAAGATGTTCGGGTGCTGGAGCTGCGCAATCGCGCGCGCCTCGCGCTTAAATCGCACCGCGAACTGCGGGTCGCTGTTGTGCGAGAGCACCTTGATCGCGACATACCGATCGAGCGATTCCTGGTAGGCCTTGTACACCACCGCCATGCCGCCCTGGCGGATGCGCTCAATGATCCGATACTGCCCGAGTGTCTGCTGAATTAATCGATCCATATGTTAACGACCCTTTGCACGGGCGAATCGTTGCAAAGCGCGCGGCCGGCCTGGCGCACGCCCGCAGCGATCGTTGCCGGAATGCCTCTCCACCACTATGGTCATTTCCAACGTGCTATGCTATTATATCCTAGGTTCGCCATGTGCATATTGCGAAAATACAAGCGCCAGTTGCCGGCTGCGTATACTGAACGTTGCGCAGCACAGCGATTCTACGTCCACTGCATCGCCGTGCGGTTGCTCGGCACATGTTGCGATCGCCGGCATTGCTTTGGTTTGCGAACTCGAGCCGCGGCATACACGCGCCGCGCACCTACCAAGGAGGCACCCCATGCTCCGACGCGCCAATCGGATCGCACTCGCCGGGCTCATGGTTCTGCTCGCGCTGTTCGCGCTGGCACCTGCAGCCGGGGCAGCGCCGCTGCGCCAAGCCGACTCGGTCGACGTCGATGATCAGGCGATCAAAGACGGCACGCTGGTCATAGCCGAGATCAACGCCACTCAGGATGGCTGGATCGTCGCGCATACCGACGTGAACAACAAGCCCGGCCCGGTGATCGGCCACACCGCGGTGAAAAAGGGCGAGTCGTACAAGGTCGAAATCAAGCTCGAGCAGGCGGTTGCGCCCGGCGCCAAGCTCTGGCCGATGCTGCACATCGACGCCGGCACGATCGGCACCTACGAGTTCCCCGGCCCCGACGTGCCCGTGGTGGTGGATAACAACATCGTGATGAAGCAGATCAGCATCACCGCCTCCGACGGCACCACCGGCGCGGCGCCAAGCGGCGATGCCGCCTCCGCCGCCTCGATCGATGTAGACGACCAGGCGGTGGCGAATGGCAGCATCGAGGTGGCCGAGATCAACGCCACCGAAGATGGCTGGATCGTGGTGCATACCGATGTGAACGATAAGCCCGGCCCGGTGATCGGCCACACTGCGGTGAAGAAAGGCGAAGCCTACAAGGTGGCGATCAAGCTCGAGCAGGCGGTTGCGCCCGGCGCCAAGCTCTGGCCGATGCTGCACATCGACGCCGGCACGATCGGCACCTACGAGTTCCCCGGCCCCGATGTGCCCGTGGTGGTGAATAACAACATTGTGATGAAGCAGATCAGCGTCAAGGCGCCCGGCGCGGCCGCGCCCAGCAAGCTGCCGAATACCGGCGGCAGCGCGGCGCCGCTCGCCATCGCCGCCTTTGGCGCGCTGCTGCTGCTGCTGGCCGGGCTGGGGCTGCGCCGCCAGGCCGCGCACAGGTAATACCAAATCCGCTGTTCACTTGCTTTACGGTTGAGGGTTCGGGGCGGCTTGGCCGCCCCGAACCCTTTTTAGGGCTTACGCAGGCGCAATTAACGCGCGGCGCCATTCCCGCGCGCCAGCCACGCATACGCCGCCGCCGCGAGCGGCAGCAGCAGCCAGAAGTTCAGCAGCCGAAAGATCACCGCCGCCGGCACTGCCGCCGGCCCCACCGCCAGAAACCCCAGCACCGCCGCCAGGATCGTCTCGATCGTGCCGCCGCCGCCCGGCAGCACATTCAGCAGGCTGGTCACCAGCGCGGCGCCAAAGGCCGCCAGCACGACGGCGAACGAGGCGTGTACCCCGAGGCTCAGCAGGATCAGCAGCATCGCAAAGCTATGGCCGCACAGCGCCGCCAGCTGAATGCCCACCAGCACCGCCAGCGTGCGCCAGTTCGCGGCCAGCAGCGCGCGGCCATGCGCCACGCGCGCGGCGGCATGGCCCGGCCAGGCGCGTGCGCGCGCCCGACGCGAGATCTTGGCGGCCAGCGGCTGGAGCCGCCGCAGGCACGCCGCCAGCGCGGCCGGGCTGCGCGTCAGCACCAGCGCACCCAAGATCAGCCCGCCGATCATCGCAAGGCCCAGCAGCAGCGGCGCTACAATCGCCGCGCCCGATACGCCCGTCGAAAACGTGCGGAAGCCCAGGTAGGCCAGGCTGAACAGCGCGATCAGCACCATTGCCAGCGAGTAGCTGAGCATCTCGAGCGTCGCCACCAGTGTTGTCTCGCCCGGCGACACGCCGCGCCGGCGGAACGCGCTCACCAGAAACGCGTAGCTGCCCACGCCGCCCGCCGGCATCGACTGGCTGATCATGATCGCCACCAGCGCGGTCATCCAGGCGCGCAGCGTGCCCAGCCGGTGGCCCTGCCGGCGCAGCGCCACCCGAAAGACCTGGCCGCTGACCATGTAGCTCGCCAGGATCACGCCAAGCGCCGCTGCCAGCCAGCGCAGCTGGGCGCCGCGCGCCAGGCCGAGCGCTTCGAGCAACCACGCGCGGTTGAGCACGACCAGCGCCACGATCCCAACGCTCATCAGCAAGCCCAGCAGCAAGCGCCAGTTCAGCCGCGGCGCGAATGGTTTTGGTTGTGCAAGCATTGGTTCCATCGCTATACTACGCTCGCTTCCGTCGCAAATGTTGCGGCCTGCGGCCGCCGCCACGCCCCCGCATGCGCGGCTTGCGCCCGGTCAAGCACCTGCACCGCTACCGCCATCGCCGCGTGCGGCCGGCTGGCGGCGCGCGCCGCTGCAGCCATCGCCGCGCGCCTGGGCTGGCTGCCCAGTAGCTCGGCGGCATCGCCCGCCAGCGCGGCGGCGTCGCTGTGCGCCCGGCCAGCCCCAGCGCGCAGCACATACTCGACATTCCACTGCTCCTGGCCCGGCACCGGCAGCGGTATCAGCATTGGCACGCCAAGCGCCAGCACCTCGCTCACCGTCAGGCCGCCGGCTTTGCCGATCACCAGCTCGCTGGCCGCCAGCAGCGGGGCCAGGCTTGGCTGCGGCCCCAGCAGCCGCAGCGCCGGCCCGGCCGCCAGCTCGAGATCGGCCAGCGCCGTGGCAAGCACGGTGTTGCGCCCCATCGCGATCACCAGCGTGGCGGGTAGGCGCCGCGCCAGCAGCGCCTGGGCGAGCGCGCGCACCCGGTCGACCGGCATGCCGCTGCCGATCAGCGTCACGATCGGCTGCCAGGCCGGCAGGCCCAGCGCGCGCCGCACCGCCAGCCGATCGATCGGCTGGCAAACCGACGGGTCGATCGGAATACCGCTGACGCTCACGCGCGCCGCCGGAATGCCGGCGGCGATCAGCTCGGCGCGCGCCGCCGGCGTGGGCGCGAAATAGCTATCGGCGCCAGGCACCGCCCAGAAGGTGTGCGCGTGGTAGTCGGTGATCACGCACGCCAGCGGCGGCAGACCATAGCCGCGCAGTGGCGCCAGCGCCTCGACCGGCAGGAAGTGCGTGCAGATGATCGCGTCGGGGCGCGCGCGCTCGACCAGCCCGCACAGATCGCGCATGCCGAACGCGGTGTACTGGGCGCGCGCCGCTGCGAACACGCCGCGCGACGGAAATACTCGGTCGGTGGCGCGGTAGAAACCGCTCCACACGCCAGGAATACGGTCGGCCAGGCTCAGGTACGAACCGCGATACGAGCGCCGAAACAGCGGGTGGGTATAGTCGAGCGTGTCTTCCAGCTGCGCCGTAACGCCGGGCAGCTGCCCGAGCGCCTGCGCGATAGCCGCGGCGGCCCGCTGATGGCCCATGCCCACCGAGGCATGCAGCAAAAGAATATGTGCCATAGCGTTCGACCTTTATCAGTGCCATAACGGCGCTAGCTACGTTATGGACATGCAATTCCTAATCCAAAACCCTTCAGCCAGGATGAGTCGTTTATGAGCGGCCGATAAATGTTGCCGAATCGCGCGGCGTGACGCCCGCGCCGTCGAGCGCGAGCCTCAGCAATCCGCCGATGCCGCGCTGGCGCACCCACTGGCGGCTTACGTCGAGGTATTGGCCGATCGTCCAGTAGCCGCCGCCCCAGCTGGCTTCGCCGCGCACAATCGCGCGGTACAGGTCATCGGCGCTCGCGCCAGGAAACACAGTGTAGGCGCGGCCAATTGTTGCTAGGGAGTGCGCATCGCTGCCGCCAAGCGCCGGCAGGTTCATGGCGGCGGCCACGTGCTGCGCCACGCGGTTGCAGCCGCGCTGCGACCAGATCACGCCGGCGTTGAGCGCCTCGATCGCGTCGAGCCGCCACTCGGCCTGGCGTTCGTGCAGGCCGTGCGCGCCCAGCGAGGGCACGCTACGATCGTAGGGGTGCGCGGCGACACACAGCCCGCCCTGGGCGTGGATGGCCGCGATGGTTTCGGCGGCGGGCCTGCCAGGCGGCAGCTCGTCGTCGATGAACAGCGCCAGCAAGTGGCCCTCAGCGGTGCTCACTTCTTCGCCTACAATAACTTGGACGCCGAAATCGCGCGCAAGTTGCGCCGCCGCCCGCCCGCCCGCGATCGTGTCGTGGTCGGTGATTGCGATCAGCCGCAGATCCGATTGGGCAACGTGCGCCAGGATCGCGGCGACATTGGCAGTGCCGTCGCTGTAGGTCGAGTGAATGTGCAGGTCGGCTTTGCTGAGCTGGCTGTTCATGGTGGCCTCGCGTTTCAACTGATAGGGCCTCGTGGAAGGCGGCTGCGCCGGCATACTGCCAATGGCGCTTCGACGCTAGCCGGCCGGCGCGGGTTGCTCGGCCATTCGGCCCAACTTCGCGCTCGGTCGTCAGCCCGATCTCGATCGGGCGTGCGGCCGAGCCGGCCCGGCTGCGCGGCCAGGCAGCGCAAGTATGCCGGCGCGAGATTGCGCGCCGGCTAGCTACAGGTTGCGAGGGTGTGAACCGCAGATTAAGGGACTTGAAGACTGGTAGTCATCCACCAGGAGGTTTGGGGGTATGCGACGCTCCAGGGGTTGGGTGCGAGCTAGGCCGGGGAATCTTCGATCAGCTCGACATCGTGCAGCTTGTCGATCACAAACGCGCGCAGATCCTGGCGGAAGTAGCAGTATGCGCGCAGAAACAGCGTTTCGCGCTGACGCACAATCTCGATCGGCCGGATGATCCGCTCGGTGGGCTCGGGCTGGGCGCGCGAGCTGTAGCGCACCCGCAGCAGCTGGCCCGCCGCCAGCGCCGTAGCGATCGGCGGCGGCGCGGCCGGCTCCGGCTGGCCAGGGTCGAAGCCGCGGGCATAGCGCAGCACGTCGCCGAGCAGCCGGATGCCGCGCGTGGCCAGCTGCGCGGCCATATCGGCGAATACCGCCCGCAGGGCCAGCACATCGCCCATGGCGCGGTGCGAAGGGGCGGGGGCGCCCAGCGCCAGCGCCAGCGCCTTGAGGCTATGCGAGGGCCGGCGCGGGCTCAGGCGCCGCGCCAGCGCGAGTGTGTCGATCACCGGGGCGGCGATCGGCGGCAGCCCGGCGCGCGCGAGCTCGGTATGCAGAAACTCCATGTCGAACGGCGCGTTGTGCGCTACCAGCACCGCCCCCTCGCTGATCGCGCGCAGCGGCCCGGCGGCCTCGGCAAACAGCGGCGCGCCGGCTAGCTCTTCGGCGCGTATGCCATTGACCAGAAACGACTGCTCGCTCAGCGGCCGCTGTGGGTTCACCAGCGTCTCAAAGCGCCGCTCGGGCTCGCCGCCGCGCTCGCGCAGCAGCGCAACCTCGCACACCCGGTCGCCACGGTGTGGAAATAGGCCGGTGGTTTCAAGGTCGAAAAATACCAGCGGAACAGTATGGAGCGGCTGATCGAGCAAAGGGGCTCTTTCGTCTGATTCTCGGCGGCTGGCGCACATCTAGCGCAGTATTATAGCATTTAGCGCTTACGCAGTTGGCGCGCTCAGCCTTCGGCCAGGGCGGTACGATGCTTCGTATGGATACACAAGATCAACACGTACCGCGGGCAGCGCAAAGCGAAATTTCGGGGGCGGCCTGGCCGCCCCCGAACCCCACGATAAAGCAGCGCCTGCCAGGGTATTACTGCGCCACCCGCACCTGCTGGATCACGGCCTTGTCGAGCGTGAGCAGCGTGGCGCTGACCCAGCCCTCGGCGGCTGGGGCTTTGACGCGGAACCAGTCGGCCTGTTCCGTGCGCTCCAGCAGCGTCACCGTCTGCCCGGCCTCGAGCTGGCCCAGCACGTCGGCCGGGTCTTTTGTCACCCGCGGCTGCTTGCGGATGTTGCCGCCGTTGAACACCGCAGCCGTTGGCGCCGGCGCGGCGGTTGGCTCTGGCGCGGCAGTTGGCTCGGGCGCGGCGGTCGGCTCGGGCACAGCCGTCGGCGCCGGCGCGGCGGTAGGCGCAACCGTCGGTGGGGCGGCCTGGTCGCGGAAGAAGTCGTTCACATAGATCGACGGGATCGTCAGCTTGGCGGCTTCGGAGCTAACCGACTGGTTGTTCGCCGAGGCGCTCAGAATCAGCGTGTGCTCCTGGTCGCGGCGCGGGCGCGGCGCGGCGGCATCCCGCTCGATCACCACGCGCACCAGCCCGCCGCTCACCTGCGCCTGCGCCGACTGCTGGTTGGCCCAGGCAAAATCGCTGCCGCCCTCTTTCATCGCAGCCGTTACCACCGTGCCGTCGGGCAGGTTGGTCTTTGCGTCCACCACAATCCGCGCCGCCGATGCCAGCGTGGCCGTCACATCGGTGATCGACGGCGGCGGCGGCGGCGGCACGTTCGCCACCTCGGGCGCGCTGAAAAACGCCTGCCACACCACAAAACCTGCGATAATCAGCGCCAGCGGCACCAGTATCAGCAGCAGCTTCACCCCGATCGGCGCGTCGCGGAAGCGCTCGCCCAGCGTCTTCGGCTCGACATACGGCACCGAGGTGTAGTCGACAGGCTGGCCGAGTTCGGGTGGCGGCAGCACCTCGCCCTGGGCCGCCCGCCGCCGCCGTACCAGCACGGGGATCGCGATAAGCACTACCAGCACAAGCACGACGACGGCAATTACAATCGGATTCTGAAGTGCGTCGAGCATTGGTTATGGCTTCCTTTCGGCAGTAGCACGGGCAGAACAACACGCCACCGACGCGCGCCGTTGATCCTAGCACGTATCATATGCTAACTTCGCCTAACACGCAAGCCTGTCGGAAGCGCGTATCGGCGCAATCCGCGCACTGTTCGGCGCGTAAGAGTGTAAAAATTCGCCGGCCTGCGCGCCGACGCGCCCGGCTGGGACGATCTATTGCAGGTTCGCAGTTTGGGCAACGCCGAAACCGCCAGCCGCGCCAACCATCTCCGCGCTTCCGCGCGGGCAGGCCGGGTGGCGGCAAAGGGCGCCGGGCCTTGGCGGAAGCCTACTGCGGCTCTGGCATGCACTGCCGCCCGAGTACCGTGTGGTATAATACGCAGCGCATATCAACCCGAGGAGCACCCGATGAAAGAGTGGTTTCGCCGCCAGCCTAAGCATTTCACGCCGGCCGCCCGCGAAAACGGCCAGCAGATCCCCGATAATATGTGGGTCAAGTGCCCGGCCTGTGGCGAGTTGAATTATGTTAAGCAGCTCAACGACAACCTCAAAGTCTGCAAGTGCGGTTTCCACATGCGCCTCAGCGCCCGCGAGTGGCTGGGCCTGCTCGACGGCGACTCGTTTGTAGAAGAAGACGCCGCGATTGCGCCGACCGACCCGCTCGGCTTTGTATCGCCGAAAGACAACTACGGCCAGAAGCTGCACGAAAAGCAGCAAGAGACTGGCCAGCTCGACGCGATCATCAGCGGCCGCGGCGCGATCGCCGGCCTGCCGCTGCAGATCAGCATCGCCGAATTCGATTTTATTGGCGGCTCGATGGGCAGCGTATTCGGCGAAAAGGTAGCCCGCGCCGCCGAGCGCGCGGCCCACCAGGCCACGCCGCTGCTGACGATCAACACCTCGGGCGGCGCGCGCATGCAAGAGGGCGTGCTGGCGCTGATGCAGATGGCCAAGGTCAGCGTGGCGCTCACCCGGCTCGCCGCCGCCGGCCAGCCGCATATCTCGCTCATGGTCGATCCGTGCTACGGCGGCGTCACCGCTTCCTACGCCTCGGTGGCCGACATTATCATCGCCGAGCCGGGCGCGAACATCGGCTTCGCCGGGCGCCGGGTGATCGAGCAGGCCATCCGCCAGAAGCTCCCGCCACACTTCCAGACCGCCGAGTTCATGCTCGACCACGGCATGATCGACATGGTGACGCCGCGCGCCGAGCTGCGCGCAACGCTGGCCCGGCTGCTGCGCCTGTACGGCGGCAAATCGGCCGAGGAGGTAGCCGCGAGTGGCACCGCAGCGATGGTAAACGCCTGAGAAGACGAAGGACAAACGATCAGCGGCCAAAGAGCGCGAGGAATTCATCGATTGTTGGTCTTTGGTTCTTCGTCTTTGGTCCGTTGACAGAAACATATGACGAACGCAATGCTTACGCCTTGGGATAAAGTCCAGCTGGCCCGGCACCCGCACCGGCCGCATACGCTCGACTATGTGCGCGGCATCTGCGAAGACTTCGTCGAGCTGCACGGCGACCGGCGCTTCGGCGACGACCAGGCGATCGTCGGCGGGCTGGCGCGCTTCGACGGCCGCACGGTGATGGTGGTGGGCCACCAGAAGGGCCGCGACGCGCGCGAGAACGTCAAGCGCAACTTCGGCATGCCGCGCCCCGAGGGCTACCGCAAGGCGCTGCGGCTGTTCGAGCACGCCGAGAAGTTCGGCTTCCCGGTGCTCTGCTTCATCGATACCCCCGCCGCCGACCCAGGCACCCAATCCGAGGAGCGCGGCCAGGGCCGCGCGATCGCCGAGAACCTCCTGGCCATGGCCGGCCTGCGCGTGCCCATCCTGGCCACCGTGATCGGCGAGGGCGGCAGCGGCGGCGCGCTGGCGATCGGCGTTGCCGACCGGCTGCTGATGCTCGAGCACTCGGTGTACTCGGTGGCCGCGCCCGAGGCCAGCGCCGCCATCCTCTGGCGCGATGCCTCCAAAGCCCCCGACGCGGCCAAAGCCATGAAGATCACCGCCCAGGATCTGCTCGAGCTGCGGATCATCGACACCGTCATCCCCGAGCCTGAGGGCGGCGCCCACACCGATACCGGCGCCGCAGTCGGCGCCGTCGGCGATGCTCTGCGCGAGCAGCTGGCCGCGCTGGCGCTGCTCAGCCTCGACGCGCTGCTGGCCCAGCGCTACGCCAAGTATCGCGCAATCGGGCGCTTCCTTGAAGATCAGCACCACCTGCTGGCGGCCAATGGCGCCGCACCGGCTAGTTTGCCCTTCTGAGCGCCGTTTTCGCGGCATACTTCCTGCAATACCGTCCTCGACTGGTCGTGGCTGGTGGTGGGGTGGAGGAAGTGGGGCGCCCCCTCGCTTAACCCCAAGCATATCAATACTTCGGCTCGTCGCAGCACGGGCCACACATTCGCCGGGCAAGCATACCCGGCCGCATCCTTTTGCGCCAACGCTGCGTATCGTATCGATAGAGCGATCAGATGCCGGCTGTTCAATACCAGGCCGTGTCGCTGGCGTAGCTCGATCGTCATCTGTGCAATCTGTCTCATCTGTCGATGATCGCTCTATGAGAAGCTGTATGAAAAGGCATGCGCCAGGCACATAGGCCGCGCACTCCCCTTTTTTCAGATGGCTCGGCGAAGCTCCGAAAACAGATCCTGGCGACGTTTATTCCGGTACATACGGCGAGGGAGCTGCCTGTTGGCGCCGCGTTCGCGGCCTGAGTAGTACTGATGTACGCCAAAACCCTTGACGCTGATACATAACGTTGCTATAATACAGCCACCTGGAAGACCAGGCCTCCCTCAAAACGCTCCCTGAGATCTAAAGTTGTATAACCATCACCGTCGATCAGATCAGCGCGCCTGAGCACGTTGGCTCAATGTAACCGGCGCGAACAACCCGGCACTTGTTACCAATCTGTCCCGACACCGAGCCGTGCACCTTAGCAAGACCGCCTCGCAATACCCGCTAGCCAGCAATGGCGTACTATGCGCGGGGGGCGGTCGCTCGTGATTCAGCGCCGCGGCAGCATAGCCGCACGGCGATGAACGGTCACAACCAGGAGGACACAGATGACTACACAGGTTGGCGCTTCGCTTCTGCAGCTCGTGAGCGAGCTTCAGGATCGTAAAAAATTCCAGGAGCTGAACTGGACTGGCTCGTTCAGCGAATACCTGGACGTAGTGGGCCAGAACCCGCGTGTGACGCGCAATGCGTTCCAGCGGATCTACGACATGATCATGTCGTACGGCGCCGAGGAGTTCATCGACGCCAAAAAACGCCTGATCCGCTATAAGTTCTTCAGCGATATGTCGTTCGACCAGAACGACGCGATCTTTGGCCTCGAGATCCCGCTCATGCGCCTTGTGAACTTCTTCAAGGCCGCCGCGCAGGGCTACGGCACAGAGAAGCGCGTGCTGCTGCTGCACGGCCCGGTCGGCTCGTCGAAGTCGACGATCGTGCGCCGCCTGAAGAAGGGCCTCGAGCACTACTCGCGCACCGACAACGGCGCGCTCTACACCTTCGACTGGTACCTCGGCGATGCCGAAGACTTCGACCCGGCCACGCTGAAAGAAAACGACTGGCAGGCGTGCCCGATGCACGAAGAGCCACTGCACCTCGTGCCGATCGAGCTGCGCGAGCGCTTTGCGCGCGAGTTCAACAGCGAGCGCCCCGAGGGCGAGCACATCCGCATTATCGGCGACCTGTGCCCATCGTGCCGCTATAACTTCCGCGAGCAGATGCTGCGCTACGGCGGCGACTGGAGCAAGGTCATGCGCCACATCCGCGTGCGCCGCCTGGTGTTCTCCGAGCAGGATCGCGTCGGCATCGGCACGTTCCAGCCCAAAGACGAAAAAAACCAGGACAGCACCGAGCTCACCGGCGATATCAACTACCGCAAGATCGCGATCTACGGCTCGGACAGCGACCCGCGCGCGTTTAACTTCGACGGCGAGTTCAATATTGCCAACCGCGGCGTGATCGAGTTCATCGAGATGCTCAAGCTCGACGTGGCATTCCTCTACGATCTGCTGGGCGCCAGCCAAGAGCACAAGATCAAATCGAAGAAGTTCGCCCAGACCGACATCGACGAGGTGATCATCGGCCACACCAACGAGCCTGAGTACCGCCGGCTCGAGAACAACGAGTTCATGGAGGCGCTCAAGGATCGCACGGTGCGCATCGACATCCCCTACATCACGCGCCTGCGCGACGAGATCAAGATCTACGAGCGCGATTTCAACCGCCGCAATGTGCGCGTGCATATCGCCCCGCATACGCTCGAGGTCGCGGCCATGTGGGCGGTGCTCACGCGCCTCGAAGAGCCCAAGAAGCCCAACCTGACGCTGCTGCAGAAGCTCAAGCTGTATAACGGCAAGACGCTGCCCGGCTTCACCGAAGACAACATCAAAGAGCTGCGCAAAGAAACCCAGCGCGAGGGCATGGAGGGCATCAGCCCGCGCTACATCCAGGACAAGATCTCGAACGCGCTGGTGAACTTCCAGGAAGATGGCTACATCAACCCGTTCATGGTGCTGAACGAGCTCGAGGGCGGCCTGAAAAACCACGCGCTGATCAACGCCGAGGAAGACCGCAAGCGCTACAAAGATCTGCTGTCGGTGGTCAAAGAAGAGTACACCGAGATCGTCAAGAACGAGGTGCAGCGCGCGATCAGCGCCGATGAAGAGGCGATCAAGCGGCTGTGCGGCAACTACATCGACAACATCAAGGCCTACACCCAGCGCGAGCGCGTGCGCAATAAGTTCACCGGCCAGTCGGAAGAGCCCGACGAGCGCCTGATGCGCAGCATCGAGGAGAAGATCGACATCCCCGAGAGCCGCAAAGACGACTTCCGGCGCGAGATCATGAACTACATCGGCGCGCTGGCGATCGAAGGGCGCTCGTTCGACTACAAGACCAACGAGCGGCTGCACAAGGCGCTCGAGCTGAAGCTGTTCGAAGATCAGAAGGACTCGATCAAGCTCACGTCGCTGGTCTCGCGGGTGATCGACAAAGACACCCAGGAGAAGATCGACGTGGTGAAGGCCCGGCTGATCCGCGATTTCGGCTACAACGAGCAGAGCGCCACCGACGTGCTGAACTACGTGGCCAGCATCTTCGCGCGTGGGGATACAAAGAACTAGGTTACAGAGGACAGGTTACAGGGGACAGGTTACAGGGGACAGGGTTCAACACCTATCTTCCTGTAACCTAGAACCTGTAGCCTAGAGCCTGTAACCTGTAACCTAAGGCAACGCTATGTCCATCCGACGTGTCGAGCGCGACTTGGGCCGTTTCCGCCAGATCGTGCGCGGCAAAATCAAAAAAGACCTGCGCAAGTACATGTCGCAGGGCGAGATGATCGGCCGCCAGGGCCGCAAGTATGTGTCGATACCGCTGCCGCAGATCGACCTGCCGCAGTTTCGCTACGGCACCAAGCAGGGCGGCGGCGTGGGCCAGGGCGATGGCGACGTGGGCGAGCCGATTGGCCAGGGCGACCCGCAGCAGGGCCAGGGCGAGGCCGGCTCCGAGCCAGGCCAGCATGTGATCGAGGTCGATATCACGCTCGATGAGCTGGCGCAGATCCTTGGCGAAGAGCTGCAGCTGCCGAATATCGAGCCGCGCGGCAAGAAGAATATCATCTCGAAGAAAGATAAGTACTCGGGCATCCGCCGCGTCGGCCCCGACTCGCTGCGCCACTTCAAGCGCACCTACCGCGAGGCGCTGCGCCGCCAGATCTCGTCGGGCGAGTACAACGCCGCCAACCCGGTGGTGGTGCCGATCCGCGAAGATATGCGCTTCCGCTCGTGGAAAGAAACCCAGATGCCCGAGTCGAACGCGGTGATCATCTACATGATGGACGTGTCGGGCTCGATGGGCACCGAGCAGAAAGAGCTGGTGCGGATCACCGCGTTCTGGATCGAGACATGGCTGCGCTCGCAGTACAAAGAGATCGAGATCCGCTACATTGTGCACGACGCGGCGGCCAAAGAGGTCGACCAGAACACGTTCTACCACATCCGCGAGGGCGGCGGCACCAAGATCTCGTCGGCCTATAAGCTGTGCAATAAGCTGATCGACGAGCGCTACTCGCCCGACGAGTGGAACATCTACCCATTCCACTTCTCCGATGGCGACAACTGGGGCGGCGGCGATACGCGCGAGTGCGTCGAGCTGCTGCGCAGCCAGGTGCTGCCGAAAACCAACCAGTTCTGCTACGGCCAGGTGCGCTCGCTGTATGGCTCGGGGCGGTTCGCGCACGACCTCGAAGAGTACCTGGGCAAGGAAGACAACCTCGTGATCTCCGAGATCGCCGACCGCGACGATATCTACGACGCGATCAAAGACTTTCTCGGCAAAGGCAAGTGATTAGGAAGTTTTGAGCTTAGAGCTTTGCGCTTTGAGTTAGCTCGCGCAACTTAGAACGCAAAACGCAGAGCTTAGAACGCAAAACCACATGAAAAAAACAAGCCTGCCACCCGAGCTCCAGTCCGCCTGGGAAGAGATCGAGGAGTACGCCAAGAACTACGGCCTCGATTTCTTCCCGATCATCTACGAGGTGCTCGACTACCGCACGCTCTACGAGACGGCGGCGCTCGGCGGCTTCCCGACGCGCTACCCACACTGGCGCTTCGGCATGGAGTACGACCAGCTGATCAAGGGCCACGTCTGGCTCGGTTCGACGATCTACGAGATGGTGATCAACACCAACCCATCGTATGCGTACCTGCTCGAGGGCAACGAGATGGTGACGCAAAAGATGGTGATGGCTCACGTCGCCGGCCACGTCGACTTCTTCAAAAACAATATGTGGTTCGGCCACACCAACCGCAAGATGCTCGACGAGATGGCCAACCACGCCGCGCGCATCCAGCGGATCGTCGATCGGTACGGCTACGAGCTGGCCGAAGATTTCATCGACACCTGCCTCTCGCTCGACAACCTGATCGACTACCACGCGCCGTATATCAAGCGCCCCGAGGCCCAGACGCTGCGCCCGATCGTCGACGACGACGAGCCCGATGTCGTCGAGGGCCTAAGGGTCGATCGCTCGTACATGAAGGGGTTCATCAACCCGCCCGAGTTCCTCGACCAGCAGCGCAAACGCCTCGAGGCCGAGCGCGCCAAACAGCGGCGCTTCCCCGAGAACCCGCAGAAGGACGTGCTGCTGTTCCTCATGAACTACGCGCCGCTTGAGCGCTGGCAGCACACCATCCTCGAGATCATCCGCGACGAAGCGTACTACTTCGCACCCCAGGGCATGACGAAGATATTGAACGAGGGATGGGCCTCGTTCTGGCACTCCGAGATCATGACCAAGAAGGCGCTAAAGGATGGCGAGGTGGTCGATTTCGCCGACCACCACTCGGGCGTGGTTGCGACGCAGCCCGGCCGGCTGAACCCGTATAAGCTCGGGATCGAGCTGCTGCGCGATGTCGAGGATCGCTGGAACAAGGGCAAGTTCGGCAAAGAGTACGACGAGTGCGAAGATATCGCCGAGAAGCGCAACTGGGATAAGCAGCTGGGCCTCGGCCGCCAGAAGGTGTTCGAGATCCGGCGCATGCACAACGACGTGACGTTCATCGACGCGTTTCTGACGCCCGAGTTCTGCCTCGAGCAGAAGCTGTTCTCGTTCCGCTACAACCGCGACACCGACCTGTACGAGATCGCCTCGCGCGAGTTCAAGGAGATCAAGCAGAAGCTGCTGTTCCGGCTCACCAACTTCGGCCAGCCGTTTATCTACGTCGAAGATGGCAACTACAACAATCGCGGCGAGATGTACCTGCGCCACCGCCACGAGGGCGTGGACCTGAAGATGGACTACGCCCGCGACACGCTGCGCAACCTGCAAAAGATCTGGTCGCGCCCGGTGCATATCGAGACAGTGGTGGACGATAAGAAACGCCTGATCTCGTTTGACGGCAAGGACTTCAGCGAGCGCAAGATCGACTAATTTCGCCTTCGGCAGAGCGTTAGTTGTGTGCGCTTTTCCGCGCTCCGCGCGGAAAAGCGCACACACAAGCTCGGCAAGTACCCTGCTGCTGCAGGCAAAGCAGCATGAAAGGCTGCCAACCACCTGCGAGGCGAATCAACCCGGACTGTTGAGATAGAAAGAGCATAAGGAGAAGCAGATGAGCATCGGCAAACAGCTAATCGAGCGGCTGCGCGAGCTAGGCCCAGCGGACACGCAGCCGCTGAGCGTCGCCGACGCGGGCCTGAGCGCCGAGCTGGCGTTCTTCGACCGCGACCGCTACAGCGCGACGTTGCGCGACCTGACAGTGGGCACGGGCGGCGCCGCGCCCGCCGACGCGCGGGGCTACCTTAGCGCTGCGGCTGCGGCGGCGGCGCGGCGCCTGAGCTTCCTCGAAGAGCCGCTGGCGGTGTGGGAGCTCGATGGCGGCGAGGGCATGGCCCAGCTGCGCTCGTCGCCGCCGCAGCGCGATGCCGGCGAAGTGTCGTACTGGGAAGTGACGCTGTGGGCGGCCGAGCCGCGCGCCCAGGTGGCGCGCTACCGCTGGGCGCCTGGCATGGCCGAGCGCGAGGCGCTGGCCTACCCGGCAACATTCGCGCTGCTTGGCCGCATGGCCGACGCGCTGGCCGATGCGCTGCGCGAGCCAGGCGCATAAGCCACAACAAAGCCCTCCCTGCGCGCCAAGGCGGCCCGATGGGCCGTCTTGGCGCGCACACCGAAAACCAAGCCCACTTGAACGAACCGCTCACCATCGCAGAGGCACTCGCCCGCGCCACCGACAGGCTGCGCGCCAGCAGCACTACCCCGCGCCTCGACGCCGAGCTGCTGCTGGCGCATGTGCTAGCCTGGCCGCGCGCGCGCCTGCTGGCCGAAGGGCGCGCGCCGCTTCCGAGCGGCCATGCAGGGGCTTTCGGCGCACTGATCGAGCGCCGCGCCGCGCTTGAGCCGGTGGCCTACCTGGTGGGTCACCGAGAATTCTACGGCCTCGACTTCGCCGTCGACCGCCGGGTGCTGGTGCCGCGCCCCGAGACCGAGCTGCTGGTCGAGCTGGCGCTGGCCGCCGCATCCGCTAGCCGAAAACCCAAGCGCGAGCGAGCAACTGCGCCGGTTTCCTCGCCTTTCGTCTCTGCTTCTTCGCCCTTCGTCATAGGGGACATCGGCACCGGCAGCGGGTGCATCGCCGTGGCGCTGGCCTGCCACCTGCCCGGCGCACAGCTGATCGCCGTCGACATCTCGCCCGGCGCGCTGGCGCTGGCCCGGCTGAACGCCGAGCGCCACGGCGTTGCCGGGCGAATAGCGTTTCGGCAGGGCGACCTGCTGGCGCCGCTCGATGCCCCAGTCGATCTGCTGGTGAGCAACCCGCCCTACACCGTGCTGGACGAGATCGACCCTGGCGTGCGCCGCTACGAGCCGCATCTGGCGCTCGACGGCGGGTCAGACGGACTGGATCTGTATCGCCGGCTGCTGGCCGCCGCGCCCGGCGCGCTACGCCCTGGCGGCGCGGTGCTGCTCGAGATCGGGGCGATGCAGGGCGCGGCCGTAGCCGAGCTCGCGCGTCAGGCGTTTCCGCAGGCACAGGTTGCGATTCACCGCGACCTGGCCGGCCACGACCGGGTGGTGGTAGCCGACACAAGCTACGCGCCGGCCGCGCGGTGTGTATAAGGTGGCAGCAAGCAACAGGCAGCCCAGCAGGCGGCCGGCTAATCCATGGGGGTAACGTGGCATACAAACTTCTCGCGCTCGACCTCGACGGCACGGTGCTCAGCGGCAGCCTGGCGATCTCGCCGCGGGTGCGCGCGGCGGTGGCGGCCGCACAGGCGCAAGGCGTGCACGTAACGATCGCGACGGGGCGCATGTTTGGCGCTACCGTGCCATTCGCGCAGCAGCTGGGCATCGATGGCCCGCTGATCTGCTTCCAGGGCGCGCTGATCCGCGACACGCGCGATGGCGCCGTGTGGTATCACCAGCCCACACCGGCCAGGCTGGCGGCCGAAGCGATCGAGCAGCTCATCGCGCGCGACATTTTTGTGATCGCCTATATCGACGAGCGGCTGTGGATCGCCAGGCCGCGGCCCGAGCTCGACCTGTACCTCAGCTGGCATCCCGAGCGGCCCGAAGTGGTGGTCGACCCGAACCTACCCCAGGCGATCGTCCATGCGCGGATCGCCCGGCTGCTGAGCCAGGGGGAGAATGCCGTGGCAGACGACCTGGCCGGCACCGCTGTGGCCAACCCGCCCACCAAGCTGCTGTTCGTCGCCGACTCGCCGGTGGTCGAGCGCGAGGTGGCGCGGCTGGCAGCGCACTTCGCCGGGCGGCTGGAGGTAGTGCGCTCGCATACGCTGTTCGGCGAGCTGACCGCGCCGGATGTCAACAAAGGCGCGGCGCTAGCGCAGCTCGCGGCCCGGCTGGGCATCGCTCGCGAAGAGGTGATCGCGATCGGCGACCACGAGAACGACCTGCCGATGATCGAGTGGGCCGGGCTGGGCCTGGCCATGGCCAATGGCATCCCGGCCGCCCACGCCGCCGCCGATGCCGTGGTTCCGCACGTAGCCGAGGACGGCGTGGCGTGGGCGATCGAGCGCTATATTCTGGCATAGTCGCGCGTCGAGTTTTAGGCAGCTTCTCACACCAAGGAACTCGCGCCAGCATAGCGTTCGTGCAAAATTGGGTATTGCGCCGCACGATCCCATCCGCTATAATGCCCTAGCCTTGCGGCGGCTGTACATAAAAAAAGACCGACACCCAAGGCGGGTGCCGGACTTCGTGGGGCCTTCGACGCGACTAGCGCGTTTTGCTCACGGTGCGCAGGCACTGAGTGCAGAGCTTCACCTGCACCGACACGCCGCCGTCAAGTGTGAGCGTCGTTTTCTGAATGTTCGGCCGCCACATGCGGCGGGTGTGCCGCTTCGAGAAGCTCACATTGTTGCCGAACGTCGGCTTTTTGCCGCAGAGCTGACAGGTTGCCATTGTCGAATAACCTCCTCGGCGGATGCCGAGCGTCGCAAAGCTGTTGTGAAACACTGAAGGTAGAATATACCATATGCCGGGCCGGTTGGCAAACGAGAGGGCAGGATGAGCCAGCAAGGAACGCCGCCAAACCAGCGCCAGCTACCCACCGGAACGATCGAAGTCGCGCCGCGCGCGATCGCCTCGATCGTGGCCAGCAGCGTCGGGCAGTCGTATGGCGTGGTGGGAATGGCGCCACACACATTTCGCGAGGGCGTGGCGCAGGTGCTGCACCAGCGCGACGCGCACCGCGGCGTAGATGTGCGGATCGGCGATGATTGGGTCGAGATCGATGTGTATATCATCGTAGGGTACGGCATGCGCATCGCCGAGGTCGCACGCAATGTGCAGGAAAATGTGCGCTACGCCGTCGAGCGCGCGCTAGGCATGCCGGTGGCGCGCGTGAATGTGCGCGTGCAGGGGCTGAAAAACTGATAGTTTTGAGTGTTGAGTGTTGAATAGGGCTACGCAGCTCTCAGCTCAACACGTAAAGCTCAAAATTTTGTTGGAGATATCCGGTGGAGGATTCGTCACAGGGCGCGGCACAGCGCTGGGATGGCCCGCACCTTCTGGCGGCACTGGCCGCAGCGGCGCGCTGGCTCGAGCAACACGCCGCCGAGGTCAACGCGCTGAATGTCTTCCCGGTGCCCGACGGCGACACCGGCACGAATATGTCGCTCACGCTCAGCGGCGCGATCAAAGACGTGGCGCCTGAGCCGTCGGTGGCGGCGGTGGCCGAGCGCGTGAAGTACTGGGCGATGATGCGCGGCCGCGGCAACTCGGGCATTATTCTCTCGCAGGTGCTGCGCGGCGTGGCGCAGGGCCTGGCCGGCCACGCCGACATGGGCGCGCCCGAGCTGGCCGCCGCACTGGCACAGGCAAGCGCCGCAGCCTACCGCGCCGTGCTCAAGCCGGTGGAAGGCACCATGCTCACGGTGATGCGCGAGGCCAGCGAGGCCGCCACCGCCGAGCTGGCCAACCCGCAGGCAAACCTGCTGGCGGTACTGGCGGCGGCGGCGCACGGCGCGCGCGCCTCGGTCGACCGCACGCCCACGCTGCTGAAGACCCTGCGCGACGCCGGCGTCGTCGACTCGGGCGGCGAGGGGCTGTTTCTGATCTTCGAGGGCATGCTGCGCTACGCCCGCGGCGAGACGGTTGAGTACCACTCGGCGCGGCCGGCCGCGGCCATGGCCTTCGACGACATCCACGGCCCCGATGATTTTGGCTACTGCACCAACTTCATTCTGCGCGGCAGCGCGATGCCCTACGAGCAGATCCGCAGCACGCTCGCAGCCATGGGCCAGTCGGCGGTGATCGTCGGCGACGAGCAGCTGATCAAGGTGCATATTCACCTGCTGCGCCCCGGCGACGCGCTGAACTATGCGATCGACTTTGGCGCGCTCGAGCAGATCGAGATCGCCAACATGGACGTGCAGCGCGAGCAGCTGCACCAGGCCGCCCGGCCCGGCAGCGCCGCGCCTGCGCTCGAAACTCGGGTGGGCGTGGTGGCGGTGGCGCCCGGCCCGGGCTTCGCCACGCTGTTCCGCAACCTCCACGCCGGCGCGATCGTCGGCGGCGGGCAGACCATGAACCCCAGCACCGAAGACCTGCTCGCGGCGATCGGCGAGCTGCCGCAGCGCGACGTGATCGTGCTGCCGAACAACGGCAATGTGATCATGGCCGCGCGCCAGACGGCCAGCCTCACCGACAAGCGCGTCGAAGTGCTGCCGACCAAAACGGCGCCGCAGGGCATCGCGGCGCTGCTGGGCTTCAACTACCAGGCCGACCTGGCGGCGAATGTGCGGGCGATGAGCGCGGCGGCCGGGCAGGTGCAGACGGCCGAGATCACCACCGCCGTGCGCGACGCCGCCGTCGACGGCGTGAGCGTGCGCGCCGGCCAGACAATCGGGCTGCTCGACGGCGACCTGGTGGTGGCCGGCGACGAGCGGCTGGCGGTGATCGACGACCTGCTCGAGCGCATGGAGCTGGGCGAGCGCGAGATCGTGACGGTGTACTACGGCGCCGGCGTGGCCGACGACGCGGCCGAAACGCTGGCCGAGCGCGTGCGCTCGAACTACCCCGATCTCGAGGTCGAGCTGCAGAACGGCGGCCAGCCGCTGTACGAGTATATTATCTCGGCCGAATAGCACCGCAACCGCGCGATTGCGGTACAATACATGACTTGCGGAGTATCCTCATTCTGTTGGAGGGAGGCCAGCGCCATGGCCGGCATCAAGATCGTAACCGACAGCACCGCCGATATTCCCCTCGGCCTGGCGCACGAGCTGGGGATCGAGGTTGTGCCGATGTACCTGCACGTCGGCGAGCAGACCTTTCGGGCCGGGCTCGACATCACCAACGACCAGTTCTACCAGTGGATGCAAGAGGGACGGATCAAGGCCACCACCTCGGCGCCGCCGCCGGTGGTGTTCGAGCAGCTGTACCGGCGGCTCACCCCCGAGTACGAGTATATTTTCTCGCTGCACCTCTCGGGCCGGCTCGGCTCGACGTGCCGCTCGGCGCAGCAGGCCCGCGCGCGGCTGCCGGCCTCGGCCACGCGCATCGAGGTGATCGACACCAAGCTGGCCTCGATGGGCCTGGGCCTGGTGGTGTCGCACGCGGCCCGCGCGGTGCGCGACGGCGCCAGCCCGGCCGAGATCGCCCAGCTGATCAACAACCTGATGCAGCACTGCCACGTGGTGTTCTTCGTCGATACGATCGAGTACCTCGAGCATACCGGCCGGCTCTCGCTGGCCACCGCCGTGCTCGGCTCGATGCAGCGGATCAAGCCGCTGATGCTGCTCGACGAGGGCGAGATCGTGCCGTACGAGCGCACGCGCACGCGCGCCAAGGCGATCGAGGGGCTGTACACGTTTATCGAAGACTTCCCGAAGGTGCAGGAGGTGATCGCGCTGTACGCCACCACGCCCGAGGATGTCGAGAAGCTGCTCGAGAAAGTCGACCCGATCTTCCCGCGCGACCAGGTGCAGATCATGCAGTTTGGCCCGAGCATTGGCGCGCACCTCGGCCCCGGCGCGATGGGCGTGGCGGTATTCGAAGGCATGGATTGAGCAGGCGGGCGGCGCGGGCCGCCCGCCGCCCAGCAACGAGGAGCCAGTGGTCAAAATTGTCGTAGACAGCACCGCCGACCTGCCGCGCGCGCTGTACCAGAAATATGACATCACGGTGGTGCCGGTGCTGGCGCAGTTTGGCGACCAGACGCTGCGCGACGATATCGACTTCACACGCGACGAATTTTATGCCCGGCTGGTAGCCAGCCCCGAGCCGCCCAAAACTGCGGCGCCCTCGGTGGGCATGTTCGAGTCGGCATTTCGGCCGCTGGCCGAGGCCGGCCACGAGATCCTGTCGATCAGCCTGGCCGGCGATCTGAGCGGCACCTACAACGCCGCGCGCCAGGCTGCCCAGCTGGTCGAGGGCGCGCGGATTGCCTGCGTCGACAGCTACACCGTCACTATGTCGATGGGCTTCCTGGTGCTGAAGGCCGCCGAGGCGCTGCGCGACGGCGCCACGCTCGAGCAGGCCACCGCGCTGCTGGAAGAGCTGCGCACCCGCACGGTGCTGTTCGTGGCCTTCGAGACGCTGCGCTACCTCGAGAAAGGCGGCCGGATCGGCCGCATGCGCGCGCTGCTCGGCACCATGCTCAGCGTCAAGCCGATCATGGAGGTGCGGCTCTCGGAGGTGCACCCGCTCGAGCAGGTGCGCACCTGGAAACGCGTGCCGCCGCGCATGATCGAGCTGGCCCAGCAGCGCGGCGCGTTCGACCAGCTGGCGGTGCTGTACAGCACCACGCGCGACGCGGCCGAGCAGATGGCCGATCAGTGCGCCGCAGCCGGGCTGCTGCCGCGCGGGCAGATCTTCGTCGAGCAGGCCGGCGGCGTACTCGGCACCCACGCCGGGCCGGGCGCGCTGGGGCTGGCGGGCCTACTGAAGTAATCGGCAGTTGAGCATGGACGGCAGAGAGCAGATCATTCAGCTAGGCAAGATCCTGCGGGCCGAGCAAGAGCGCGGCTGCGACGACAGCGCCGCACCCGGCGGCCTGGAGCGCTTTCTGACAAGCTGGCGGCTCGAGGCCAACGGCGCGCTGGCGCACCCGCCAGTGCAGCAGACGCTCGAGCTGCTGGCGGGCTATGGTATGTTCGACCCCACTACCCGCCGCGCGCGCATTGGCATCGCGATCGAGGCGCTGCGCGAGCTGTTCCGGCCCACTCAGAAAGCCGAGACCGGCGAGCCACGCGCGCCGCAAACCGCTGCCGCCAAGCCCCAAGCCGCAGCGCCGGCCGAAGCCAAGCCGCTGACGCTCGACACGCCGCTCGACCAGCTGGCGGGCATCGGCAAAGTTACCGCGCAGTCGTTCAAGCGCCTGGGCGTGCGCAACGTGTACGACATGCTGTACCACTTCCCGCACCGCTACGACGACTTCACCTCGCAGAAGCAGATCGCCGACCTGCAGGTGGGCTCGACCGAAACCGTGGTGGCGTCGGTCGTCGACATCCGCACCTTTGGCACACGCAGCGGCATGAGCGGCATCGAGCTGCTGGTGGGCGACCAGAGCGGCAACCTCAAGGTCGTGTTCTTCCGCCAGCCCTGGCTGGCCAAGCAGTTCAGCATCGGCGCGCGGATCGTGCTGAGCGGCAAGATCGACTCGTTTCAGGGCCTGCGCCAGATGACTGGGCCCGACTGGGAGCCGTATAGCGACGACGAGCTGATCCACACCGGCCGGCTGGTGCCGGTTCACCCGCTCACCAAAGGGCTGTACGAGCGCAACGCCCGCACGATCATCAAGCGCGTGGTCGACCGCGCGGCGCCGCTGGTGGCCGACTACCTACCCGCCAAAGTGCGCGAGCGCGCCGGGCTGCCGCCGCTGGGCGAGGCGCTGGCGCAGATCCACTTCCCGGCCGACAAGGCGCAGCTCGAGCACGCGCGGCGGCGGCTGGGCTTCGACGAGTTCCTGTTCATCCAGCTGGGCGTGCTGCAGCGCAAACTGCTGTGGCAGGGCGAGCACGGCTACGCCATGAGCTTCAACGAGCGTGTGCACGAGGAGTTTTTGTCGAAGCTGCCGTTCGACCTGACCGGCGCGCAGGTGCGGGCGCTCGAAGAGATCTTCGCCGACGTCGCGCGGCCGGTGCCGATGGCGCGCCTGCTGCAGGGCGATGTAGGCAGCGGCAAAACCGCCGTGGCGGCGGCTACGGCGCTCCAGGCGGTGGCGAATGGCTTTCAGGCCGCGATCATGGCGCCGACCGAGATCCTGGCCGAGCAGCACTACAAGGGGCTGCGCGCGCTGCTGAGCAAGGTGCGCGTGCCGCGCGCAGCCCAGGCCGAGGCCGCCCAGCCGGCCGACGCCAAGGCCCAGGCGCACCAGGCCGAGATCGACGAGCTGAAGCGCCTGCTCGACATGGTGCCCGAAGACGACCTCGACGGCGCAGGCGTGCGCGTGGCGCTGCTGACGGGCAGCCTCGGCGCGAAAGAGCGCCGCCGCGTACTCGAAGGCATCGCCAAGGGCGATGTCGACCTGATCGTCGGCACGCACGCGCTGATCACCGAGAGCGTGCAGTACGCCCAGCTTGGCCTGGTGGTGGTGGATGAGCAGCATCGCTTCGGCGTCGAGCAGCGCCAGCGGCTGAAGAACAAAGGCTTCAACCCACACATGCTGGTGATGACCGCCACGCCCATCCCGCGCACGCTGACCATGACGATCTACGGCGACCTCGACACCTCGGTGCTCGACGAGCTGCCGCCCGGCCGGCAAGACATCAAGACGCGCTGGATCACCTCGCCCGAGCGCGACAAAGCCTACAAGCACATGCGCCGCGAGATCAGCCGCGGCCGCCAGGCCTACGTGGTGTGCCCGCTGGTCGACGAGAGCGAGAAGGTCGACCTGCCCTCGGCCGAGGAGATGTACGCCAAATTGCAGGGCGAAGTGTTCCCCGACCTGCGGGTGACGCTGATCCACGGCAAGATGCTGCCGCGCGACAAAGACGAGGCCATGGTGTCGTTCCGCAACCACGAGTACGACATCCTGGTGGCCACTGCGGTGATCGAGGTGGGCATCGACGTGCCGAACGCCACCACCATGCTGATCGAGGGCGCCGACCGCTTCGGCCTGGCGCAGCTGCACCAGTTTCGCGGCCGCGTCGGGCGCGGCATCCACCAGAGCTACTGCGTGCTGGTGAGCGACAAAGACAACGAGGTGACGCGGCAGCGGCTCGAGGCCATGGAGGCCACGCGCGACGGCTTCAAGCTGGCCGAGATCGACCTGCAGCTGCGCGGCCCCGGCGAGTTCTTCGGCACGCGCCAGAGCGGCACGCCCGACCTGAAGGTGGCCCAGCTGGCCGACACGCGCCTGCTGCACGCCGCAAACCTCGAAGCTCAGAAGATCCTGGCCGAAGACCCGCGGCTCGAAAAGCCCGAGCACGCGCTGCTCAGGGCCAAGGTCGAGGCGTTCTGGGCCGACGCGGCCAAGGCGGGCTAGCTTCCCGTTGATCTCTTTTTATGCGATGGCCCGCCTGGCTTCGCCAGGCGGGCCATCGCATAAAGAATTGAAAAAGAGAACCGCTCTGCCGGCGTTTGCGCAAGCGTCCGATCATGCCGTATGATCTGCGGCAGCGACGCGACGCTGCGGCGATAGATACACAAAGCGAGGACGCGATGACGACCATGCCTGCGCTGGTGAAGAAACTACCCGAGCAGGGCCTCTGGCTCGAGCAGGTGCCGGTGCCCGAGGTCGGCCCGAACGACGTGCGCATCAGGGTGCTGCGCACCTCGATCTGCGGCACCGACCTGCATATCTACAATTGGGACGCATGGGCGCAGAAGACGATCAAGACGCCCATGACGATCGGCCACGAGTACGTAGGCGTGATCGACGCGGTTGGCGCCAATGTGGCCGACCACCGGCCGGGCGAGCTGGTGGTGGGCGAGGGCCATATTGTGTGCGGCGGCTGCCGTAACTGCCTGGCCGGCCGGCGGCACCTGTGCCCAAACACGCAGGGCGTAGGCGTGAACCGCAACGGCGCGTTCGCCCAGTTCATCACCATCCCGGTGGCGAATGTCTGGCACTGCGACCCCAGCATCCCGCTCGAGATCCTCTCGTGCTTCGACCCGTTCGGCAACGCCGTGCACACCGCGCTGTCGTTCAACCTGGTTGGCGAAGACGTGCTGATCACCGGCGCCGGGCCGATTGGCGCCATGGCCACGGCCGTGGCCAAGCACGTTGGCGCGCGCTACGTGGTGGTGACCGACGTGAACCCCGACCGGCTGGCGCTGGCCGCGCGCATGGGCGCGACGCTGACGATCAACGTGAACGAGCGCACGCTCGGCGACGCCATGGCCGAGCTGGGCATGAAAGAAGGCTTCGACGTGGGCCTCGAGATGTCGGGCAGCCCAGCGGCGCTGAACGATATGCTTGGCAGCATGTGCCACGGCGGCAAGATCGCCATGCTCGGTATTATGCCAGGCCCGGCGGCAATCGACTGGAATACCGTGGTGTTCAACGGCCTGACGCTCAAGGGCATCTACGGCCGCGAGATGTTCGAGACCTGGTATAAGATGACCGCGATGGTGCAGTCGGGGCTCGACATCGCGCCGGTGATCTCGCACCGCATGCCCTACAGCGAGTACGAGACCGCCTTCGAGCTGATGCGCTCGGGCAAGGCCGGCAAGATTGTGCTCGACTGGGAGCACCTGTGAGCGCCGATGTGTCTTGACCGTGCCCTAGCGCTGTGTTACAGTTAGCGCCGTGCGGCCTCAGTGTGCAGAGAGCTATGGCGACAATCACGCTCAACCCAGGCAAAGAACGTCCGGTGCAGCAGCGCCACCCCTGGATCTTCTCGGGGGCGATCGCGCGCGTGCAGGGCTATGTCGGCCGCGGCGACGCGGTGGAAGTGTGCGCTGCGAGCGGCGAGTGGCTTGCGCGCGGCACCTGGAGCAGCGGCTCGCAGATCCGCGCGCGCCTGTTCAGCTGGGACGCCGACGAGCCGATCGACGAGGCGCTGCTGCGGCGCCGCCTGGCGCGCGCGATCGCCGCGCGCGAGTGGCTCGGCTACACCGGCGACGACATCGCCTGCCGGCTGGTGTTCGCCGAGTCGGATGGCCTGCCCGGCCTGATCGTCGACCGCTATGGCGCCTACCTGGTGGTGCAGCTGCTGACGCAGGGCATGGCCGCGCGCGCCGACATGGTGGCGGGGCTGCTGGCCGAGCTGGCGCGCCCGCGCGGCATCTACGAGCGCTCGGACGCCGAGGTGCGCGAGAAAGAGGGCCTGCCGCCCGGCGAGGGCCTGCTGTGGGGCGAGGCGCCGCCCGAGCAGATCCGCGCGCGCCAGCCCGGCGGCCTGGCAATGCTGGCCGACCTGCGCGCCGGGCAGAAAACCGGCGCGTACCTCGACCAGGCGCACAACCGCCTGCGCGTTGCCAGCTACTGCGCCGGCCGCGAAGTGCTCGACTGCTTCTGCTACAGCGGCGGCTTCGCGATCGCGGCCGCGCGCGCCGGCGCGGCGCACGTGCTGGCGGCCGACAGCAGCGCGCCCGCGCTTGAGATGCTGCGCGCCAACTTGGCCGCGAACGAGCAGGCCGGCGTCGAGCCGGTCGAGGCCGACGTGTTCAAGCTGCTGCGCCAGTACCGCCACGAGGGCCGCCAGTTCGACGTAGTGATCCTCGACCCACCCAAGTTCGCCCATGCCCAGGCCCAGCTCGAGCGGGCCACCCGCGGCTACAAAGACATCAACCTGATCGCCATGCAGCTGCTGCGGCCCGGCGGCGTGCTGGCCACCTTCTCGTGCTCGGGGCTGGTATCGGCCGACCTGTTCCAGAAGGTGGTGTTCGGCGCCGCGCTCGACGCCCGCCGCGACGTGCAGATCGTCGAGCGGCTGACGCAAGCGCCCGACCACCCGGTGCTGCTGAGCTTCCCGGAAGGCGAGTACCTCAAGGGGCTGGTCTGCCGCGTCGCGTAATCCCCAGGGCTTGCGCGGTCGGCGTGTTTCTGCCTGCGGAAGAGTGCGCCTTTTGCAATTCTTATGAGCTACAACATCCTCGAAGACGGGCACGTCTCCAGCCCAAGCGGCTTCCGCGCAACAGGCGTCGCGGGGGGGCTGAAGGAGGTGCGCGCGCGCGACCTGGCGCTGGTCTACTCGCGGCACCCTTGCCGCGTGGCCGCCAGCTTCACCAGCAACGCCATTCTGGCCGCGCCGGTGTTTTTCAACCAGGCCATCCTGGCGCGCAACCGCGAGCAGATCCGCGCGGTGCTGATCAACGCCGGGCAGGCCAACGCCGGCACCGGCCAGCAGGGGCTGGCCGACGCGGTGGAGTGCGCCAAGATCACCGCCGACGAGCTTGAGATCGCGCGCGACAGCGTGCTGCTGATGTCGACCGGCCAGATCGGCGTGCCGCTGCCCATGCACCGCATGAAAGACGCGGTGCGCCGGGCCGTCTCCGAGCTCGACAGCGGCGGCGGCCGGCGCGCGGCAATGGCGATTCTCACCACCGACACACGCCCGAAAGATCGCGCGCTGGTGGTGTCGCTGCGCGAGGGCCGCAGCGTGGCGATCGGCGGGATGGCTAAGGCCGGCCGCCTGGCCCACCCGCGCATGGCTACCACGCTGGCGCTGCTCACCAGCGATGTGGCGATCGACACGCGCCTGCTGGCGCGCTCGCTCGAGCAGAGCGTGGCGCTGTCGTTCGGGCGCACCGTGCTCGAGGGCGACCCAAGCCCGAACGACGGGATTCTGCTGCTGGCGAACGGCGCCGCCGCCAATGAGCCGATCGTCGACGCCGGCTCGTGGGAGTATGGCGCCTGGCAGGAGGCGCTCGACGCGATCTGCGCCGACCTGGCCCAGCAGGTGCTGCGCGACGCGGCCGGCGCCGGCAAGATCGTCCAGGTGCACGTGCGCGGCGCGGCGAGCGAGGCCAGCGCCCGCCAGGTGGCTCAGGCGGTGGCGCGCTCGTCGGCGGTGCGCTGGGCCTGCGCCCAGGCGCTGCCTGATTGGGGCGGCATCCTGGTGGCGGTAGGTGCTAGCGGCGCCGAGCTGCGGCCCGATCTGCTCGAGCTGCGGCTCGGCCCGGTGGCGGTGATGCTCGAGGGCATGCCGGCGCGCTTTGAGCCAGCCACGGCTGTGCAGGCGCTGTCGGCGCCGGAGGTCGAGCTGACGGTGGATCTGCACATGGGGCTGCACGCCGCATCGGTGTGGGCGTGCACCGGCCCGGCCGACTCGTTTTTGGCCCTATAATACGCTGTTCGCTTGATCACGTAGAGATTGTGTTGCACTCCGTGGCTTCGCCACGGGTGCAACACCAAGAGCCTGTTTGAAAAGGGGTGCGCGAGGGGTTATGCCCCTCGCACTTCCCTTCTGGCAGGTGGCGGCCACGTTCGTGGCCGCCACCTGCCAGAACGAGTGATATTTGGAGGACTTCGTCCCTCCAAACCACCCTTTTCAAACAGCTTCATTGAGTATAAGCTCCCCAGAGACAGAAGAGCGTATGATCATCAAGCTGCCAATCTTCCCGCTGAACAGCGTGCTGTTTCCGGGCGCGCCGATCCAGCTGCATATCTTCGAAGAGCGCTACCGGCTGATGATCGGCCGCTGCATCGAGCAGCGCAGCCCGTTTGGCGTGGCGCTGATCCGCGCCGGCAGCGAGGTAAACCCCGACGACCCGTGGTTCCGCCAGCAGGTCGAGGCGTCGGGCGGCGGCGACGCCGAGCTGAACCAGCTGCGCCGCCAGCTCGGCGGCGAGGCGCAGCCCTACCCGATCGGCACGACCGCGCAGATCAATACCGCCGAGAGCGTGCGGCTCGACGATGGGCGCTACTACCTGATCGCAGTTGGGCAGCGCCGCTTCCGCATTCAGTACCTGGTGCAGCGCCAGCCCTACTATATCGCCTCGGTAGCGTACCTGCCCGAAGAAAGCGCGGCCGTCGACGGCGCGGCTGCCACGCAGCTACGCGAGCTGTACGGGCGCTACTGGGCTGCGGTGGGCGCGCTCACCGGCACGCCCGCGCCGCGCGAGGCCCTGCCCGAAAACAGCGCCGAGCTGACCTACTGGCTGGCGCATCGCCTGCAGGTCGATAACCAGCAGAAGCAGCGCTGGCTCGAGGCCGATGTGGGCACGCGGCTGCGCGAGATGAGCGCGGCCATTCGCAACGAGCTGGCAATGCTGCCGGGCATCGAGCCGGGCGAAAACGAGCGCGGCTGGAGCGGCCCCGGCACCTGGAACTAGCCAGACCTGAGCGCCGCCAGCGTTTGACGCTCTTCGTCCTGCGTGCGGCGGCACCAAGCGCACAGATATGATTATTGGCGCCTGTACGATTATTCTGCATCTCCCCGGCGTATTCTCGCTGAAAGAAAAGCGCAGCATCGTCAAATCGGTGCTGGCGCGCCTGCGCAACGAGTTCAACGTCTCGGCCGCCGAGGTCGACGCGCAAGACGCGCATACCCGCGCCGTCCTGGGCGTCGCCTGCGTCTCGGGATCGTCGGAGTATGCGCGCGGCCAGCTCGAGGCGGTGGTGCGCTGGATCGAGGAAAACCGGCCCGACGCGCCGGTGATCGACTATGCGATCGAGCTTCTTTAGCTGACGAAAGACGAAAGATCAAGGCAAAAGACGAGATTTTCTTTCGTCCTTGTTTTTGGTCTTTGATCCTTCGTCCTTTGTCAATCATATGGACGAGCTGCTGCCCTACCCGTTCCTCGCCATTGTTGGCCAGGCCGAAATGAAGACCGCGCTCACGCTGACGCTGGTGAACCCGCAGATCGGCGGAGTGCTGCTGGTTGGGCCGTATGGCGTGGGCAAAACCACGGCAGTGCGCGCGCTGGCCGACCTGATGCCGCTGATCGCACGCGAGGAGCCGGGCGACGACGGCCAGCCCGTGACGCGGCAGGCGCCCATGCGGATCATCGAGCTGCCGCTCAACGCCCGGCTTGAAGACGTAGTAGGCGGCATCAACGAGCGCGTTGCGCTCGAGCAGCAGCGCATCCTGCTGGAAGAAGGCGTGCTGGCCAAGGCGCACCGCAACCTGCTGTACATCGACGAGATCAACCTGCTCGACGCGCGCGTCGTCGACGCGATCCTCGACGCCGCCGCCCAGGGGCGCACCTTTGTGCGCCGCGGGCCGATGACGCGGCTCTACCCGGCCCAGTTCGCGCTGGTCGGCTCGATGAACCCCGAGGAGGGCACGCTACGGCCGCAGATTCTCGACCGCTTCGGGCTGCGGGTGTGGGTCGCCCCGCTCGCCGAGCGCCGCCAGCGCCTGGAGATCTACCGGCGCACGCGCGAGTTTCGCCAGAGCCCCGAGGAGTTCCGCGCGCGCTTCGCCGGCGAGCTCGGCCAGCTCAAGCACGAGATCGCCACGGCACGCGAGCTGCTGCCACACGTGCAGGTGCCGCCCGATGTCGAAGATTACGCGCTTGGCTGCATTCAGGCGCTCAAGATCCCTTCGCACCGCGCCGAGATCGCGCTGCTCGAAGGCGCGCGCGCCCGCGCCGCCGCCGACAACCGCGATGTTACGACGCGCGCCGATGTCGCCACGATCGCGCCGCTGGCGCTGCGCCAGCGCCGCAGCCTGCAGATCGAGAGCTACGCGGCGCAGATGGCCGCCGAAGACGCGGCGATCGAGCAGGCGCTGCGCCAGGTCGGGGGCGAGGCCGCCGCGCCGCGCCGCCGCAGGCCGCCAAAGCCGCGCGCCTGAGCGCTCAGCCGGCCGCGCAGAACTGGATGCCGGCGGCTGCGATAATGCCAATGCGGATCATGCGGCTGAGGAACACGGCCGTGAAAAACAGCCAGTAGGGCACGTCGAGCGCGCCAGCCGCCAGCCCGGCGACGTCGAAGGCCGGGTTTGGCGGCGCCGAGAGCCCGAACAGCACCACGAAGGCGCGCCAGGGGTGCTGGAGCTGGCGGTGCACCCACAGGTAGAAGCGCGTCTCCTCGATAATCGCGCGCCCCGTTCGGCCCACAAAAAACGCCACCGACTCGCCCAGCGCCGAGCCAAGCGCGCCCGCGACGATAACCAGCGGCAAGTTGTCGCTCTGCGCGGCCATGCACGCCACAATCGGAATATATGGCGTCGGCACGATCGTCGTGGCGTTCGCCAGTAGCGTCACCAGAAATACGCCCAGGTAGCTGAAAGCGCCCAGGCGCCGCGCGAGATCCGGCGGCAGCAGCGCGTAGGCCAGCACGTTCAGCACCACCGCCACCACGCCGATAGCAATGGTGCGGATGGTGGCGCGCCGCTTGGCGGCGGCTTGGTCAGTGCTCGGGGCGGGTTGGAGTGATTCGGAAGTCATCGCCGCGTTTCTGCTGGGCCGCCATACGCGGGCTTCACCCTGGTATGGCGGCCTCGGTCGATACCGGAGCGCGTCGCCCGGCGCTAGCGCCGGCGCAGGCGCAGCCACGCGCCGAGCGCTAAAATCACCAGCAGCGCGCCCAGCGCCAGCCACACCCCGCCTGGCGAGCTAGCCACTGGCGCCGGGGCGGGCGGCGCGGTCGGCTGCTCAAGCGTGGTGGTGCCGGGCGACGAGCTGCCCGATGTGGCGATCGGCGCGCCGGGCGTTGCCGCCGCGATACCCGCCGCGCCAGGCGGTGGCAGGGTAGGCTGCGGGGCCTCGGCCTGGGGCGCCGACCCGGCCGCCGGCGCGCTGTTGTACTGCGCAAGATCGTCGGTGGGCGCGGGCGAGGCGGTTGGCTCTGCCGGCGGCGCGGCCACCAGCGACACCTCGGGCGTGGCCTGCGCTGGCGCGGCGCTGTCCGCCGCAGGCGCGCTCGTCGGCTCGGCGGCGGCGACCGGAGTGTTGGCAGGCGCAAGCATGGGCGCGGCAGCGGCAGGCGCAGCGGTAGCTTCAACGGCCTGCCTGGCTGCGGCTGGCGCCTTTTCGGCTGCTGGCGCGGCGGTAGGTGCCGAAGCGGCCATCGGCGCTGTGGCCGGGCTGTTTCGGCCAAGCTCGCGCGTCAGCACAAAGCCAAACACCACCAGCAGCGTGGCCGCCACCAGCGCCGACCCGAGCTGCATCCACGGGAACGACCAGATCCGGCGCGGCGCCACCGTGGCTGCGTCGAGGGTGAACGAGCGTGGCGGGCGCACCGGCGCGAGATCGCGCAGCAAGCCCACGGTGGCGCGCAGATCGTCGAGCTGGGCGCGCAGGGCCGGCTCGCGCTCGAGGCGCACTTCCAGCGCGGCCCGCTCGGCATCGCTCAGCTGCTGGTCGATATACGCCGAGAGCAGCTCGATGTCGTATTCATTCGGTTGTCGATCGGGATGTGTCGTCATATCCATGGTGTGCCGAGTCGTACGAGCAACCCAACACGTGTATTCGTTACGTCATCTTAACGTATCACCCTCATGACGGTAGCGCGCCGGCAGAAGTTCCCCAGCCTTGAGCACATCGCGCAGACGCGCGCGCCCGCGGCTCAGGCGCGATTTCACCGTGCCGAGGTTGGTGTTGGTGATCTGGGCGATCTCTTCGTAGGCCAGCCCCTCGATATCGCTGAGGATCAGGATGATCCGCTGCTCGTCGGGAAGCTCGGCCAGGCCCTGCTGGATCGCCGCGGCCAGCTCGCGGCGCAGCGCGAACTCGGTGGGCGACTCGGCGGTGTCGGCGATCTGGAGCGGCGCGGCGTCGTCGGATTCTTCGGTCTCGAGGTCGAGCGATACGGTGGGGCGCCGCTTGCGCGAGCGCAGCAGATCGTAGCAGGTGTTGGTGGCGATGCGCAGCATCCACGAGCGAAACGAGCCGCCCCGAAACCCGCGCAAATTGCGAAACGCCGAGAGGAACGCGTCCTGCGCGGCATCAGCGGCGCTGTCGGGGTCGCCGAGCATGCGGTAGCATACGTTGTAGACCCGCCCCTCGTACGTGCGCACCAGCGTGTTGAAGCTTTCGACATCGCCACGCTGAGCACGCTCGACGATACGTCGCTCCTCGTCTGCCATTGTGTGTGTTGCTCCGGCGCAGAAGTGCTCGAACGCGCCTAGTATAGCATAGCCTTGCGGCTCACTCGAAGCGCAGGAGTGTCTGGCCTACCTGGATGATATCGCCGCGCCGCAGTGGCGTGGCTGCAGCCACGCGCTGGCCGCCAAGGTAGGTGCCGTGGGTGCTGCCGGCGTCTTCGATCGTGATCTGCCGGCCATCGTTGCGCAGCAGCGCGTGGCGGCGCGAGATCGTCGCGTCGCCGAGCAGCAGCACGGCGCAATCGTCGCCGCGGCCGATCAGCGCGCCTGAGCCGCCCAGCGGGTAGCTGCGGGGCTGGGCCGGCCCGGCCACCACGCTGAGCACGCCCCACTGCGCCGGCGTTGCGGCGGGCGCGGGCGCCGGCTGCCACTGCGGGCCGGGCGGCGGTGCGCTATAGGTAGGCGCGGCGGGCGCGGCTCGCGGCCGGCGCGCCAGCCGAAACAGCCCAAACAGCAGCAGCGCGAACAGCAGCACGCCGCCACAGGCCAGCACCCCGGCGATCAGCAGCAGGTCGCGCGCAAGGCCACCTGCGCCGCTCACGCTGCCGGGCACCTCCACCGCCAGCGGGGTAGGCGACGGGCCGGCTGGAGCCGGGCGCGCGGTCGGCCGTGCGGCCGGGGCCGGAGTGGCTTCGGCGGTAGCGGTAGGCGCGGGCGCGCTGCCCCCCAGCGCCCTGCAGGCGTCGATACGGCCGGTGCCAAGGTAGCCCTTCGCCGCCAGCGTGGCGTTCTGCGCCGAGATATCTACGACATTCTGCTTCAGCGCCTGCTCGACCTGCCGCCAGTCCCAGTCGGGGTGGGCCGAGAACAGCAGCGCCGCCAGCGCCGACACAAACGGCGTAGCCTGCGAGGTGCCGCTCATGTAGTCGTAGCCGGTGCTGAAGCGCTCGCTGCGCGGCACCTGGCTGGTGAGGTACACATCGTAGGTTGGCATTGTCGAGAGGATATGCACGCCCGGCGCGGCGACGCTGACCCACGGGCCGGAGTTCGAGAAGTCGGCCTTGATGTCGTTCTCGTCGGTCGCAGCCACCACCAGCACATCGGGGTTATCGCCGACGATCGCGTTCTCGAGCGGCAGAAAATCGTTGCCGGCGGCCACCACCACCAGCGAGCCCTTGCTCTGGGCGTAGCGGATCGCGCTGGTGACCTGCTCCGAGACGGTGTCGGCGTCGATGGTGAGCGAGGCGCCGAGGCTGAGGTTGATCACCTGCGCGCCTTTGTCGGCGGCGTAGCGCACGCCGCGCGCAATCGCGCGATCCGAGCCGGCGCCTTTGGCGTTCATCACGCGCACGGGCAAGATCCTGACGCCGGGCGCCAATCCAACAACACCCTCGTTGTTGTCGAGCGTGGCGGCGATGATCCCGGCGACATTCGTGCCGTGCCCGTTCTCGTCGCTCGGGTCGTCGTCGCCATCCACAAAGTCGCGCCCATCGGCGCGCAGCCGGCCGACCAAGTCGGGGTGGCGCAGGTCGACGCCGCTGTCGACAACGGCGACTGTCACGTCGGGGCTGCCGAGCGTGCTAGCCCAGGCGCACTGCGCGCCAACTTGCGCGAGGCCCCACTGCTCGCCGAAGCGCGGGTCGTTGGGCGCCTCGGGGCTCGCCTGCGTGAGCGCGGGCGCAAGCGCGAGTGCGAGCAGCATAGCCGGCAGGAGGCGTTTCATCAGCGTGGCATTGCGGCGCTATGGAGGTACCACGCACCTTCGAGCTTGGCCAGCTCGAAAGTGGTGTCGATCGCGCGCTCGCCGGTTTTGCGCGTATCGCCCAGGTTAAGCGTATAGTGCATCGTGGCCGTCCAGCGCACGTGGGCGCGATCACCGTCGTTGTCGAGCAGCTCGTAGCGCGCGTTCTCGAAACTCGCCGCCTCGAGATACTCGACATAGGCGCGCACCTCGGGGCCGATCTCGCGCCGGTAGATCGTCGGCTCGACCGCCGCGAGCATGGCGTCGGCGTCTCTGGCCTCGATCGCGGCCGCGAAGCCCTTCACCACCTCGAGCGGGCGGGCGTCGTTGCGCGGGTCGTTGGCGCGCAGCAGCAGCAGCCCCACGCCCGCAGCGACCAGCAGCGCGGCGGCCAGCACGGCCCAGCGCCACCAGCCCGGCAGGCGCGGTCGCGGCGCGGCCTGCGCCAGCAGCTCGGGCGGCGGCGTCAGCGGTTGGGTTGCGGGCTTGCGGGTGGTGCTCGGCTCGATCGGCATGGCTCACTTCACCACGGCGCCTTTTCAAACAGCTTCCTAATCGGTCGCGAGGTCGGCGTCGACCACGCGCTCGGAGCGTGGCAGCATGTACACCCCGGCCGAGCGGCGCGGAAACACATGCTCGGCGATTGGCACGAATCGGCCGGCATCCTCGAGGAACATATGCTGGCCGATCTTGATCACCTGGTCTTCGATTTCGATCACATTATACGAATTCTTACCGCGCTCGCGGCCCTTGCCGCGCCGCGAGGTGGTGGTGCCGCTCTGGCAGATGATCGTGCCCTGGCGCAGATCCGGCCGCACGTCGAGCGTAGTGCCGACGTACGAGACATGGATGTGGCCACACAGCAGCAGCTCGACGCCGCTGCGATCGAGCAGCTCGACCGCCTGCTCGGCGTTTTTGATCATGTTGCGGCGCTCGGCGCCCGGCGGGTTGACGACGTGGTGATGCAGCACCGCCACTTTGCACGTGCCGGCCGGGAAGCGGCTGAAGTGTCGCTCCATGGCCGCGATCTGCTCGGGCGAAAGAAAGCCGCCGTCGACCGTCCGGCCGTGGGCGGTGCAGCCGCCCACTACCGCGAGGCCGGGGCGCTCGAACACCGGGTTGAGATCGGGCGAGATATGCTTGCGGTAGGCGTTGTACGAGCGAAACAGCCGGTTAAACACATTGAACAGCGGCACGTCGTGGTTGCCTGGCACCACCAGCCGCGGCTCGGGCAGCGTCTTGAGGTAGGCGCTGATCGCCCGCCACTGGCTCGGGAAATCGGCGCGCTGCACGAAATCGCCCGAGGCCACCAGCAGATCAGGCTTGAGGTCGTGCGCCTCGCGCGCCACCTGCTCGGCCAGCCGCGGCAGAAATGGCGGGCCGGCGTGCAGATCGGAGACGTGCATGAGAACATAGCGCACGGGCTATTCCTCCGGCGCCGCGGCCACCGCCACCCGCGATTTCTCGCGAGCCAGCTGGTAGAGCGCGCGTAGGATCAGGATGATCTCGACGCCAAAAGCCGCGACGAAGATATATTTCACGGTTGGGATGACGATCTCCATGGTGTTCCCCTTCTACAACCAGTGCCTTGCGCATGGCCACAACGACTCGAAGGCTTGCTCGCACGCTTTGACCGTGCCCTGCTGGCAAACGCGCCTGCCGGAGATAGGCCAGTGCTTCCGGCGCACTTCGCAAACCCAGGCGGGCAGGCCGCATCGCCAGCAACGATTGTAGCATAAAACCACCGGCAAAAGATAGTATAATGGCGCCCCAGGAATGATCACCTGGGAGGTCGGCGATGACCGTGAATTATATGCGCTGGCTGCGGAGCTATGTAGGCCACCAGCGCGTGCTGCAGCTAGCGGCGAGCGCGTTTATCCGCGACGCGCAGGGCCGCGTGCTACTGGGCCGCCGCAACGACGTCATGCTGTGGGCGCCGCCGTCGGGGGTTGTGGAGCTAGGCGAGACGCCCGCGCACACACTGGTGCGCGAGGTGCTGGAAGAGACCGGGCTGCACGTAAGCATCGAGCGGCTGATCGGCCTATATACCGGCCCGGACTTCGAGTGGACCTACCCGAATGGCGATCAGGCGCAGATCGTGACGGCGTTCTTCGACTGCCGCGTCGAGGGCGGGTCGCTTGCGCCCGACTACACTGAGTTTATGGATCTGCGCTACTTTCCCGCCGAGGCGCTGCCCGCCGTCATGCCGCGCTGCGTGCGGATGCTGAACGATGCCTTCGCCGGCCGCGCGGGCGTGTTCGATTAGCCCTCGGGCGTGCGCAGCCGCATTGTTCGGCACCTGAATGCGGCAGTTCTGCATGCGCCAGCATGGGCTCAGCTATCTTCCGTGTGCGGGCACGATCAATCGCGCCCTCTACGTCTTTGAGCATCGAGCATGAGACGGATCGCCTACGCCAGCCCGCTCAACCCCGCGCCGTCGGGGATCTCCGATTACAGCGAGGAGCTGCTGCCATTCCTGGCACAGTACGCCGAAGTGGTGGCGTACGCCGACGACGGGCTGCGGCCGGCGAACGCCGAGCTGCTGCAGCACATGGAGGTGCGGCCGATCGGCCAGCTCGAGCGCGACCAGCGCCGCCGCCGCTATGACGCGATCGTGTACCACATGGGCAACAGCCCGGTGCACGCCGCGATCTGGCGGGCCATGCAGCGCGTGCCGGGCGTGGTAGTGCTGCACGAGTTCGTGCTGCACCACTTCATGCTGAACTACGCCGCGGTGGTCGAGCGCGATGTCGAGCGCTACCGCGCCGAGGCCGCGCAGCGCTACGGCGCCGAGGGCGAGCGCGTGGCCGAGCTGATGCTGCGCGGGCGCTTTGTCGAGGCCGCCTTCGACCTGCCGTTCTGCGAGCGGGTGCTTGGCGCGGCCGAGGGCTTGATCGCGCATAGCCGCTATGTGCTCGGGCGCGCCGCCGCGCTGCGCCCCGATCTGCCGGCCGCGCACGTGCCGATGGGCGTGCCGCTGCCGCCGCCGATCGACCGCGCCGCCGCGCGCGCGCGGCTGGGGCTGCCGGCCGACGCGCTGCTGCTGGCCTCGTTCGGCCATATCAACCCGTACAAGCGCGTCGACGCGGTGCTGCGCGCGCTCAAGCTGCTGCGCGCCGAGCATGCCAACGCGCGCTACGTGCTGGTTGGCAGCGTCTCGCCAAACTACGACCTGAGCGCGGCGATCGCGCGCGCCGGCCTGGCGGATGCCGCCACCGCCACCGGCTACGTCGGCCGCGCCGCGTTCGAAGACTACGTCGCCGCCGCTGATATCTGCGTGAACCTGCGCCACCCCACCGCCGGCGAAACCTCGGCCAGCCTGCTGCGGCTGCTGGGCGCGGGCAAGCCCACGCTCGTCACCGCCAGCGGCTCGTTCGCCGAGCTGCCCGGCGGCATCGCCGCACAGGTCGATCTGGATCGCAGCGAGGGCGACCTGATCGTGGCCTACTGCCGGCTGCTGGCGGCACGCCCCGATCTGGCCGTGGCGATGGGCGCCGCCGCGCGCGCGTATGTCGCCCGCGAGCACACGCTCGAAGGCGCCGCCGCCGGCTACATGCGCTTCTGGCGCGCGCTACGGCTGGGGCGATACGCCCAAGCTGCGCCAGCCGCTGTGGCAGCCCGCCGCCGCGAGCCAGGAAACCACCACCCCGCAGCCGGCAGCCGCAGGCCCGAGCCACCCGCCGCGCGCCGCCAGGCTAGGACCACGTGCCGCGAGGTCGGCGATTGAGCCGATCGCCCAGGCGCTGGCCGGGCTTGGCGCGAGTGAAGACGACGCGGCGCTGCTCGGCGCGACGGCGCGCGCGCTGGCGGATCTGGGCACAGCTGCGGAGTGATTTGCCTCACCCCAGCTCGACCATCTGGCGCACATTGCCGCGCACGCGCACTGGGCGCGGCAGGCTGCCCTGCGGCAGCACGTGCATCGGCATACCCCAACGCGGCGACATCGTGATCTTCACCCGGCGGTCGATCCGCGCGCCGGGCGCCAGCTCCAGACGGTAGCGCTGGAGCAGCAGCGCCAGCACGATCTTGATCTCGATCGTCGCGAACGTCGAGCCCAGGCACATGTGCGGCCCGGCGCCAAACGGCATGTACTCGTAGGTGCCAGGGGCGATCCGCTCCCAGCGCGCCGGGTCGAAGCGCTGCGGGTCGGGGTACAGCGCCGGCGAGTGGTGCGTGATGTACGGGCTGACCGTCACGGTGGCGCCGGCCGGCAGCGTATGCGGCCCAAGCTGCGCCGGCCGGGTGGTGTAGCGCATCATGAACGAGGCCGGCGGCAGCAGGCGCATGCTCTCTTTGAGCACGCGGTCGAGCAGCGGCAGGCGCGCAAGCTGCTCGACCGTCGGCGCGCCGCCGCGCAGCACGCCGGCCAGCTCGTCGCAGAGCTCGGCCAGAATGCGCGGATGCTGCGACAGCAGAAACAGCGTCCAGGTCAGCGCGTTCGAGCTCGTCTCGTGCCCGGCGATGAACACCAGGCTGGCCTGGCCGATCAGCTCCTCGTCGGTCAGCGCTACGCCGTCGTCGTCGCGCGCCTCGATCAACATGCTCAGCACGTCGGGCTGGCCAGCCGGGCTGGCGCGCTTGCGGGCGATCACCGCCTGCACCCGCGCCTCGAGCTGGTCGGACAGGCGCAGCAGCTTGCGAAACGGCGTCGCCGGCAGATCCCTGGGCAGCAGCAGCACACCGCCCGACTCGAGCGTGGCCATCCAGCTGTCGATCAGCCGGCCCACGCTGTCGGCGTCGCCGGCCGCATCGACGCCAAACAGCGTGCGCGAGGCGATGCGCAGCGTCAGGCGCTGCATGGCGCGGGCGATGTCGAGCTGCTGGCCGACCTGCCAGGTATCCAGCTCGTGCTCGGCCAGCGCTACGATCGCGTCGCGATAGCCCTCGACGCGCTTACGATGAAAGGCCGGCAGCATCAGCCGGCGCTGCTGCTTATGCGTGTCGCCGTTCATACTCAGCAGGTTGCGCGTCAGGCGCGCCAGCGCGCTGTTCGGCGGGGTGGTGAGCGGCGCGATCGCCACCGAGTGGAACAGCGCCGCGTCGGACAGCACCTGCTGGTTGTAGGCCGGGCCGAACGCGAACATCCACCACTGGTAGCCTTCCTGCACGCTCGCGAGCTCGCCATACTGGCGCCGCAGCAGCGCCATAAACGCGATCGGGTCGCGCAGAAACGCCAGCGCCTGGCCGCGCCAGCCAAGCGGCGCGCGCGGGCCTGGCACACGAGCTGAGCGTATTGTGGTTGCCATGCTTTACCCTGGTAGCTCGAGCGCGCGCTCGAAGAGCGTCAGGCCCTCGCGCTGCTCAAAGCCGAACTTGCGGTTGATCGCCAGCATGCTCGGGTTGTTCGACTCGACGGCGGTGCGGATCTCGTGGCAGCCGTGCGCGCGCGCGTACTCGATCGTCGCGAGCTTCAGCGCCATCGCTACGCCGCGCCCACGGTACGCCGGGTGAATGGCGGTGATGCGCTGAAACAGCCGCCCTGGCCCATTCGCGTGAAGAAAGCTCATGCCGGCGTAGCGCTCGCCGTCGCGCACTACGAAGAACGCCTCGGGCAGCGACTCGGGCAGACCGATCGCCTGGTGCTCGAGCCACTCGGGCGGCGGGCTGGCGTGCGGGTCTATCGGGATCGGCACGTCGCCGGCCACCAGCGCGTACAGCTGGTGCAGCGGCGGCAGCCAGTCGGCGCCGCGCGCGATCTCGTCGGCCAGCGTGGCGATCGTCAGCCCGCCCAGCTTCGCGTAGGCGGCGAAGCGGCTAGGGTCGCACGCGCGCGGGTCGAGCACAAACGCCCAGCTTTGCAGCTGCGCGCGGAAGCCACGCCGCTCGAGCGCCGGGCGCAGCGCGGCCTCGCTGTCGTCGAGCTCGATCAGCAGGCCGGCGGCGCGGCGCCCGGCCAGGTCGGCCAGCAGCCGATCGTACAGGCGCGCGCCCACGCCGCAGCCGCGCTGCTCGGGGCGCACGCGCAGCACGCACCAGAAGCGGCCGGGCGGCGGCGCCCAGTCGACCTCAAAGGCGTAGGCATAGCCTGCCGGCACGCCATCGCAAGCCGCCATGTAGCGCGTGAGCGCGCGCCCGGCCTGCGCAAACGATTCGTCGAACTCGCGCCAGTCGGCGGCATCGCGGAACTCGTAGTCGAGCGCGAACTGCGGCGGCGTGCTGGCGCCGATCGCCGCCAGCGCCGCGTACTCGGCGTCGGATGGCGCGAACGCGCGGATGGAACACGTCTCGGGCACGCGGGTACCTCGTCGGTGGAAGTTTCGGGCATCTGAAATTAGTGTACCACACAAGCCTGTACGCCGTGTGGGCAAACTTCATTTACCCAGGGCTGGTGCAAAGTCTTTCGACCCTCTCTCTACCCCCTCCCCTGACAGGGGAGGGGTGACAGTCTGGCTGTTTGCAGGCCGCGGCGGCGACCGCACCACACAGCCAACAATAATCCCCTCTTCCGCGTGCGGGAGAGGGGGTAAGGGTGAGGGCCGACGTTGCACCAACCCTGTTCATTTACCCGAGCTACGCGGTGGGAGTTCGGGGCGGCAAAGCCGCCCCGAAAACTTCCTTTTGGCTGGTCGCGGCCACGGCGTTGGCCGCGACCAGCCAAAAAGAGTGATGTTGGAGGGCTTGCGCCCTCCAAGCCTCCCACGCGGGAGGACACCGCGTCACTCGTGTCATTTACAGGTATGGTATGCTATCGACAGAACACATGCAGGTAGCACATGCCAGCATCTTCCGCCGAAACTGCACCGGCGGCAAGCCGCTCGACGCATTCCCATTCGGCGAGGCCGTGCGGCTGCTAGGCGCCTAGCTTCGGGCGCGCCTGACAACCAGCACACGCTCCTGGCCACCGCCCTCGGATGCGCAGGAAGCGATACCGGAAGCATACTGCTCACTCGGCCGGCGCTGCGACAAACCACCTGGCGCCGTTCTGCTCGAAAAAGCCCTCGCCGCGCAGATCCTCCAGCGCACGGTTCACGGCGTCGCGCAGCTGGTAGGCCTCGGCCGGCATCGCCAGCGCGTACGGCTCGAGCGTCAGCGCCGGCCCGACTGTCTTCAGCCCTGGCGCGTGCCCCAGGTCGATCAGCGCCGCCGCGTTGTCGACGATCGCCGCGTCAGCGCGGCCGGCGCGCAGGCTGGCCAGCGCGGCGGCGGGCGTGTCGTAGGCTGCGTCGACGCGGATGCTCGCGTCGCCCGCCGCCAGCCGCCGCGCGAAGGTGTCGGCGTCGGAGCCAAGCGGCACCGCCAGGCGTTTGCCCGCCAGATCGGCCTGGCCGCCAATCGGCGAGCCGGACGGCACCACCAGCACCTGCCCTGCGTTGAAGTAGAACGTCGAGAAGCCGGCGCGCCAGCCCTGCTCGGGCGCGTAGGGCAGAGCCGAGGCCGCCAGGTCGGCCTTGTAGGCCGCCAGGTCGTCGTAGATCGAATCGAGGTTGCCGGCCACGAACTCGGCGCGCAGCCCCAGCTTGGCCGCCACCGCCGTGGCCAGGTCGATGTCGTAGCCGATCGGCTGGCCGTCGCGCAGCGCCGAAAACGGGTAGTAGCCGAAGTCGACCGCCACGCGCAGCGTGCCACGCGCGCGCGCCGCCGCCCACACCGGGTCGGGGCCCTGGCCGCCCAGGCTAGCGCCCAGCTGCACCGCCGCCGCCAGCAGCGCATAGGCCAGCAGCGCCGCCAGCGCCAGCCAGCCAAGCCGCCCGCCCAACAGCCGCCGAAGGCGTTGCCATGCATCCAATCGAACTGCTCTCATCGTATGCTTATTCAAATCCGTTGCGATTCACAAATCGATCCAGTATACTTCAGCTTATCGAAAAAGGCCGCCCATAACCGTTACGTAGGATGACGACGATGGAAGAAATTCGCGAACCGCAGCAGCCTTCGCATACCCCGATCGTCTATGCCCAGCCAGTTGCCCCCGCGCCACAGCCGCCAGTCTACGCCGCAGCTCCAGCGCCCGCCATCCGCGCCAGCCGCTTCACCCGCACCCGCCGCTTCGTGCGCCTGTTCGTACGGCGCCTGTGGTACGGCGCGGCGGTGGTTGGCCGTGCGGTGCGCCCCTACGCCGCGTTTGTGTCGATCATTGTGGTGCTGCTTGGCGTGATCGGCTGGATGGCGTACATGCTGTGGGGGCCGAAGCCGAGCACACCCGTATTTCAGCGCGCCGACTCGCTGCCGCCCACCATCGCGGTCGAGCACTTCATCGAGGGCCAGCAGAACTTCAACGCCGACATGATGTGGGAGGCATACAGCACCGACTACCAGGCCTCTCAGCTGGCGAACGGCGCCACCAAGGCCACGCTGCAGGCGCAGGCCGATTACCAGCGCAACCTCGGGCTGAAGTTCGTGCACTACGACTATATCGGCGGCATCAAGGAAGGCAACGGCGGCCTGTACTTCTACACCGTCGACCTGAAGCTGCGCAACCAGCAGCGGCGCTTCCCAATGATCTTCCGCGCCGACGCCGACGGCAAGATCGTCGAGATCGACTCGCCGCTGGCGCCGCAGAACGGCACCGGCAGCTCAAACGGCCAGTAACCCCCAGCGTCTCTCGCCGGCCCGATACCATTCAGCAAGAAACGGAGTGTTGCGATGGCTTTGGAACCCTATAGCCCGCCATCCGATCAGCGATACCGCGACGACCTGGATCGTGAGATCGACCAGAAGATCGACAAGATGCTCGAGCGCTGGCCGAGCAAGACGTGGCGGCTCATCCGCCGCACCATTCTGATCGTCGTCGGCATCTACCTGTACTGGAACTATGTCGCGCCCTCGGTGACGGCCTGGGTGTCGCAGGGCAACCCGGTGCTCGACGCGCTGATGTTCGCCTTCCAGATGGCGCTGACGATCGCGCTGGCGATCATCCAGTTCGTGGCGATCTTCTGGTTCCTCGGCCGTGGCCGCACCTACTGGGTGAAGCCAGGCGAGACCGGCGTGTCGTTCAAGGACTACCGCGGCAACCCCGAGGTGCTCGAGGCCGCGCGCCGCATTGTGACGCTGCTCAAGGGCGCGAAGGAGTTCAAGGACATGGGCGGCGAGGCCGTGCGCGGCCTGCTGCTCGTCGGCCCGCCCGGCACCGGCAAGAGCTACCTGGCCCAGGCGATCTCGACCGAGGCCGGCGTGCCGTTCGGCTACGCCAGCGCGCCCTCGTTCCAGAATATGTTCGTCGGCGTCGGCCCGCTGCGCGTGCGCATGCTCTACAGCAAAGCGCGCAAGCTCGCCAAAGAGTACGGCGCCTGCATCCTGTTCATCGACGAAATCGACGCGATCGGCGGCGCGCGCAGCTCGAGCATGGCCGGCGGCATGATGGGCATGGGCGGCGGCATGATGGGCAATATGATGGGCGCCGGCATTCTCAACGAGCTGCTGCTGCAGATGGATCCGCCGCCCCAGGAGGTCAAGTGGTGGCGCAAGACGCTGCGCAACCTCGGCCTGATCCAAAAGAAAGTCGACATGCCGGCGGTGCTGACCATGGGCGCCACCAACCTCGTCGAGACGCTCGACCAGGCGCTGCTGCGCCCCGGCCGCTTCGACCGCAAGATCGTCGTCGACCGGCCCGACGGCGACGGGCGCAAGGAGATCATCGAGTACTACCTCAGCAAGGTCAAGCACGAGCCCATGCCCATGGATCGCATGGTCTCCGATACGATCGGCTACACTCCGGTGGCGATCAAGTATGTGATCAACGAGGCGGTGATCCACGCGCACTTCGATGGCCGGCTGGCGATCAACTACTGGGATTTCACCGCCGCGCGCGAGGTGCACGAGTGGGGCCTCAAGCAGCCGATCCGCAACCTGGCCTATGAAGAGCGCCGCGCCACCGCCTACCACGAGGCCGGCCACGCCTACCTGCAGGCCAAGCTGATCAAGCGCGAGCGCATCTCGAAGGTGACGATCGTGCGCCACGGCCAGGCCGCCGGCTTTGTCGGCAGCAAGCCGCTCGACGAGCACCACATCCCCAACAAGCAGGAGATCCTCGACGACATTACCGTCACGCTGGGCGCGTTCGCCGCCGAAGAGACATTCCTCGGCTACACCACCGCCGGCGTCTCGATGGATATGATCCAGGCCACCGACGCGGCCACGCGCATGGTCGGCTACTGGGCGATGGACGACAGCTTCTTCTCGTATGGCGCGATGGGCGGCATCGCCACCGGCGAGATCAAGCCGCGCGTCGAGCGCATCCTCGATCAGCAGTATCGCGTCGCCAAGCGCCTGCTCGAAGCCAACAAAGAGGCGGTGATCGCGATCGCCGAGGCGCTGATCCTGCGCAACGAGCTGACCGACATCGACGTGAACGAGATCCTCGCGCGCGTCGAGGCCGCCCACCCGTTCACCGACCCGCGCGCCATCGAGGCCCGGCCATTCGGCCTGCTGGGCACGCGCCCGCTGCCCGAGCCTACCAGCATCCGCCGCAATGGCCGCAATGGCAACGGCAAAGCGCACGAGCCGCTGCCCGAGGTCACGATCCCTGCCGCCTCGCAGGCCCCGGCCGACCCCTACGCGCCCACCGGCGCGATCGAAGCCGCCCCCGACGACCCGCAGCCCTAGCGCCGACCGCGCGCTCGCTTCTGTGCGCCGCCCCGCTCTCGTACTGTGAGCGGGGCGGCTGTTTTTTGGGGCGCGCACTACGGCCCACCGCGCCTGCGATAATGGAACGCAAATTGCAAAATCGTCAGCCAGGCGGTACCGGCTATTACTTGCACGCTCATAGGCTTTCCGCTATAGTACCCCTATGCGCGCACTTATTACCGGTATCAATGGCTTTGTTGGCGGCCACCTGGCCGAGCACCTGCTCGGCGAGGCCGGCTGGGAAATATGGGGGCTCGCCCGCCAGGCCGAGCTAAAGCTGCCACAGCTGCGCGGGCACGTGCAGGTGCTCGCGGCCGATCTGAACGACCCCGGCGCGGTGCTGGCCGCGCTGGCCGATACCCGGCCCGACGTAGTGTTTCACCTGGCGGCGCAGTCGAATGTGCCGCGCTCGTTCGACGACCCCGCCGGCACGCTCGCGACCAACGTCGCAGCGCAGCTCAACCTGTTTCAGGCGGTGCTGCAGCTGCGGCTCGACCCACTGCTGGTGGTCGCCAGCAGCAACGAGGTGTATGGCCACGTCCGCCCCGAGGATCTACCGCTGAACGAGCGCACGCCGTTCAGCCCGGTGAACCCGTACGCCGTCAGCAAGGCCGCCCAGGATCTGCTGGCCTACCAGTATCACGCCAGCCACCGCCTGCGCACCCTGCGGCTGCGGCTGTTCAACCATATCGGCCCGCGCCAATCCGAGCAGTTTGTGGTCTCGGCGTTCGCCGCGCAGATCGCGCGGATCGAGGCCGGCGCGCAGCCGCCAGTGATCCGCGTCGGCAACCTGGCGGCCGAGCGCGATTTTACCGACGTGCGCGATATCGCCCGCGCCTACGCGCTGGCGGCGCGCGCCGGCCAGGTGCCGAATGCCTATAACGTCGGGGCCGGCCGCTGCGTCAGCGTGCGCTGGCTGCTCGACACGCTGCTGTCGCTCAGCTCGCAGCCGATCAGCGTCGAGCCCGACCCGGCGCGCATGCGCCCGGCCGATGTGCCGCGCGTCGTGAGCGACTCGGCGCTGTTCCGCCAGCATACCGGCTGGCAGCCGCGCATCGCGCTCGAAGACACCCTGGCCGATGTGCTGGAATACTGGCGGCAGCAGGTGCGCGCGGCGCACTAGCTCTCACGCCCGCATAAACACAGGGGTGGCGCTGCCGCCCCTGATCCTTTTTCTGGCCCGCGCCGCATGAAAAGCCTTGACGGTGGCAGGCTGGATGCTACACCGTTACGAGGTACAAGCGTAGATTTTGTAATAGCCAGGTTCTATCAAATCATATAATCGGCTGGTATATGTTCCATCACAGCCGATGTTTATGGAGGAAACAAAAATGAAAGCCGTAATCCTCGTGGGCGGCCTGGGCACGCGCCTGCGGCCACTCACCTGCAATACACCCAAGCCGATGATCCCGCTGCTGAACCAGCCGTTCATCGAGCACATGATCGAAAACCTACGCGACCAAGGCATCAGCGAGGTCATTCTGGCGGTGCAGTACCTGGCCGACCGCTTTCGCGAGACGCTGGGCGACGGCGCGCGCCTGGGCGTGAAGGTGCATATCGTCGAGGAGCCCGAGCCGCGCGGCACCGCCGGCGCGGTGAAGAATATCGAGCATATGCTCGACGACACCACATTTGTATTCAACGGCGACGTCATGACCGACCTCGACTTGCAGGCCATGCTGGCGTTCCACCGCGAGCACGAGAGCAAGCTGACAATCGCGCTGACGCCGGTGGAGGATCCCACCGCGTTCGGCCTGGTCGAGACCGAGGCGAGCGGCCGGATCACGCGCTTTCTCGAGAAGCCACGGCCCGAAGACGTAACCACGAACATGATCAACGCCGGCACCTATATTCTCGAGCCAGAAATCTTCCGCTATGTGCCGCCCGCGCAATATTATATGTTCGAGCGCGGGCTGTTCCCTGTGATGCTGCAGACCAGCGACCCCATGTTCGGCTACCCGTCGAACGCCTACTGGACCGACGTAGGCAAGCCGTCGGCCTACCTTGAGGTACACCACGATATTCTGATCGGCAAGGTGCGCTACAAGTTTCGCGGCACGCCGATCGCCGACCGAGTGTGGGCCGAAGGCGCGGTGCAAATCCACCCGTCGGCGCAGATCGTCGGGCCGGTGATGCTCGGCGCGGGCGTAGTGATCGGCGCTGGCGCCAAGATCATTGGGCCGACGACGATCGGCGCGCGGACGACGGTGGGCGCCGACGCGGTGATCGAGGCTTCGGTGCTGTGGGAGGGCAACGAGGTTGGCGCGGGCGCGGTGCTGCGCTCGTGCGTGGTGGGCCGCGGCAACCGCATCGGCGCCAAGGCGCACATCTCCGACGGCACGATCGTCAGCGATAACTGCACGATCGGCGGCGAGAACCGGCTGGAGCGCGGCATCCGGATCTGGCCAAGCACCGAGCTAAAAGATCAGGCGATCTCGTTCTGATACGCTGTTCGCTTGATCACGTATAGATCGTGTTGCACTACGTGGCTTCGCCACGTAGTGCAACACAATAAGAAATGGGCGGCTTCGCCGCCCCCAAACCCCCACCAAAGTGTCAGTCATCAAGCGAATTTGGTATAATGCCCTGCCCGGCTTCGCCGGGCAGGGCATTACAAATAGGAGTTACATGCGTGCGTGTTTCGGCTTCCTCACGGTAGAGATTGAGCCTGCGGCAGCACGGAGCTTTGAGCCAATACCGCTAGCGGTAGCCGACTAGCGCCCTGCTGGCGCAGGGCATCGTTCACCTTGTCGAGCGCTTCGCCGGAGCCAATGCGCCGCTCGGCGGAGCCAGCCGCGGGCGCGCTGCCGGCGGACGGGCGCGGGGCAGCCGGCGGCGGCGCGGTGGGGCGGCGCGGCGGGGCAGCGGGGCGGCCCAGCAGGCTCATGGCCCCGCGACCGATCACCAGCACCGTCACCACCGCCGCCGCGCCCAAGAACAGCCAGGGCATGGCGGTGTTGATCAGGTTTGCCAGCAGATCGGCCTTCACGGTGGTGGCGAAGCTGGCCTGCGCAGTGGCGTAGCGCAGCAGGAAGCCGACAATCAGCAGGCCGTTCACGAGCCCGAGCAGCGCGCCGGCCATGCGCTGGCCCACTGGGCGCTCTTTCGGCCGCGCCAGCAGCATACCGCCGCCATAGCCCACCACCAGCACGCTCCAGAGAAACAGCAGGCAGCTTACCAGCAGCGTGGTGCGCGCCTGGTCGCCCTCCACCAGCCGGCTGGCCAGGCTATTTCCCCAGCGTACGCCCCAAAAGTCAACCAGCGCCGCGCCCGCCAGCGTGCCGAGCAGCGCGATTGTGCCGCGCCGCAGATCGCGCGCATAGCCGAGCAGCGTCAGCACCAGCAGCAGCACCGATATCCCAATCGTAAGTGCGAGCGCCATTGCAGTGCCCTTTCGTGTGTGGGTAGTACACTGTATTGTAGCACACTCCGTTTGATCGCTTTCTTTTGCGATGCCCTGCCCAGGGCTCGTGCAACGTCTGTCGACCCCTCCCCTGTCAGGGGAGGGGGTTAACACATCTGGCTGTGGTGCGGTCGCGGCGGCGACCGCACCACACAGCCAACAATATCCCCCTCTCCCGCGCGCGGGAGAGGGGGTAAGGGGGAGGGCCGACGTTGCACGAGCGCTGATGCTCTGCCCGGCTTCGCCGGGCAGAGCATCGCAAAAAGAACGTACGCAGCTGCCTTGTTCGGCGGCACATGCCTGCGGCAGCGAGGGTGGCGGTTTCGGCTTTGCCGAAACCGCCACTGTAGCACATCGCCCGCGCTGCTACTCGGCGGCCCAGAAGCCAAATACGCCGGCCATGGTGCGCAGCGCAGCCTGGGCATCGGCCACGGCATGCCCCTCGGCGGCGGCGGCAAGGATCGCGCCCGACAGCTGATCGAGCTGCGCGAGCGCCGCCGGCAGCTGCAGGTCGTTATCGAGCGCGGCGAAGTATGCATCGCGGGCGCCCGCCGCGTCAAGGGCCGGGCCGCTGCCGCCTGAGGCGGCCAACGCGTCGCGCAGGCGCGCCAACTGAGCTTCGGCCGCCACAACGCCGTCGCGCTGGTAGTGAAAATCGTCGCGGTAGGGGAACGACAGCAGGTACCAGCGCAGCGCGTCGGCGCTATGCTGGTTCAGCGCGTCGCGGATGAACACCATGTTGCCGAGCGACTTGCTCATCTTCTCGCCGCCGAGGAAGGCCATGCCGCCGTGCATCCAGAAGCGCACAAACGGCCGCTTGCCGCTGTACGCCTCGGTCTGGGCGATCTCGGAGGGATGGTGCGGGAAGATCAGGTCGCGCCCGCCGCCGTGAATATCGATCTGCTCGCCGAGGTAGCGCGTCGACATGCTCGTACACTCGATATGCCAGCCGGGCCGGCCAGGGCCCCACGGGCTCTGCCAGGTAGGCTCGCCGGGCGCGGCCGCCTGCCACAGCACGAAATCGAGCGGGTCGTTCTTGTTCGGGTCGTCGGGGATGTTGCCGCGCTCGTTGGCAACTTTGAGCATATCGGCGTAGCCCAGCCGCGTCATGGCACCATACTCAGGGTCGGTCTTCACGCTGAAGTACACGCTGCCGCCGCGCTCGTACGCGTGGCCCAGCGAGATCAGGCGCTCGACGATCGGGATCATATATGGAATCTCGTCGGAGGCCTTGGGGAAAAACGTGGGCGGGATGAGGTTCAGCGCCCGGCAATCGCGCACGAACTGCTCGGTCTCGTGGCGGGCAAGCTCATCCCAGGCCACGCTGTCGCGGCTGGCGCGCTCGAACAGCGGCGTATCGACATCGGTAACATTCTGGCAGTAGCGCACCTCGGCGCCAAGGTGGCGCAGGTAGCGGATCAGCACATCGAAGATCAGAAAAGTGTGCGCGTGGCCGATATGCGTGGTGTCGTAGGGCGTCACGCCGCAGACATACAGCGTGAGCGGGCGGTCGGAAGGGATTTCCAGTGGCGCGATCTGGCCTCTGAGAGTGTCAAATAGTTGCATAGGAGATGGTCTGATCCTCTTCTAATGCGCCACTCTCCGACGCGATCGAAGGGCGCACTGCGACAATGGTAATATCGTCGTGCTGTTCCATATCGCCCATATGCGTTTGCACGCGCTCAAGCACCATCTCAACGAGGTCGCGCACATCGTAGGGCTGGGTTTCGTTGAGCGTCGCCTCGAGCCGCTCGAAGCCGAACAGCTCGCCTTTGGCGTCGTGCGCTTCGACCACGCCATCGCTGAGCAGCAGGAGCATATCGCCGGGCTCGAAATGCACCGTCTGCTCTTGGTACAGCGCGCCGGCGAACGAGCCAAGCGGCAGCCCGCCAACCTCGATGAACGAATTGCCGTGCTTGCTCACGAGCACCGGCGCGATCATGCCGGCGTTTGCCACGCGCAGCGTCTGCTCGCGCGGGTCGACGACGACAAACAGCAGGGCGGCGTTCATGTGGTTGGCGCGCAGGCGCGGCGCCAGCAGGTTATTCAGCGCGGTGAGCACCTGGGCCGGGTGCTCGATCTGGCGGCTCTGCGACTCGACGGCGCTGGCGGTGAGCGCCATCAGCAGCGCCGCGCCCACGCCCTTGCCCGAGATATCGCCGATCGCGATCGCCGCGCGCCCCTCGGACATCGCCAGGTACGAGTAGAAATCGCCGCCGACCTCGTAGGCCGGCAGCGAGCGCGCGTACACCGCAACCTCGTCGCCGTTCCAGGGTGGGCGGTCGGGCAGCAGGCCGATCTGGATATCGCGCGCCAGCGCCATCGAGCGGCGCAGGCGCTCGTTGCGGCGCTCGATCTCGGCCAGCGATTCCTGCAGGTGCTCGGCCATGCTGTTGAACGTGCGCGCCAGCTCGCCCATCTCGTCGTCGCCCAGCGCGCCAATGCGGTAGCTCAGATGGCCGGCACCCAGGGCGGTAGCGCCCTGGCGCAGCGCCTCGAGCGGCCGCAGAAACTGGCGCGCCTGGCGGAAGGCCCAGCCCAGCGCCAGCGCGCCCACCAGCACCACCAGCAGCCCAAGCAGCAGAATGCTGGTGCGCAGGCCGACGAACGCCGTCGCCGTCGGCTGCTCGACCACCACCGTCCAGCCGGTGTTCTCGTTGCCGTCGTTCACAATCACCGGGGCCTGCGCGCCGATCACGTCCTGGCCGCGCGCGCCGCTATACTGCACGGCCTGGTCGGTCGTGCTGATCAGCGCGGCGATATCGCTTGGCGGCACAAACCCCGGCCGCCCGTCGTCGAGCAGCACGCGGCCATCGGGCGCCGACACCAGGTACGGGTAGCTTTTGGAGTTCGCGATGGCGATCGCCAGATCGTGCGCCAGCGGCTCGGCGCTCAGCTCGACGCGCAGGGCGCCGACGATGGTGTTGGCGTCGTTGCGGATGGGCATGGTAACGATAAACGAGCGCACATTGTCGGCGTTGCGCGCGATCGGCGTGTAGCTCACCAGGCCCTGGCGCAGCGCGCGCTGCACCTGCGAGTCGGCGCCGCGATCGTACAGCTGGTCGTCGGGCAGGGCCAGCAGCTTGATCATGTGCAGCCGCTCCTGGCCGGCGCTGTTCATCAGCACCAGGTCGAGGATGTTCGGGTAGTTGCGATTGACCAGGTCGTTGGCCAGGGTGGTGATCTGGGCCGGGGTAGTGCTCGGGCGCACCTTCAGCGCGAACTGATCGAGCTGGTTGCGCAGCTCTTCGAGGTAGCGCGAGACATCAAGCTCGACGCGCTTTGCCAGATCGACCTGGTCGCTATACACGCTGCGCTGCTGCGCATTGGCGTTGAGCGCCAGCAGCAGCCCGCCCACAATCAGCAGCGGCAGCGTCGACGAGATCAGCAGCGACCAGCGCAGCCGGTTGGCAATGCTGGTGCGGACGCCGGCAGTCGAGTCATCGGCAGGTTGGCGCGGCAAACGTAACCGCCAGAAGCTCGGACGGCGCATGAGCGGCTCTCAAATGGGGGTACAACCACTAAACGGGTTTCAATTATAGCACATGATGGCGATTTCGGGAGCCTTTATGGTATACTCGCACAGGGCTGGTACAACGTCTTTCGACCCTCTCCCTACCCCTCCCCTGTCAGGGGAGGGGAAACACATCTGCGCTGTGAGGTGCGGTCGCGGCGGCGACCACCTCACCCTCCCCCTCTCCCGCGCGCGGGAGAGGGGGTAAGGGGTGAGGCCGACGTTGCACGAGCCCTGTATACTCACAGCGTTTCTGCCAGATGGAGCGAGCGCGAGCATGCGTACACGAGCGGCGCCCCTGCTGTGGCTCTGGCTAGCGGCGCTGCTGGCCGCCGGCCCCGGCACGGCGCGCGCCCAGCGCGCCGATGGGCTCGACCAGCCGCTGCTGAGCGCGAATACCTGCGGCGCGGGCGGCCCCGGCGAGGTGCAGTTCACGCTTGCCGCCACCGGCGACACATTCCCGCACGAGAACATCCAGGCGGCGGCCGAGGCGCAAGGCTACGACTACCTGTTCGAGCGGGTGCGGCCATTTCTGCAGGCGGCCGACCTGGCCTACACCAACTTCGACGGCGCCATGCTCGAGGGCAGCCCGCACAGTGGCTACCCGGCGTTCAACTACAGCCCGCAGCTGGCTGCCGCGCTGAGGCGTGCCGGCATCGGCCTGGTGTCGACCGCGAACAACCATATTCTCGACCGTGGGCCGGAGGGGCTGGACGCGACGCTGGATGTGCTGGCGCGCAATGGCATTCAGCAGCACGGCACCGTGCCGAGCAGCGCCGCCGGCCAACCGCGCCCGCCCTACCTGCCGATCACGCTGAGCCGCGACGGCGCGCGCCTGCGCGTGGCGTTTCTGTCGTTCAGCTGGGGCACCAACGGCATCGCCGACCCGCACAGCCAGGTGAACTTGCTGTGGCAGTCGAACGAGTACGGCCAGCAGGGCGGGGTGCGCCAGAGCGTGCTCGACGCCGTGGCGCAGGCGCGGCGCGAGGCCGATATCGTGATTGTGGCGGCGCACTGGGGCTACGAGTACCAGTTCTACCCCGACGCGACGCAGATCGACGGCGCGCGGCAGATCGCCGCAGCCGGGGCCGATATTATCCTCGGCGCCCAGCCGCACACGCTCCAGCCAGTCGACATTATCGACGCGGGCGGGCGCAAGACGCTGGTGATCTACTCGCTGGCGAACTTTCTGGCATCGCAGGGCGCGTTTCAGGCCGAAAGCTTTAGCGCCACCTCGGCGATCTTCTACGTCGGCATCATCCGTGCCGCCGACGGCCGCGCGCGCGTGAGCGGCTACCGCTACCTGCCGACGATCCACGTCGACGGCGACACCCGGCCGGCGCCCATCCCGGCGCAGGGCTACGACGATGTGATCGCGCACGTGCGCGCCGAGATGCGCGACCCCGGCGGGGCGCGCCAGCTGCCGCCTGATCCGGCGGCGCTGCGCGGGCCGGTGCAGGTCTGCCCGGCGTATACGCTGCCGGCCGCGCCAGATCTGCCAATCGGCGGCGATTTCGCGCAGTACCTGGCCACACTGGGCGGCGCCGCACCACGCCCGGCCGGCGACGCGCAGGTGGTTTTGGGCGCGCCGCTCGGCCCGCCGGCGCCAGGGCTGGCCGGCGATTGCCGCACCAGCACCACGGTGCTGCTGACCGAGCGCCAGCGGCTCGAGCTGCACCCCGATCTGGATTGGCCCTACCGCGTGTCGGGCACGCTCGTGGGCGTGGCGGCGTTCCGCCGGCTCTACGGCGATGCGCCGATTGCGCGCCACGGCAGCGCCGACGGCGACGGCATCGCCGACGCGCGCTTCCGCGCGTTTTTCGCGGCCTACGGCGGGCTGCCGGTGTTCGGCTACCCGATCAGCGGGCTGCTGCGCGAGCGCGACGCGAGCGGGCAAGCGCTGACGGTGCAGTACTTCGAGCGTGCGCGCTTTGAGCTGGCAGCCGGCGCGCCGCCAGACGCGCCGCTGGCCCAGCAGGTGCGGCTGGCAGCGCTGGGCCGCGAATACACCGAGGCGTGCGCCGCACCAGCAACCCTGCCACAGCCGGCCGCACCCGCTGCCACGCGCGCAGGCCCGCCGCCCGCGCCGAATACGAATCTCGCCGCCAGCGCTCCCGGCCGCGCGTGGTGGTTCTGGCCGGCGCTGGCGCTCAACCTGCTGCTGCTGCTGGCGACGCTCGGCTGGGGCGCGCGGCTATGGGCCAAGGTGCGCGCGCGCCGCCGCGCGCCAAGCGACGGCGAGCTGCTACGCGAGCTGCTCGCGCGCGACACACCGCCGCGCGAGTGAGCCTGGCGCAGGGTGCAACGGCGGCGCGCCGCTGCACCCTGCCCTTCCTGGCAGCTTCCCAGGTACAAACAAGCCATAGCGCCCGTGAAATAGAGAGGAAGCTGCTGCGCTAGCGCCCACGGCTGGCCAGAAAATCGATCAGGTCGATCTTGGTGGCGATCCCCACCACCCGGCCGCTGTCGACCACCACCACCGCCGCGCTGCGCCCGAAGATCGGCGTCAGCTCTTCGAGCGGCATCGCCGGGTCGACCGTGGCGACCTCGTGGGCGTGCAGGTCGGCGATGGTGTGGTCCATCGCCCCGCCGGAGAGCAGATAATCGAGCAGGTCGCCCTCGCCGATCAGGCCGTGCAGCCCGCCCTGCTCGTCGAGCACCGGCAGCTGCGAGATACCGTGGGTCTTCATGAGGCGGATCGCCGCCTCAACGCTGGTATCGTGCCCGGCCGAGATCACCTCGCGCGGCCGCGCAGCCAGCAGATCGCCGACGGTGGCAGGCTCGAGGAAGCCATTCTCGCGCATCCAGTTGTCGTCGAAGACCTTCGACAGGTAGCGCGAGCCGCTGTCGGGCAGCAGCACCACCACCAGATCGTCTTCGCCGAGGAAGGCGCCATTGCCGCGCAGCCACTTGATCGCGCCAGCCGCCGCCAGGCCGCACGATCCGCCGCAGAACAGGCCCTCCTCGCGCACCAGCCGGCGGGTCATGCTGAACGACTCGCGGTCGTTCACCTGCACCACGTCGTCGATCAGATCGAAATCGAGCGTGCTGGGCAAAAAATCTTCGCCGACGCCCTCGACCTTGTAGGAGTGCGCCGGGCCAAGCTCGCGCGTCTGGAAATAATGCTGCAGCAGCGAGCCGACCGGGTCGACGCCAACGATCTTGATCGCCGGATTCTGCTCTTTGAGAAAGCGCGCGGTGCCGCTGATCGTGCCGCCGGTGCCCATGCCGGCGATGAACGCCTTGATCCGGCCGCCCGTCTGGCGCCATAGCTCGGGGCCAGTGCTGCGATAGTGCGCCTCGGGGTTGGCCGGGTTCCAGTACTGGCCGGCCAGGATGGCGTTGGGAGTTTCCTCGGAGAGACGGCGCGACACCGAGTAGTACGAGCGCGGGTCGTCGGGCTCGACGGCGGTAGGCGTGATCACCACGCGCGCGCCAAACGCGCGCAGCTGGCGGATCTTCTCGTCGCTCATTTTGTCGGGCATCACAAACACGCACTTGTAGCCCTTGATCGCCGCAGCGATCGCCAGGCCCACGCCGGTGTTGCCGCTGGTACCCTCGACGATCGTGCCGCCGGGCTTGAGCCGGCCCTCGCGCTCGGCCGCCTCGATCATCGCCAGGCCGATCCGATCCTTCACGCTGCCGCCTGGGTTGAGAAACTCAACCTTCGCCAGCAGGGCCGGCCTGACGCCGCGGGCGACCTTGTTCAGCCGCACCAGCGGCGTATTGCCAATTGTATCCAGCACGCTATCTTTGATGTCGAGCGTATCCGTTGCGAACATGCCGTCGCCTCCTGTACTACTATATGCTGCTCGCCAGCGAGCGCGCGCTACACCGCGCCAAAGTGGCAGTATGGTACCACGGATCGGCGGGCCACAGGGGCCGCACGGCTAGCCTACGGGCAGAACCTGTAAGCCATTACACTTTCGGCGGGCATGAACGCGATCGATCCCTTGCTGGCGCGCCAGCGTAAAATCTAACTGTTGACCGTAAAACTCGGGTGTGGTAGAATAGCCCAGATGAACCGCGTTCTGTTGTAGCATATTGCATTCTGACCTCGCATAATCCAGGATTCGCGACCAGCACTGTAGCGTCGTGGCGCCAGCCCGATGCACGAGGAAGGAGCTTCGCATGGCGGAGTCCGATACGATTCTCCAGCTAGGGATCGAGGCCGCGCGCGAGGGTAACCGCGAAGAGGCGCGCAACCTATTTGGCTTGCTGACGCGCCAGGATCCCACCAACCTGCAGGCGTGGCTATGGCTGGCCGGCGTAGCCGAAGGCCCCGATCAGCGTCGTGCCGCGCTGGAGCATGTGGTCGAGCTCGACCCAACCAACGAGATGGCGCTAAAGGGTTTACAGGCGATGGGCGTGAAGCCCACCACCAAGCTGGATGAATCGGCCGCTCCGACGGTGGCCGGCGCCGTCGCGCCCGCGCCGGCCGAGGCGCCGCCCGCACCCGCGCGCGAGCTTTCCGACGAAGAGCGCTACGCCGCCGAGCTGGACTCGGCCTTCGACGACTACGACGCGCTGCCGCGCGCCGAGGTGCCGGCGCGCGAGCCAGTCGGCGACGCCGACGCGCTCGACGCAGCGGCGGCTGGCGATCGGCCGCGCGGCACCTCACGCGGCACCGCCCGCGAGCGCAGCGCCGCGCGCCGTGGCAGCACGCCGATCCGCTCGGGCGACGACGACGACGATCTCCGCGCTGCGCCGGTGCGCGGCGGGCCGAGCCCGCTGCTGCTGGGCCTGCTGGGCCTGATCGTGGCAGTGCTGGCGTGCATTGTGATCTACTCGTTTGTGTTCCGCGGGCGCGGCACGAATGTGGCGACCACCGCCACGTCGGCCGCCGCCACGGCGAAGGCGGCAGGCGGCGCGCTGCCGACTGTGTCGCTGCCAGGCGGCACCGGCGGCATCAGCAACACCGGCGGCATCAGCAACACCGGCGAGATCTCGAGCACGCCGACGCTCTCGAACACCATTCCGATCGCGACGAACAACCCCGCGCCAACCCAGGCGCCGGCCACCAGCGCACCAGCGCCGGCAGGCCAGCCGATCCCGCCCGCCAGCGCCAACCCGAACCTCCAGCCGGTGCCGATCGGCACCATCCTGCAGGCCAACGGCTGGTCGTACACCTACCCGAACGCCAGCTACGTGGTGGCGGTGGGCAAGCAGGCCGGCAGCTTCACCGCGCAGGGCACCTACCTGCACGTGCTGGCCTGGGCCGCCAACAACACCGGCGCCGACCAGCCGCTGCCGGCCGGGTTCTTCGCGCTGAAAGACGCGCAGGGCAATGTGTACCAGGCCCAACCGCAGGTGTCGAGCGCGCTGGTGCAGCGCGGCATCAACGCCGATGTGGGCCTGGAAGACGCGATCCCGGCCAATGGCGTGCAGACAAGCGTGTACCTGGTGTTCGACGTGCCGCCCGGCGCGCAGGGCCTCACGCTCTTCGCCGCCGGCAAGAACGACCAGGGCTGGCCGCTGAACGTCGTGCCATAGCGCAGGCGTAGATGCTCACAAGAACCGAGAGCCAAGAACCAGCCGGCCGTTGCGGTTCTCGGTTCTCGGTTTTTGGCGCTTTCTGATGACGAGGCAGCGTGACGGACGACCCAAACAATCCCACGCTATCGACCGATAAGGCCATGGCGCTGCTCAGCCGGGCCAACCGCGCGCGCCAGAGCGGCGACGTGCCGGCCGCGCGGGCGCTCCTGCGCGCGCTGGCATCGCAGCGGCCCGATCTGCCGCAGATCTGGCTGGCGCTGGCGGCCTCGGCCGAGACGCGCGCCGAGCAGCGCCACGCGCTCGAGCGGGTGATCGCGCTCGACCCGCAGAACCCGCTGGCCCAGCGTGGCCTCGAGCGCATGGGCGCCTCGCCGGCACCACCACCCGCTCCCGAGGTCGCTCCATCGCCGCCCGCGCCCGAGGTCACTCCATCGCCGCCCGCGCCCGAGCCGGCGCCTAGCCCACCCGAAGCCGGCGTCGGCGCGGCGCCATCGCTCACGCCCACACAGCCCTCGCCCGAAGAGCAGGCCCGCGCGATCCGCTGGCCGCTGTATGTGGTGATCGGCGTGGCGCTGCTGATTGTGCTGCTGGCACTGTGGTGGCTGCGGCCCGGCGCGGATGCCCCGCGCGCCACACTCCCCACCGCGTCGCCATCGCTGCCGGGCGCCACGCCGGCCCTGGCCAGCGCCACGCCGGGCCTAGCCGCGCAGCCAGGCTCGCCGCCCGCCGATACCCCGCCGGCGCTTTCAGCGTCGCCGTCCCTGGCCCTGCCGGCCACCGCGCCGCCAACAGCCGCGCTGCCTACGCGGCCAACGCTGGCGATCGGCCAGGTTGTGCAGAGCGGCGAGTGGCACGTCGCGCTGCTGCGGCCCGAGGACGCAGTGCTGGTCGACGGCAGCATCGGCGCGTTTCAGCCGGCAGGCCGCTTTCTGCTGGCGCTGGTAGCGATCGGCAACGACGGCACAGCGCCGGCGCGCATCCCGCCCGACCTGCTCGTGCTGGTCGATCGCGCTGGCAAGCGCTACCCGGCGAACCCGGCGATCTCCAGCGCCTACCTGGCGGCATACGGCCGTGGCCAACACGGCGACCTGAGCATGGAAGAGGCCATCCCCGCCGACGGCGGCAACAAGAGCATCCCGCTGATCTTCGACGTGCCGCCGGACGCGCGCGATCTGCGGCTGCTGGTGCAGGGCGCGCCCGCCAGCTGGCCGGTTGGCAGATCCTCGGTTTCGACGAGCCCTGCGCTATGAGCCAGCAGCCCGCTCCCGAGCCGGAATATCTGCCGCCGCCGTGGGTGGGCGCAGCGCGCGTGATGGTGTGCGTCGGCTATAACCCCGTGTCGCAGCGGCTGATCCAGCGCGCGGCATTCCTGGCGAATGCGCTTGGCGGCGACCTGCTGGCAGTGCACTTCCAGATCGGCGAGAGCGACGCGCCCGGCTACCAGACAATGCTGCAGCACAATCTCGAGATAGCCCGTCGCCTCGGCGCAGTGGTGAAGATCGAGCCGTGCAGTGTGCTGGCCCAGTCGATCGCCCAGTTCGCGCAGGCCAATCGTGTCACGCACATTGTGATGGGCGAGTCGGCGCGCAGCCGCCTTGAAGAGGTGCGCCGTGGCTCGCTGGTGCGCCAGGTGCTGGGCGCCAGCCAGGGCATCGACATCTACATTGTCGCCGACCCGGCCTGAGCAGCCGCGCGGCGCCGCTGACAAAGCCCAAAGACGCTGCCTGGCCGGATGGCTGTGGAAACGGCCGTAGCGTGCCCAGGCGCCGGCGAGTATAACTTGATGATACCAAGCCCGAACCATCAGGCAAACCTGGCCCCGGCCGAGCCGCCGGGCGAGCAGTTCGCCGAGCGCAGCCGCATGCGCTACCTGAGCGCCGGTGCCAGCGGGCCGCCAATGCTGCTGCTGCACGGCTGGAGCTCGTTCAAGGAGATCTGGTGGTCGACGCTGCTAGCGCTGGCGCCACACGCGCGCGCGTTCGCACCCGACCTGCCGGGGCACGGCGATACGCCGCTGCTTGGCAGCGTACAGATGCATCAGATCGCCGGCCGCGCCGCGGCGCTGTGCCAGGAGCTTGAGCTGCCGCCGGTGGTGCTGGTGGGCCACTCGATGGGCGGGAACATAGCGATCGAGCTGGCGCTGCGCTACCCCGCGCTGGTCGAGCGGCTGGTGCTGGTAGACCCGGCGGCCCAGCCGAACGCGATGCCGTCGTTCACGCGATCGTACCTCGACCCGCTCGGCGGCTGGGCGGCGCTGCGCGCCAGCATGGCGCTGGCGCGCCCGCTGAACCTGGTGGCGCAGTACGTGCCGCACACACACGGCGGCGGGCTGGTGCGCCCGGCGCTGCGGCGTGTCGCCTACATGGCACGCCACGACGCCGACGCGCTGCGGGCGCTGCTCGACGGCCTGTTCGCCAACCCGATCGGCGGGCGCATGGCCCAGCTGAGCCTGCCCACGCTGGTGATCAGCGGCGAGTTCGACCCGCTTGTGCCGCCGGCGCTCTCGCGGCAGGTGGCCGCCGCGATCCCCGGCGCGCGCTACACGGTGGTGCGCGGCGCGGCGCATAACCCGATGGACGAGCGGCCAAACGAGTTCGCGCGCGTGCTGCTCGAGTTTCTGCTGGGCAGCTCGCGCGCGTGAGCCGGCCCGCAAGCCATAGAGCAATCATCTACTAGATTGTGCTGTATAGATTGTGTTGCCCTGCGTGGCGGAGCCGCGCAGGGCAACACAAAAAGAAATTCGGGGGCGGCGAAACCGCCCCCAAACCCCCACCAATGTGGTAGAACAACCCGGCGCGCTGCGCCGCTGTGGCGAATAGGCCTAGCGGCACGGCGCCCACCAAGCACCACGGGCAACAGCATGGACTTCGCGCGCAAAACCATCCTGGTGGCCGGCTCGCTGCCGGTGCGCCTGAGCGTGATCGACACCGGCCCAAGCGAAGGCGCGGCGCGCGGCACGATCGTGTGCATCCACGGCGCGGGCGGCAATTCCGAGCAGTGGAAGTACCAGATCGCCCACTTCAGCCGCCACTACCGCGTGATCGCGCCCGACCTGCGCGGGCACGGCCAGTCCGATCGGCCCGACTCGGCCTACTCGCTCGAAGAGTTCCTGTGGGATTTCACGCAGACGCTCGAGCAGCTGAAGGTGGCCGAGCCGTTTGTGCTGATGGCGCACTCGTTTGGCGGCCCGATCGCGCTCACGTTCGCGGCGGCCCAGCCGCAGCGGCTGAGCAAGCTGGTGCTGATCGCCACCGCGCCCGAGATGCACCTCAACCGCTTCTACGAGCTGCTGCTGCGCCTGCCGCTGCCGCTGCGGCTGATCGACCGGCTCAAGCCGGTGCTGATGCCGAACTTCTTCGCGCCGCTGTTTGTGCTGCAGCGCATCCTCTCGGGCACACTGTTCCCGTGGCGCGGCTGGGGCCTGCTGCCGACGATCACCACACCAACGCTGATCGTCGGCGGCCAGTTCGATTTTATCGTGCCGGTGGCGACGCTGCAGCGCACCCACGCCGAGCTGCCAAACTCGCGCTTCGAGCTGATCCGCTACGCGCGCCACCTGCCGCAGATCGAGCGCCCCGACGCGGTGAACCGCCAGATCGAGGGTTTTGTCGAGCGCCGCCGCAGCTGGCGCGGCGAAGACGAGGAGTGAGGAAGACGATGAGCGACCCGCGCGTGCCCGAGATTCTGAGCCGGCGCCCCTGGCGCGTGCGGCCCGAGCGCTTTGTGCTGGTAGGGCTGCCGCCCGGCGCACGCGCGCCCGCCGCCGAGGCATTCGCGCGCGTGCGCTCGCCCTTCGCCCAGCTGATCGTCGAGCCGGATATGATCACGCTGACGCTGCCCGAGGACGAGTGGGCCGTGCTGGGCCAGGCCTTCGGGCAGGCCCAAGCCGAGGCGCCATTCCGCGCGATCTCGTTCGAGGCCGACCTTCCGGCCGACCTGGTCGGCTTTCTCGCGGCGGTCGGGCGCGCGCTGGCCGAGGCGCACGTGCCGATCCTGGCAGTCTGCGGCTACGCCAAAGACCACCTGCTGGTGCGCGAGCGGCACCTGCCCGCCGCGCTCGACGCGCTCGAGCGGCTGGCCGGCGGCTAGCGCGCCACCGGCAGGTAGGTGCGGGCGATCGGCAGCCCGGCCAGCTCGCGGTACACCAGGTAGGCCGGCCGCACCTGATCGGGCGTGCCGTCGGGCGTGTAGCACACGCCACCCTCGCAGGCGCCGCTGGTGAAGCGGATGCGCACTACCCCCCACATCTGCGCGTTCGCGCCGTCGGCGGGCGGGAAATCCTCGTACTTGAACCAGAACACATTCGCAATATCGCCGCGCGCCGCCAGCGACGTGTAGATCTCGCGCATGAAATCGGCCTGCGCCGATGGCGCGCCTGGCCCGCTATTCTTGTAGAACGCGAGATTATAGCCGATCTCGGTGATCCACAGCGGCCGCCCGCCATCGCCCAACAACACGAGCGTGTCGCGGATCTGCTTGATGCGCGGCAGGATTTTGATGTACACATCCTGGTACATGCCGCTTGCCTGGGCGCGCGGCGTGATCTCCTCGGGGTAGGGGTGGAAGCCGACGCCATCGACCGGGTAGGCGCCATTCCAGGGCGGCAGGTTCTGCGGGCTGTTCTTGAAGTCGCTGAAGGCGCTCTGGTACATCGCCTGGAGGTACTGCTCGTCGGTGTACGTAAAGGTTTCTTTGGTGCGCGGGTTGTCGCGACGCGCGCTGGTGCCCTTGGGGTGCAGCCCGCCGAGGATGATCTGCGTGTCGCTGGGGCAGAGCGCGGCGGGCTGGCTGGCGTCGGTGTTCTTGCAGATGCGGTAGAACTTGGCGTGGATGCGCGCGACGTACGCCGGGTTCAGGCCGGCGTAGTCGAGGCCGGCGGGCAGGCCGGTGCCGTCGCCAAACAGCCGGTTCATCTCGTTGAAGACCTCAAAGGCGTGCACGCGGCCGGCCTGGGGATCGGCGCCATTGTAGTGCGCGGCGATGCGCAGCGCGGCGTCGAGCCAGTGGCGCATGTACGGGTTGGTGCCGTAGCCGTACTTCGGGTCGGGGCTGGCGTCGGGCGCGACGCGGTTCAGATCGGCGGGGTTGTCGGCGATGATGTTGGTGGCCAGCAGGCCCAGCACCTTCAGGCCATAGCGCGGCGCCACCGTGCCGATGAAGTAATCGTAGCGCGCGAAATCGGCCTCGGGCGCGGCGCCGCGCATGAACTCGATCCGCACCCAGCGCACGCCGGCGTTGGCCAGCAGCCGGCCCATGGTATCCTGGAACGCGCGGTTCGGCTGGCCAGGGAAATCGGGGTTGCTGGCGAAATCGTAGAATGGGTCGCGCACGACCATGCCCATGAAATCGGGGTTGGCGGCGCCAGGCGCGGCGCCCTGAGGCGCCAGCGCGGCCGGTTGGCTGGGCGCGGCGGCGGCCGGCAGCGCCGCAAGCAGCGCAAACAGCAGGAGCGCAGCAAAATACAAGCGAGCCATATCGACCTTTCCTCTCCACCGGGAGACCATGCTCCCCTGGTTAAGACGTGCAGGTGTAGTATATGGTCGCGGTGTGGCCGCCTGAATGATGGCGCGCTTACATAGATTGAGGGTTGATTACAGTTTATAGCAACTTCTTTAAACGCTGCCCTGGCCGGCTTCGCCGGCCAGGGCAGCGTTTAAAGCATATGACTTTCGCAGCTAGCCGGTTCAGCCTTCGGCAGAGCGGTACTATGCTCCGTATCGTGTGCGATTTTCCGCGCTCCGCGCGGAAAACCGCACACACAGATAGCTGAGTACCATGCTGCCGCAGGCAAAAGCGCCCGATTGAGGGAGCCGAACAAGGCAACTGCGTAGGTTCTAAAGCAACGGATCGAATCAGTCCTCCTGATCGTCGGGGTCGGGGCCGGCGATGGCATTGATGCGGCGGCGCAGCCCCAGCGCGAAGCCAAACGACACCAGGCTGGCGATGAACACCAGCACCACGCCAAAGATCGGCCCGGCCATGCTGCGCGCGCTGGGCGCGGCGCCCGGCACGTACACCACCCGGCTCTCGACCTTGCGGAACGGCGCGTCGTCGGGCGCCTGCTCGGCCACGAAATCGCGCGTGAGCGCCGCAGGATCCAGCGCCGCGCCGCGCAGCTTGGTGAGGAACGGCGCGCGCAGCAGGCCGGCGAACTCGGCCGGCGGCGCCGGGCTGAGCTGCGATGCCGGGCCGGCGTACTCCAGCGCCAGCGGCGCGACTGCGACGCGGTGATCGGCCGCGATGTACAGCAGCACGTCGAGCGGGCGATCGGCCAGCGCGCCGAGGCGCATCGGGTAGACGATCCGATCGGAGCTGAAGGCCATCCGCAGCGGCGCGAGCGCGCCATTGGCCGGGCGATCGGGCGCGAGCTTCACCGCCACGAACTTCCAGCCTTCGTCGATATACGCCTGGAGGATCGGCTCGGCGCCGGCCGGCGCGCGGTAGCCGTTGGCGTCGAGCCAGGCGCGCAGCGCGTTCGGGTCGTCGGCGGCGAGGCGCGCGACATCGTAGCCGCCGATGCGGTCGCGGCCAAGCACATTCACCCCGCCGGCGGCGCTGCCGGCAGGCGCGCCATCGGATGGCGAGGGCACCTCGGTGATGCGCAGCTCGGGCCGGGTGGCCTCGGCCAGGTAGTCGAACAGGTCGGCGCGCTCGAGCACGCCAACCTCGGGCGCGGCCGGCACCGGAAAGATCACCGCCGCGCCGGGCTTATCGGCCTCGAGCTGCACGCTGGCGATGATCTGCTCGCGGCCGTTGGCGAATGTGATCAGCGCCTGCTCGGAGGGGATGCGCGCCGCGAGCGGCATCCCGCAGGCCAGCGCCCCCGCCGGCAGCGCCAGCAGCAGCACCGCAATTCCTAGCACGACTAGGCTGTTTTTCACGCGCATATGCCTCATTTTATCGCTTTTTTGACACCTGTGTCATCAATACGTCATGTACCGGTCTAGGTCGTTATACAGCGGCAGGCCTATGATGATCTGACAAAACTATGAGATTTTGCTGAAAGCAGCTCCCAGCACTCCATTCTAGCAGAAAGTTGCATCGGCACAGTAAAGACATGTTGGTTTTGTAACGAGGAGCTTGTGGTATGGTACGACATGTCCGCACACGTCGCTTCGCAGTTGTGTTCGCGCTAGGGCTGGCGCTGGTGGTAGGGCTATACGTGCGCCAGTCGGCGGCGGGCGCGCTCTACTTCGTGCATGGCCCAGCCAGCGCGGCGTGCGACCGCACCGGCCAGACCGAAATCGCCAGCTACCAGGACGACATCTTCGGCTCGGAGCTGCACGGCTTCTGGGATCAAGAGCCGGTGACGGTGAGCTTTAGCTTCCCCGACGGCCAGATCTTCAGCCCCGACGCGGCCTACCTGCTCGACGGCGTGGTGAACATGCCGACGAACTTCACCACCGACTACAAGGCCGACGTAGCCGGCGACCTGTACTTCGAGTACCCGATCAGCAACAAGTGGCCCTACGGCTGCTACCAGATGACGGCGTACGGCAACCACAGCGGCCAGACGGCGATCGGCTTTCTGGTGGTGGCGCCGCGCCCGAGCGCGCAGCCAGGCGCCAGCCCAGCGCAGCTGGCGGTGTGGAAGAACGGCACATTCGAGGCATCGGCCGAGCACGACGCGCTGGTGAACATCCACGGCACCGGCTTCTACCCGAACGAGCAGGTCGGCGTGTGGATCACGCAGCCCGACGGCTCGGTGCTGGGGTACCCGACGCAGGTGGCCAGCGACGCCGGCAACATCGAATCGACCTTCCAGTTCACCAGCGCGCACCAGACCGGAAAGTACACCTTTACGGCCTACGGGCTGACGAGCAAGTACCAGGTGTTCGCGCCATTCGAGCTGCGCGGCCGCCAGTCGATCCCCAGCGGCTGGGCCGAGCTGCGGGTGGCCTTCCCGGCGCTGGCCGAAACCAGCCAGAACGGCCAGGCGATCGCGGTGTCGGGCACGCTGTTTAAGCCGAACGAGCCGGTGGGCCTGTGGATCACCCTGCCCGACGGCGGCGTGCGCGGCCTGCCGACGCAGCGGGCCGACGGCAACGGCGATTTCTACGCGGTGCTGGCGATCGACGAGCGGCTGCCAGTGGGCAGCTACAAGCTCACGGCCAGCGGTGTCGAGAGCGGGCGGCTGCAGATCGTCGACTTCGACGTCGATGGCGGCACGTTTATCGGCACGGCGCCGGGCGCGCCCGAGGAGCCCGACACGCCGCTGATCGAGGGCAGCAACCTGGGCGGCGGCACGCTAGGCGGCCCGACCGGGCTCGAGATCTCGGTTGGCGCGGCCGGCCCCGAGCAGACGCCGAAGGACACGCAGACCTGCACGAGCCCGACCAGCCTGTGGACGCGCAACTGCTGATCGCAAGTAGGGCCGAGCGAGCACGGCTGCCGCTGCGCCGGGTGGAGGAACCACCCGGCGCAGCGGCGTTTTCTCTGCCGGCCACTGCGCGCCGAGCCGCAGGATGCCGCCGCGCCGCTCAGAAATAGTCTGAGAAGTAGCCACCACGACACGAAGACACCACGATCGTGTATGTCGTGTTGATGCTTTTTCACGTATGATCGCTTGGCGCCTTGGTGGTAAACCGCCCGTTCGGGCAGAGGCTCATGGCTCGAGCACAAGCTTGCCGAACTGCTCGCCGGCCCCGAGCAGCCGCTGGGCCTCGGCGCCATCGCGCAGCGGCATCACACGGTCGACGATCGGCCGCAGGCGGCGGCTGAACACCAGGCCCATCACCGCCTCGAACTCGGCGTAGGTAGCCATGGTCGAGCCGATCAGGCTGACCTGGTTCCAGAACAGCAGGTTCAGATCGGTCTCGGCGAAGCGCCCGGTGGTAGCGCCGAACGTCACCAGCCGGCCGCCCCGGCACAGCGCGCGCATGCTGCCGGCCCAGGTGGCCGGGCCGACATTTTCGAGCACCACGTCGACGCCGCGCTTGCCGGTGCGCCGCCAGATCTCCTTGGAGAAATCGACCTCGCGGTAGTTGATCGTCTCGTCGGCGCCGAGCTCGAGCGCGCGGCGCTCTTTCGCGGGCGTGCTGGTGGCGGCGTAGACATACGCGCCGGCAAGGCGCGCGATCTGGATCGCCGCCGAGGCCACGCCGCCGCCCGCGCCAAGGATCAGCACGCGCTCACCGGCGCGCAGCCGCGCCTGGGTCATCAGCGCGCGCCAGGCCGTCTGGTAAACCAGCGGCACGGCCGCGGCCTCGGCAAACCCGAAGTCGTCGGGGATGGCGTACAGGTTCGCGGCCGGCGCCACCGCGTACTCGGCCAGGCCGCCCGGCACGTGCTCGCCAAACACGTGGAAGCCGGCGCACAGGCACTGCTGGCCGGCGCGGCAGTACTCGCAGCGGCCGCAGCCCAGCGAGGGGTTGATGATCACCCGGCGGCCGACCCAGGCCTCGTCGACGTCCTCGCCGACGGCCGCGACCACGCCGGCCACGTCGGAGCCGCCGATATGCGGCATGGCCAGGCGCAGCCCTGGGATGCCCTGGCGCACCCACAGGTCGAGGTGGTTCAGCGCCGCCGCCTTCACCTGCACCAGCGCCTCGCCCGGCCCGGCCACCGGCTCGGGCACGCCCGCGTAGCGCAGCTGCTCGGGGCCGCCGTGCTCGTAGAATACCAGTGCGTGCATTGTTTTCTCCCGTTCTTGCTTTCCCCGCCGCGACTGCATGACTATAGCATAGAACCGGGCGTGCTATTATGTTACGCGAGTTACGCGGTGCGCGTTTTTGCCTTCGGCAGATATGATAGGAGAGCTGATGCGATCGATCACGATTCTGCATACCAACGACATCCACGCCCGGATCGAGGGCCTGGCGCGCATCGCCACGCTGGTGGCGCGCGTGCGTGCGGGCCAGCCGGGCACGCCGGCGCTGTTCTTCGACGCCGGCGACAGCGAGGACACCGCAGTGCGCCTGAGCAACCTCACCAAGGGCGCGGCAATGCACCGGCTGCTGAGCGCGGCCGGCTGCGACGCGGCGGCGGTGGGCAACGCCGCGCCGCTGCGCTACGGCCCCGAGGTTCTGGCAAGCCACGCGGCGGCGGCGCGCTACCCGCTGCTGCTGGCAAATGTGCGCCAGCCCGACGGCGCGCCGCTGCCAGGGGTGCAGCCGAGCCTGCTGATCGCGGCCGGCGACGCGCGCCTGGGGCTGATCGGCCTGACCGCCGATATGGAGGGCGACTACACGCGCTGGTTCGGCCTGGCCACCCCCGAGCCGCTGGCGCTGACGCGCGAGCTGGCCGCCGCGCTGCGCCAGGACGGCGCCGACGCGGTGATCGTGCTTTCGCACCTGGGCCTGCGCGCCGACCGCGAGCTGGCCGCTGGCGTGCAGGGCCTGGCCGATATCATTATTGGCGCGCACAGCCACGACCTGCTGCCCAACGGCGAGCTGGTGGGCGGGGTGCTGCTGGCGCACGCCGGCGAGTACGCCCAGCACCTCGGCCGGGTCGACCTGGCCTGGGAAGGCGAGCGGCTCGTGGCGCGCGCCAGCGTGCAGCCGGTGCCCGACGACACGCCGCCCGCGCCGGCGGTGCTGGCCGAGGCGGCCGCAGCCGAGGCCGAGGTGGCCGAGTTTCTCAGCACGATCATCGGCGAGCTGGCCGACCCGCTCGACTTCGCGCCGGACCGCGAGTGCGGCGTGGGCAACCTGCTGGCCGACGTGCTGCGCGAGCGCATGGGCGCCGAGGTGGGCCTTGCGGCCGTGGGCCAGGCCTTTACCGGGCCGCTGCCGGGCGGCCGCTGGCCTGGCTGGCGCTGTGGGATGTGTGCGCCAGCCCGGCCAACCCCGGCGTGGCGGCGCTGAGCGGCGCGCAGCTGGGCGAGCTGGTGCGGCGCGGGCTCGACCCGGCGTTTGCCGCCGAGCGCCCACGCCAGCTGCGCGGCCAGCCGCGCGGGCTGTTCCACCTGAGCGGCGCAAGCCTGCGCGACGGCCGGCTGCTCGTCGGCGGGCAGCCGCTCGACCCGGCGCGCGAGTACCGCGTAGCCGCCACCGACTGGGAGTTTGAGCACTATGGCGGCTACACGCCGCGCGAGTGGGGCCTGCGCGCCGAGTTCGACATGCGGGTGATCGTGCGCGAGGCGATTGAGGCGTACCTGGCCGCCCACCACCCGGCGCGCGTGCCGCTGGGGCGCCTCGGCGCCGGCCCGGCCGGCGGCTGATCGGCGGGGAGCCATGCGGGCTGAAACGACGCCGCGCCGGCGAGCAGCGCTTGGCGCACATGCCTCAGGGCAGCGCGGCACGTGCCGCCGCGCCACGAGGCATGCACCACCGGCGCCGGATTCGAGCTGGCGCATTTTTATAGCCTCCCGCCCCGCGCGCGAAAATAGAGTATACTACTCATGCCCCGCACTGCCGTACACCATCGCACAAAGACAAAGCGCATGCTCAAACCACCGCACCGCCCCCGGCGCTGGCGCCGCGCGATCTGCCGCGCGCTGCTGGTTGGCGCGCTGCTGGCCGCCGGCACCCCGGCCAGCGCAGCCCCGCAGCCGCTCTACGACGCCGCAGAAGGCAGCTTGCCGCAGGCGCAGGGCTGGGCCTACTTCGCGATCGGCGGCGCGCCGGCGCAGGGCCTAGAGCCCGGCGCGGCAGTGCTCGACAGCACCGGCGCCATCGCGATCAAGGCCGGCTACCTCGCCAGCCACGCCGGCTTCCTCGGCAGCAGCGCGCCGGTGCCGGTGCTCGACCACACCGCCGGCGTGACGATCACCTTCGCGCTGCGGCTCGACGACGAAGACCACAGCGGCAGCGCCAATCGCGCCGGCCTGAGCGTCATCGCGATCTGCGACAACCTGCGCGGCATCGAGCTGGGCTTCTGGAAGAATCGCGTCTGGGCGCAGGAGGGCGGCCAGCAGCGGCTGTTCACGCAGGCCGAGGGCGTTGCGTTCGACACTGGCGCCGCGCTGGTGCGCTACAGCCTGGTGCTGCGCGACGGCGGCTACCGGCTGGCCGCCAATGGCGCGCCGATCCTCAGCGGCGCGCTGCGCGACTACACCGCCTTCGGCGGGCAGCCCGACCCGTACGAGACGCCCAATTTCCTGTTTCTGGGCGACAACACCACGCGCGCCGCCAGCCGCTTTCACCTCGCGTCGGTGGCCGCCGACGCCGAGGCGCGCCCCGGCCCCGCGCCCGGCCCCAGGCTGTTTGTGCCGCTGGCACGGGCGTAGGGCGGCGCGCAATAGCCGGCAATCCATATAGCGAAATTATCATTTGTGAAACCCCGCCGCCGTGCTATACTACGCGCGTATAGCAATCCTACCGGATTCATACAGGCGAGAAGATGTTTCTTTGGGGGGCTGCGCCCCCCTGGCCCCCTGCTTTTTATGACTCATGTAGGATTGCTATAGTAGCGGCCACAGGCGCGGCAGGAGGTGCAGCCAGAGCACGAAGCACAAGCGCATGGGCTGGGCGGCCACACCCGCTCAGCTGACGAGGTGGAGGTTCCCCATCGCGAGGTGGGGCTAATACTGTTCTAAGAACCTGTCTGAACAGGCGAAGCGCCAGGGGATATGCCCCTCGCCCACACCTTTCTGGAGGATGACGGCCGCGCATGTGGCTACCACCCGCATTCAGGCAGCTTCTCAGTTTTAGTAGAAAATCGACAGATCAGCGGATGCCTCCCAGGCGCGCCACCGCCTGCGAGCGGCCTGCAAACCCTCCCGGCGACGGGCGGAACAACCCAGGCCAGCAGTGAGCACCACAGCATTGTCTGCGGCATAGACAGGGCCAACTCGCGCCCCTGGCCCTCGGCCGCGCATCCCCGGCAGCATACAAACAGTTGCGCAGCAGCGCGCCCACGCCAGTGGCGGCGGGTGCGGCTGCGCCATCCGGCGGCCTATGCGGATTCGGCCCGCGCGCGCGGCTCGCCACAGCGCACCAGTGCCGGCCCCGCGCCGGGCGCGGCGAAGGGCTGGGGCCGAGCCGCGCGGGCAAGCGCCGCGCGCCGCCGGGCACACACAAGGAGCAAGAAATGTGCGGCATTGTCGGATATGTTGGCCCGCGCGAAGCCACCGAGGTGGTGGTGGGCGGCCTGCGGCGGCTTGAGTACCGCGGCTACGACTCGGCCGGGATCGCGATCGACGACGGGCGCGAGCTGCAGCTGCGGCGCAGTGTCGGCAAGCTGGCGAACCTGGCGGCGCAGCTGCGCGAGCAGCCGACGCACGGCAGCTTCGGCATCGGCCACACGCGCTGGGCCACCCACGGCGGCGTGACCGAGGCCAACGCCCACCCGCACCGCGACGCCAGCGGGTCGATCGTGGTGATCCAGAACGGCATCGTCGAGAACTACCTCGAGCTGAAGCACGCGCTGGCGGCGCGCGGCCACGCCTTCCAATCGCAGACCGACACCGAGGTGATTGCGCTGCTGCTGGGCGACCACTACGCCGCCTGCGGCTCGCTCGAGCAGGCCATGCGCCTGACGCTGGCCGAGCTGCGCGGCGGCAATGCGATCGTGGCCATGAGCCACCACGAGCCGGGGCGGCTGGTGGCCGCGCGCCTGGGCAACGCCGGCGGCATGGTGATCGGGCTGGGCGAGGGCGAGACATTCGTGGCCTCGGATGTGCCGGCGATCCTCGACTACACCCAGCGCATGCTCTTCATCGAGGACCGCGAGCTGGCGGTGCTGACGCCCGCCGGCGCGCAGGTGTCGAAGCTCGACGGCACGCCCGTGCGCAGGCAGCCGGCCACGGTGCCGTGGGACCCGGTGGCGGCGGCCAAGGGCGACTTCAAGCACTTCATGCAGAAAGAGATCTTCGAGCAGCCGCGCGCGCTCACCGACGCGCTGCGCGGCCGGATCGACCTGGAGGGCGGCGCGGTGCTGCTCGACGAGCTGCGGCTTGCCGACGGCGACCTGTGGCGGCTCGGGAGGGTGTACGCGGTGGCCTGCGGCACGGCCTGGCACGCCGCGCTGATCGGCAAATATATGATCGAGACGCTGGCCAAGCTACGGGTGGATGTCGACTACGGCTCGGAGTTCCGCTACCGCCAGCCGCTGCTCGGCGACGATACGCTGCTGCTGGCGATCACGCAGAGCGGCGAGACGGTGGACACGCTGGCGGCGATGGAGGAGGCGCGCGCGCAGGGCGTGAAGAGCGCCGCGATCGTGAACGCCGTCGGCAGCCAGGCCGCGCGCCTGGCCGACGCCGGGGCGCTGTACCTGCACGCCGGCCCCGAGATCGGCGTAGCCTCGACCAAAGCCTTCACCTCGATGCTGGTGGTCGAGTACCTGCTGGCGCTGCGGCTAGCGCAGGCGCGCGGCGCGCTACGGCCCGACGCGATCCGCACACACGTGCAGGCGCTGGTCGAGCTGCCGGGCAAAGTCGCGCGCGTGCTCGAGCAGCAGGCGATCTACCACGAGCTGGCCGAGCGCTACCACCGCGCCGGCGACGCGCTGTTCCTGGGCCGGCAGGTGAGCTACCCGATCGCGCTGGAGGGCGCGCTGAAGCTGAAGGAGATCAGCTACATCCACGCCGAGGGCTACCCGGCCGGCGAGATGAAGCACGGCCCGATCGCGCTGATCGACGAGGACATGCCGGTGGTGTGCGTGGCGGTGCGCGACGCGATCTACGAGAAAATGCTCTCGAACATCGAGCAGGTGAAGGCGCGCGGCGGCCACGTGATCGCGATCGCCAGCGAGGGCGACGCGCAGATCCGCGCCAAGGCCGACTACGTGATCGAGGTGCCCGAGACGCTGCCGCTGCTCACGCCGGTGCTCACCAGCATCCCCATGCAGCTGATCGCCTACCAGTTCGCGCTGCGCCGCGGCGCCGATGTCGACCAGCCGCGCAACCTCGCCAAGAGCGTGACGGTGGAGTGACGCCGATCGCGCAGGGTTGGCTGGCGCGGCGCGCTCAGCCGAGCCGCGCCAGCCAGCCGCGCACAACCGGCTCGTGCTCCTCGTGGAAATGCTCAAACGAGCCGGTGATCACGTCGGCCAGGTAGCGCCCTGGGAGCCAGCGGTAGCGGTCGATGTCGTTCAGCTCGCTCTCGCTCAGCGCGCTGGCGGCCTCGTACATGCGCCGGAACGAGTCCCGGTACTCGCCCAGCACCTCGCCGAGCGGCCGGCCGCGGTTGGCGTGGTAGATCCAGTCGTTGATCGCCTCCAGATCGGCCTCGCTCTCCCCGTCGAGGCCGGCCGGCCACGGCGGCGCGGCCGGGTCGCCGTGGTCGCGGGCGGCGGCGAGGCGCGCCAGCGTCACGATCCGCCAGCCGTTCAGGTGCGCGACGACGTCCTTGAAGCTCCAGTCGCCGGACGCGCCGGGCTGGAGCATACGGCCCTCGCCGACCTCGGCCACCATGGCATCCCAGAGCCCGCGCTCGCGCTCGATCAGCTCGAGCAGCGCGGCTTTGCTCAGTGGTTCGGTCATACGGCGCTCCTTTCTCACAGTCCGAGCGAGCATGCGAGCAAGAATTTTGCCGCTATGCCAGAAAGCCTATTATACCAACTCCGTTTGATTACTTGTGTTTTCTTGTGCGGCGCCGCACAGGAAAAAGAACTTTGGCGGCGGCGTCGCCGCCCCCAAACCCCCACCAACGTGTAAGTCATCAAGCGACTTTGATAGTAGAGCATCGCGCCCTTGCGCCTTGTGGCGACGCCCCGCCCGGCATTCGCGCAGCCGCTATGTAAAATACACTTGACATTAAGTATGTTTTATTATACTATTTGTTCACTGTAGATGACTAAAGGTAAACCGCAACGAACAATCGGAGGAGCGCATGTCCTTCCAGGAAAAAAATATCACCGCCTCGCTGGCGAACTTCGCGCTGATCCTGGCATTCTACCTAGTGCGCCTGTTTCAGCTCGCGCGCGGCGGCAACTTCGAGCAGGGCAGCGTGTTCCGGCTGTGGGGCATTGTGGTTGTGCTCGCGACGGTCGGTACGATTGCGATCATGATCGTCACCCACATCGCGTCGAATGTGATTCACACGATCCAGACCAGGGACGAGCGGCCGCTGAGCGACGTGCAGGACGAGCGCGACCAGCTGATCGACCTGCGCGGCACAACCATCGCGTACCGCGTACTCTCGATCGGCGTCGCGCTGTCGATGCTCACGCTGGTGCTTGGCCAGCCGCCGCTGGTGATGTTCGCGCTGCTGATCTTTTCGGGCCTGGTCGCCCAGATTGTCGCCGATATCGCGCGGCTGTACCTGTACCGAAGAGGCTTTTAAGATGGGCAAAGGCCAGATCAACAACAACATTCGGACGCTGCGCTTTTTCCGCAATGAGATGACGCAGGAGGAGTTAGCCGAGAAGGTCGGCGTAACACGCCAAACCATTATCGCCATGGAGAAAGGCAAGTACTCGCCCTCGCTCGAGCTGGCGTTCCGCATCGCGCGCGTGTTCGGCGTGCCGCTGGAGCAAGTTTTTTCCTATGAAGAAGCCGGCGACGCCGGCAAGTGACGCATTAGAAAAAGGCACAAACAATGATCAAGCACACGCACACCCCGCCCGAGCACTCAGCGCGCGCCGCCGCCGCGCGCCGCGCCGAGTGGGCAATTCCCGCCGCGCTGATCGCGCTCACGATGGTTCCGCTGGTGGCCGGCGTCGCGCGCCTTGTGAGCCTGGCGGCCGGCGCCGCCGTAACCCCCGACAACGCGCGGTTTTTCGCCGCGCCGGCTCCGGTGGTGATCCACATCGTCGGCTCGCTGCTGTTCTGCCTGGTGGGCGCGTTCCAGTTCGCCCCCGCGTTTCGCCGGCGCAGCCCCGCGTGGCACCGCAACGCCGGAATCGTGCTGGCGGCAGCCGGCATCGCCGCCGCGCTCTCGGGGCTGTGGATGGCCCAGTTTTACCCGCTCGCGCCGCACCTGCAAGGCCCGCTGCTGTACGGCTTCCGCCTCGCCGTCGGCGTGGGCATGGTCGCGTCGATCGCGCTCGGCTGGCTGGCCATGCGCCGGCGCAACCTCGCGGCGCACCGCGCGTGGATGATGCGCGGCTACGCGATCGGCCAGGGCGCCGGCACGCAGGTGATTGTGACGCTGCTGTGGGTGCTGGCGTTTGGCGCGCCGGGCGATCTGAGCCGCGACCTGCTGATGGGCGCGGCGTGGCTGATCAACCTCGCGGTGGCCGAGCTGATCATCCGCAGGCGCCCCCGCCGCAGCCGCGCGCAGCGCCCGCAGGCGGCAGGGCTCTCGCCGAGCGCCGGCTCGGCCCCGCGCCCGTGAAACACGTTATGTCAGCTTAGTTTGGCCGCTTTGTCTTGTGATACGCTGTTCGCTTGATCACGTATCGATTGTGTTGCACTCCGTGGCTTCGCCACGGAGTGCAACACAATAAGAAATTTGGGGGCGGCCCTGCCGCCTCGAGCCCCACGATACAGCAGGTGATCCGCCGATTTGGCCTGACGCGCTACGCAGCCGATAACGCAACCACGACCTTGCCACGCGCGTGGCCTGCCTCAAGATAGCGGATAGCGTCGGCGACCTGGCTCAGCGGGAAGCGCCGATCGATCACCGGCGTGACCTTGCCAGCATCGATCAGATCTTTCATAAACAGCAGATCCTTTTGGTTCGGTTTCGCCAGCACGTTGGCGATGCTCTGGCCGCCGCTGCGCGAGAGCCAGGGGCCGAGCAGCATGGCCTCGAACATCTGCGCAGAGGAGCCGCCGGTCATCACATAGCGGCCCTGCGGGCTTAGTGCGCGCCGGTATGCCGAAAGCGGATGGTAGCCGTTTGCAGCGAGGATCAGGTCGTAGCGCAGCCCGCTCTGGGTGAAATCTTCGCGCGTGTAGTCGATCGCGTGGTCGGCGCCAATCGAGCGCACCAGCTCGATATTGCCGGTGCTACACACGGCTGTAACCTCGGCGCCGAACGATTTGGCTATCTGCACCGCAAATGTGCCCACACCGCCAGACGCGCCGTTGATCAGCACTTTCTGGCCCGCGCGAATCTGCCCCTGGTCGCGCAGCGCCTGCAGCGCGGTCACCGCCGACACCGGCACGGTCGCGGCCTGCTCAAACGTCAGCCGGCTGGGTTTGGGCGCGAGCGCGGCCTCAGGGGCGGTGACATACTCGGCAAAAGCGCCAAACCCGCTGCGCGACAGGTCGCCGAATACCTCGTCGCCAGGCTGAAACTGCTTCACGTTTTTGCCCACCGCCTCGACCCGCCCGGCCACGTCCGAGCCGAGTACCGGGTATTTTGGCGTCAGCAGGCCATACATGAAGCGGATCATGAATGGGTCGGCCCGCAGCAGGTGCCAGTCGCCAGCGGCGGCCGAGGCCGCGAGCACTTTCACCAGCACTTCATCATCCTTGGGGGCGGGCTTTTGCACCTCTTTGAGCTGAAGAACATCGGGTGCGCCGTACCGTGTGTATACCATCGCCTTCATTGGTTTGCTCCTCATACCAAATTCGCTTGATGACTGACACTTTGGTGGGGGTTTGGGGGCGGGGCTTCGCCGCCCCCATTCTTATTGTGTTGCACTACGTGGCGAAGCCACGTAGTGCAACACAATCGAGAAGTGATCAAGCGAACAGCGTATCAATTGCTCGACATGCCAGTAGCATAGCAGCAACACGGTATCGGGGTGGAGATACTAAAGTACTGGCCGGGGTATTGTTGTGAGGTAGATCTACAGCAAGCCCAGCTCGCGGGCGCGCGCCACGGCCTCGGTACGGCTCTGCACCTGGAGCTTATCGAAGATGTTGCGGTTGTGGCCTTTGACGGTGCTCAAGGCCAGGAACAGCCGCGCGCTGATCTCGCCATTCGACAGCCCGTTGGCAATCAGCTGAAGTATCTCTTGCTCGCGCGCGCTGAGCGGCTCGGCTAGCTGCGAAGCGGCCGGCGCGTGCGCGGGCGCCGCGCCCTGGAAGGCGGCCAGCAGCTTGGCGATATAGCCGGGCGCCATTCCCTGCGCGGCGGCGGCCGACAGCAGGCGCGCCAGCGGCGGCCCCTCGCTGGCAAACACGCGCACATAGCCCTCCGGCTCCGCCAGCCCGAGCGCGCGCCCCAGCGCGCCAAGCGCCGCCGCAGAGTCGCCTTGCGACTGGTGAGCCAGCGCCTGCAGCACGCCGATCTCGATCGCGCTGCCCATCCTGGCGCCGGCCTCGGCGGCCTGCTGCAGGCGATCCAGCAGCCGCACCGCCGCGTGAGTGGCGCGCCCGCCCTCGGCGATCAGCAGCCGCGCCAGCGTGATGTACTCGAACTCGCGCAGATAGCTCAGCTCGCCATCGGCCGACAAGCCCTGCTCGTGCGCCCAGCGCGTGGCCTCGCGCAGGCGGCCCTGTGCCAGCCACACCCGCGCCCGCGCAGCCGCGAGCGGCCGCACGTCGGGCAGCGGCGTTCTGCGGTAGTGGCGCTCGGCCGCGCCGAGCAGCTCAAGCGCGCCGGCCAGGTCGCCTTCGGCCTGCTTGAAGCGCGACTGGGCGCGGCACAGGCGGTATTGCCAGTCGGGCAGCGCGGCCTGCTCGCCCAGCTCCAGGCTGCGCAGCAAGTGCTGGCTGGCCGCGTCGAGCTGCCCGCGCTCGTGGTATAGCTCGCTCAAGCCGAGGTACAGGTCGGCGGTGCCGCGCAGCGGCTCGCCCTGGCCGAGCGCAAGCTGCAGCGCCTGCATATACGCCCCGATGGCGTCGCCGAGCCGGCCCTGCACCGCACGGATATCGGCCATGCCAAGCGTGCCGCTGATTGCGAAGTGCAGGTTGCCCACGCGCCGGAAGTTAGCCATGGCCTCGGCAATCGCCCGGTGGGCCGCCTCCAGGTCGCCGCGCGCCCACTGGGCCAGCCCCAGCAGCGCGGCGGCCGGCCCGCGCCGGAGGTGGTCGTCCTCCGGCAAAAGCTCAAGCGCCCGCCGGCCATACACCACCGAGCCGGGGATATCGCCGCGGGCCTGGGACAGGTAGGCGCGGGCCGTGGCGATCGAGGCCGGCAGCGTGCGAAACTGCGCCTGGTCGGCGATCAGCGGCTGGCCAGCCGGGCCGGCGGCCGGGGCAGCCAGCCAGCGTTCAGCCTCGCGCAATCGGGCCTCGGCGGCCTCAAGCTCGCCGCCGTTCAGCAGCGCCCAGGCATACGCAACGCCCAGCACCGGCCTGTCGCCGAGCAGATCCTCGGGGAGCGCCCTGGCCCATGCCAGCCAGGCGGCGGCCTGAAAACGCCCGTCCATCGCGGGCCACGCCAGCTCGAGCAGGCCGGCCGCGCGCGCGAAATCGTTGGCGGCCAGCGCATGCCCGATCGCCTCGGCCGGCAGGCCATTCTCGGCATACCAGGCGCTCGCGCGCTGGTGCAGGGCCGGGGCAAGCGCCGGCTGCTGGTGCAGCATGTGCGCGGCCAGCACATCGGCGAACAGGTGGTGGTAGCGAAACCAGTGGCGGGTATCGTCCAGCGGCACCACAAACAGGTTGCCGCGCTCGAGGGCTTCCAGCACGGCCACGCCATCGCCCCGGCCGGTGACGGCATCGCACAGCGGGCCGCTCAGCCGGCCGAGGATAGACGTTTGCAGCAAGAAGCTGCGTACGGCCTCAGGCTGGCGCCGCAGCACCTCTTCGACAAGGTAATCTACGATATACCGGTTATCTCCGGCAAACGTCTGTACGAACCGCGAGGCATCGTCGCGCCCGCGCATCGAGAGCGCCGCCAGCTGGAGGCCGGCGATCCAGCCTTCGGTGCGCCGCTCGAGCGCGGCCACGTCCTCGGCCGAAAGGCCAAGCGCCATCGCCTGGTTGAGAAACCCGGCGGCTTCATCCTGGGTAAAACACAGGTCGCCGGCGCGCAGCTCGGTTAGCTGGCCGCTGGCGCGCAGCCGTGCAAGCGGCAGCTGCGGATCTTCGCGCGTGGCGAGCACCAGGTGCATCTGCGGCGGCAGGTGCTCGATCAGAAAGGCGAGCGCGCTGTCGATCGCGGGAGAGGCAATCAGGTGATAGTCGTCGAGCACCAGCACAAAAGGCCGGGGCGCGGCGGCGATCTCATTCAGCACTGCCGTGAGGCTTGCCTCGATTGGTGGCGGCTGCGGCGACTGGAGCGCGCCGGCCAGCCCCGCGGCGGGGGCTGCCGCTGCCGCCTGCAGCGCAGCGACGAGATACGCCAGAAAGCGCGCCGGGTCGCGGTCGGCTGCATCCAGCGAGAGCCAGGCCACCGGCCGATCGCTGCCGGCGAGCCACTCGCCGAGCAGCGTGGTTTTCCCAAAGCCGGCCGGGGCCGAGATCAGCGTCAGCTTGCGGTGAAGGCCCTCGCTCAGCCGCTCGGTCAGCCGCTGGCGCAGCACGGCCCTGGGCCGCGGCCGCGGGATATACAGCTTGGTAGCCAGAATTGGCATAGACATAGCTCAATCCCAGCGCAATAGTTAGGCGTGAGCGAGGCCCGCGTATCGATTTGGAGGGCCGGGGAAAACGTGTAGCGATCGTAGCAGAGCTAACCCGGCCTGTCAATCGAATCGGCCAGGGCCCGCGCAGGCCCACAGCGCCGCTAAGCCCTGTGGCGGTGCTTTCGCGCCATTCGGCTATAATGGCATAGTTCGTGATACGCCCCGGCACTACACTTCACGCCACCACACAGGTGCGAAACGCGGCAGCGCGGAGCGGCGGCATAGATACGCAACCGCCTGCGCTTCCGTATATCCTATACTATCGGCCAGATAGCGAGCCGGTGCGAGAGCGCATGACCACACTAGACGAGCTGACGGCGATCAACAGCCAGGATCTGCTGACATCAATGGGGCTAAGCCAGGTGCGCCGGGGGCGCGCCATGCTCGAGCGCCTGTGCCGGCCGCCCGCGCGCCGGCTGGCGCGGCAGATCCTCACCTACGACGCGCTGGTGGCATCGGCGGGCCTGCAGGCGGCCGGCGCCTGGGTGCTGGGCCAGTACGTCGGCAATGTAGCCGTGCAGGGCCAGCCGCTGCCGCGCACCGGGCCACTGCTGATCGTTTCGAACCACCCCGGCCTCTACGATACGCTGGCGCTGTTCGCGGCAATCCCGCGCGGCGATCTGCGGGTCATCGCGGCCGACCGGCCGTTTCTGCGCGCGCTACCGCACACCTCGCGCCACCTGATCACCGTCAGCGAGGCAGCCCCCGACCGCAGCCAGGTGCTCCGCGCGGCGGCGCGCCACCTGCGCGCGGGCGGGGCGCTGCTGACGTTTCCAGGCGGCCGGATCGAGCCCGACCCGGCGGTGCTGCCAGGCGCGGCCGCCGCTCTAGAAGATTGGTCGGCGAGCATCGCCGTGTTTGCGCGCCTGGTGCCGGGCCTGGTGGTGGCCCCGGCAGTGGTGAGCGGCGTGCTCTCGAGCGCGGCGCTGCGCCACCCGCTGGCCTACCTGCGCGGCCGCCAGCACCAGCAGCTGCTGGCCGCGACGCTGCAGATCGTGTTTCCTTCGCTGCAGCGCGGCACCGTGCGCGTCGCGTTCGGCCGGCCGATCGACGCCGGGGCGCTGCACGGCGAGGGCGCCGACGTGAGCGCGCCGATCATCGCCGAGTGCCGCCGGCTGATCGAGCGCGGCGCCGAGGCCAGCCCATGATCGGCGCGCGCAGCTCGGCACGCTGGCTCGTGCCCCAGTCGTTTATCTTCGTCACGGTGTTCGTCGACATGCTCGGCTACGGCATTGTGATCCCGCTGCTGCCGATCTATGCCGGGCGCCTGGCGGCCGGCGGCACGCTGGTGGGCCTGCTCGGCTCGCTGTACGCGCTGGCCCAGTCGGCGGGCGGCCCGGTGCTCAGCGGCATGTCCGACCAGTACGGCCGCCGGCCGGTGCTGCTGGTAAGCCTGCTGGGCACTACGCTGGCCTACCTGCTGCTCGGCGTCGCCGGCTCGCTCTGGCTGCTCGCCGCAGCCATACTGCTCGATGGCATCACCGGCGGGAATATCAGCACAGCGCAGGCGTATATTGCCGACAGCACCGACGCCGACCGGCGCTCGCGCGGCTTTGCCGCCACCGGGGCGGCGTTCGGGCTGGGGATGATGGCCGGCCCGGCGCTGGGCGGCTTGCTGATCCGCTATGGCCTGAGCGTGCCGGTGTTTGTGGCCGCCGCGATCGCCGGGGCGAACACGCTGCTCGGCCTGCTGCTGCTGCCCGAGTCGCTCGCGCCCGAGCACCGCGCGCGCCGGCGGCTGGCCGATCTGAACCCGGCGCGCCAGCTTGCCGCCGCGCTGCGCCCCGGCAGCCTGCGCGGCCTGCTGCTGACGATCCTGCTGCTGAACCTGGCGTTCTCGGGGCTGCAGAGCAACTTTCCGCTGTTTAGCCGCGCGCGCTTCGGCTGGCAGGCCGCCGATAACGCCTTTTTCTACGCGTTTGTCGGCACCTGCGCGGTGGCGACGCAGGCGGTGGCGCTGGGCTGGCTGCGCCCGAGGCTGGGCGAGCGCCGCCTGGCGCTCGGCGGGCTGGCGCTGATGGCAGCCAACCTTGGCCTGGTGGCCGTCGCCGGGCGCGGCTGGATGCTGTTCCCGATTGTGGCGCTGCTCGCGCTCGGCAGCAACCTGAGCATCCCCTGCCTCACCAGCATGCTTTCGGCGCGCGTCGCGCCGGGCGGCCAGGGCCAGCTTATGGGCAGCATGCAGATCGTCATCAACCTAGCGCTCGTCGGCGGCCCGCTACTTGCCGGCCTGTCGTTCGACTACCTGGGCGACGCCGCGCCATACGCGCTGGGCAGCCTGGTGGCGCTCGCGGCGCTGTGGGCCGGCGCCCGCGCGACGAAAACGACACTATAGGCGCAGGGCAGTTGGGCGTGGAGCTGGGAAGCGCGAGGGGCACAGCCTCTTGCCAGACAGGCGATAAAGGACTAAAGGTGCGACTCGATCAGATCGGCCGCGCGCTCCACGCCTCGCTCGGCGGCGATCTGCTGGCCCAGCCCGGCCGCGCGCTGCTTGAATATCGGCTGGCGCACTGCGGCGTCGATCGCCTCGGCCAGGCGCTCGGCGCTGAGCGCGCGGGCCGGGATGGGCGCGGGGGCGCAGCCCAAACGCGCGGCGCGCCCGCTCCAGAAGAACTGGTCGGCGCCGAACGGCACGCACACCGAGGGGATGCCGGCGCACAGGGCGGCGGCCAGCGTGCCCGCGCCGGCGTGGTGCACCGCCGCGCCAACCTGCGGCAGCAGCCAGTCGTGCGGGGCCGCGCCGAGCGGGTAGACATGCGGCGGAAGCGCGCGCTGGTGGGCGCCGGCGCCCACCAGCAGCACCGCACGCTGGCCTGCCAGCGCCAGCCCACGTACCACCTGCGCCAAGAGGCGTTCGTCGGGCACGGCCATAGCGCCGCCGAAGCCGGCATACAGCGCCGGCCCGGCCTCGAGAAAGCGCAGCAGGCTTGGGTCGGGCCGCCAGCCGGCCGGCCGCTCGAGGAGCCAGTAGCCGGTCACGTGGAAGCGGCCGGGCCAGTCGGGCGGGCGCGGCGCGACGCGCGGGCTATAGCCGAACAGAAACAGGTCGCCACGCGCCGCAGTGCGCGCGGCCCAGCCGGCGCCGGTGCGGCCCGCCAGCCCCAGCGCGTCGCGCCGCCAGCGGCCGAGCATATCGCGCCAGGGCTGCCACACGGCATGCTCGGCGAGGGCGTGCGTCAGGGCGTTGTACCACGGCCCCAGCGAGAGGCCAAACGGCTGCAGCGGCGAGGGGAACGCGCGGGTGCGGCCCAGCGGCTGCGTCAGCGCCCATACGCAGGGGATGCCCAGCGCCTCGGCGATCTGATCGCCCCAGGTGGTGGGCAGCGAGACAACCAGCGCGCCCGAGCCCTGGCTGCCCTGCCACGCGCTGGCGAGCATGCGCGCGAACAGCGGCCGGGCGGCGCGCAGGTAGGCCAGCGCGCTGCGGGCGCTGCGCAGCAGGCCGCCGTCGTAGGTGAGCGCCGCGCGCAGCTCGGGGCGGGCGAACAGCTCGTTGGGGTTGCCATCGAGCGGCACGAACCCCAGGCCGTGCGCGGCCACCAGCCCGCGAAATGGCTCGTGCGTCAGCACGCGCACGGCGTAGCCGCGCCGCTGCAGGCCGGCGCCAAGCGCGACCAGCGGCTGCACATCGCCGCGCGTGCCGCTTGTCAGCAGCGTGATCACGCGTCGCATTTGCCCACCAGCGTGTGGCGCGGGCACTGCCGACGCCACATCCGCAATACAGAGGCACACCGGGCCGGCGAGCCACGCCGTGCCTCCTGAAACATACGGCTCACCAGACAGAGAGGAAGTAGCAGCATGTCAACGATTCAGCGCAGCGCCAGCACCAGCCTGCCGACGCGCTACGGCACATTCACGCTGTCGATCTATCACGAAGAGCAGCGCCACGAGCACCTCGCGCTCACGGTCGGCAGCCCGTCCGGCGCCACCCCGGTGCTGGTGCGCCTGCACTCGGAATGCATCACCGGCGACCTGTTCGGCTCGGCACGCTGCGACTGCGGCGAGCAGCTCGACCACAGCCTGCGGCTGCTGCAAGCCGAGCGCTGCGGCGTGCTGATCTACCTGCGCCAGGAGGGCCGCGGCATCGGCCTCGTCAACAAGATCCGCGCCTACGCGCTTCAGGAGCAGGGGCTCGATACTGTCGAGGCCAACCGGGCGCTCGGCCTGCCCGACGACATGCGCGACTACGGGGTCGCCGCCGAGATCCTGGCCGACCTGGGGATCGGCAGGGTGCGCCTGCTGACGAACAACCCCGACAAGATCGACGGCCTGACGCGCTATGGCATCGAGGTGTGCGAGCGCGTGCCGCTGTTTGTCGCGCCGAACGCCACCAACCTGCACTACCTGAAGACCAAGCAGCAGCGTATGGGCCACCTGCTGCCCGAGGAGCTGAACCCGGCCCTGCCGGGCGCTCAGCGCCGCGCGAGCCTGGCCTCGTGAAGCACACCAGCGAAGCGCCGCGCCGCGTCGGCCCACGTCGGCAGCGCGTGGCTACGGCGGCGCGCGGCGCGCCCCAGCCGCTCGCGTAGCCCGGCGTCGCCCAGCAGGCGCGCCAGCGCCCCAGCCAGCGCGCCTGGATCGCCCGGCGGCAGCAGCAGCCCGGCATCGCCCACCAGCTCGGGCAGCGGGCCGGTGGCGCAGGCGACGACCGGCAGGCCAAAGGCGAGCGCCTCGGCGTAGGCCATGCCGTAGCCTTCAAACGCCGAGGGCAGCACGAACAGCGCCGCGCTCGCGTAGGCCCGCGTCAGCGCCGCGTCGTCGAGCGTGCCGCGCACGAGGATCGGCGCGGCGGCGGATGCGCGCGCAATCGCCGCACGAACCTCGGCCGCATACGCCGGGTCGGCGTCGTTCTCGCCCACCAGCTCGAGCAGCGCCGGCGACCGGGGCGCGCTGGCCCACGCCTGCACCAGCTCGAGCAGCCCTTTGCGCGGGATCCACTGCGCCACGCACAGCGCCACGGCCGAAGGCGGCTGACCCACCGCCGCCGCCCGCAGCGCTGCCTCCTCGGGGCTTGGCGGGGTTGGCAGCGCGGGAGCGTGCAGCCGGTCGCAGCCGGGCTGCACCACGCGAATGCGCCCGGCCGGCACGCCGCGCCGCTCCAGCGCCGCCTGGCCGTGCGCGCTCACGGCGATCAGCAGGTCGGATCGCAGCAGCGGCGCCTCCAGCTCGGCCGCGCCGCCGCCGGCCAGGCTCGGCAGCTCGTGAACCATGGCCACAACCGGCCGCAGCGCGCGCCAGCGATCGAGCCACGGCGCGCACACCGCCCGCGCCAGCGCGTCGACCACAACCACGTCGAACGGGCGCGGGTCGAACTCGCCGCCGAAGGCCGCCGCGCGCTCAAGCTGCGCGGGCAAGGCCGCTGCGCTCGCAACAACCTCATCGAGCGCGATGCCGCCCTCGCGCAGCGCCGCGAATACGCGGGCGTGGTACAGGTAGCCGCCGGTGAGCCGCCGGGTGTCGCCAACGGTGATGAACGCGACGCGCGGGCTAGTCAAGGCGGTCGTCTCGCGCCGCGTAGACGCCCGGCGACTCCCAGACGCGCACCAGCAGCGAGGCCAGCCCCAGGCCGCGCACCCCCGCCGCCAGCTGCTCCCAGCAGAAGCGCGCGACATGCTCGGCGGTGGTGTTTGTGCCGGCAAGCTCGGGCAGGTCGTCGAGGTTCTGGTAGTGAAGCCGCCCAACCAGCTCGGCCACAGCGGCGTTCAGCCGGCCGATATCGTACAGCGTGCCATCGGGCTGCAGGCGCTCGCCGCGCAGCGCCACCTCCAGCCGGTAGGTGTGCCCGTGCAGCCGCGTCGCCGGGCCGAAGTCGCCAACCAGCCGATGGGCCGCCTCAAACTGCGCGGCCACCCCAATCTCGTACATGTGCGGGCCTCACTCCTTGCTCACTTGCTCAAGCGTTCCCCAACGAAGGCTTTCGGGGGCTTCGCGCCCCCGCGCCCCGCGAGCGCTTTCGGGGGCTTCGCGCCCCCATGCCCCGCGAGCGCTTTCGGGGGCTTCGCGCCCCCGCGCCCCGCGGCAGAGGGCGGACGCCCGCCCTCTGCACTCCCGCGCTGGGGCTTCGCCCCAGACCCTGTAAAAGAATGCTGTCTCTGTCACTACGCCTGTGGCGCATGCCTCGTGGCAAACCGACATGTCACTCCGCGCCACCAGGCATGCGCGTCTGACGTTGCCGCTGGCACAGCCTTTCCCGTAGGGCGCGCATCGTGCGCGCCTTCTCTCCATTGAGGTCAGCTCGGGGCTTCGCGCCCCCATCCCCCGCGGCAAACCGACATGTCTCTCCGCGCCACCAGGCGCGTGCGTCTGACGTTGCCGCTGGCACTGCCTTTCCCGTAGGGCGCGCATCGTGCGCGCCTTCTCTCCATTGAGGTCAGCTCGGGGCCTTCGCGCCCCCATCCTCGTTGCAAAACGCCACGTCTCTCCGCGCCACCAGGCGCGTGCGTCTGACGTTGCCGCTGGCACAGCCTTTCCCGTAGGGCGCGCATCGTGCGCGCCTTCTCCCCATTGAGGTCAGCTCGGGGCTTCGCACCCCCATCCTCGTTGCAAAACGCCACGTCTCTCCGCGCCACCAGGCATGCGCGTCTGACGTTGCCGCTGGCACTGCCTTTCCCGTAGGGTGCGCATCGTGCGCGCCTTCTCTCCATTGAGGTCAGCTCGGGGCTTCGCGCCCCCATCCCCCGCGGCAAACCGACATGTCTCTCAGCGCCACCAGGCATGCGCGCCTGACGTTGCCGCTGGCACGGCCTTTCCCGTAGGGCGCGCATCGTGCGCGCCTTCTCCCCATTGAGGTCAGCTCGGGGCTTCGCGCCCCGCGCCCCGCGGCAAACCGACATGTCACTCCGCGCCACCAGGCATGCGCGTCTGACGTTGCCGCTGGCACGGCCTTTCCCGTAGGGCGCGCATCGTGCGCGCCTTCTCTCCATTGAGGTCAGCTCGGGGCCTTCGCACCCCAGACCCCGTAAAGAATGCTGCCGCTCTCGCTACGCCGGTGGCGCATGCCTCGCGGCGCGGGTACAGGTGACGGTTTGCCCTGAGGCATGAGCGTACGGCATTGAGGATGGTATGGCTTTCTTCCCTGTGAAGGCGCGCACGATGCGCGCCCTACATGCGGCAATGCGCTCTCCGCTCAAACGCTCAAACGCTCAAACGCTCTGCGCTGGGCTATCGTCGTACACCAGCACCACCTGGCCGGTCTCGCCCGTGCGGCTATCGACGAGGTCGTAGGCGGCGGCGGCGGCGGCAAGCGGCAGCCTATGCGTCACCAGCTCGGCCAGCCGCAGCCGGGGCAGCAGCGCCCGCACCGCCACGAAGCGCCTGGCGTGATCCCAGCGCGGCGCCAGCTCGGGGTTCAAGCGCCCGACCTGCGACGAGCGCAGGCGGATGCGGCCGCGGTGGAAGTTGCCGCCCAGATTCAGCGTCACCGGCTTGCTGCCATACCACGAGGCGACGATCACGCTGCCTTCGTCCATCACGGCGTCGATCGCCATCTGCAGGGCCGCGGCGCTGCCGCTGACCTCGATCGCAATATCGGCGGCGCGGCCGTCGTTGTGCGCGCGGATCTGCGCGCCAAGGTCGCTAGCGGGCGCAAAGGCCGCGTCGGCGCCAACCTGCAGGGCCAGCGCCCGCCGCCGCTCAAGCGGGTCGACCACCAGCACGCGCCGCGCGCCGGCGAGGCGCAGCAGCTGCGCCACCAGCAGCCCGACCACGCCCTGCCCGAACAGCACTACGGTTTCGCCCAGGTGCAGCGGCGTGTCGTGAACGATATTCAGCGCCGTCTCGAGGTTGGCGCTGAATACGCCGGCCAGCGGGTCGAGGCCGGGCGGCAGCCGCAGCGCCAGCTGCGCCGGCACGAGGAACACGCTCTGGTGCGGGTGCAGCGCGAACACCATATCGCCCGGCGCGAACTCGCCCGCGCCCGGCCCGACATCGAGCACCTGCCCGACGGCCGCGTAGCCATACTTGATCGGGAAGCCAAACCCACCAGCAAGCGTCGGCAGGTCGAGCGGCATCTCGGGCGGCACCTCGCCACGGTACACCAGCATCTCGGTGCCCTGGCTGAGCGCCGAGGCGACCGCGCGCACGCGCAGCGCCCCCGCCTGTGGCTCGGGCACCTCCTCGTCGCGCAGCTCAATCGTGCGCGGCCCGCGCATCCATACCGCCGTGGCGCGAAGCTTAGCCATGGGCCGGCTCCTCCGCGTCGCCGGGCGGGTAGCGCAGCCGCCCATCCAGCACAATGTCCGCGCCGTAGCGCTCGACGGCCATATCGGCGATCGACGGCATCTGTTCCAGCCGCGCCACGCCCAGGTCGCCGATCGCCGCCAGGCCCGCGCCCATCAGTCGCGGCGCGACGCAGACGACCAGCCGGTCGGCCAGGCGCGCGCGCAGCAGCGAGGTGACGATCGCCGCGCCGCCCTCGACCATGAGCGTGCCGATGCCCTCGCGCGCCAGGGCCGCCAGCAGGGCGCCCAGGTCGACACGGCCGTCCGCGTCGGCGGGAAGCACGAGTACGCTGGCGCCGAGCGCCTCGAGCGCCGCCCGGCGCGCCGCGCCCGCCCGCTCGGTTGTCGCGAGCAGCGTGCCACGCGCCGCGCCGCCGGCCAGCACCGCCGCGGTATCAGGCGTGCGCAGGGCGCTATCGACCACCACGCGCAGCGGGTCGCGCCCCGCGACGTGCCGAACATTCAGGCGCGGGTTGTCTTTCAGCACCGTGCCGACGCCCACAAGGATGGCGCCGTGCTGGGCGCGCAGGCCGTGCCACAGGCGCAGCGAATCCGGCCCGCCGATCCACTGCGACGTGCCGTCGGCGGTCGCAAGCCGCCCGTCGAGCGTCTGGGTATAGCAAAGGGTGACGGAAGGTCGTGCCATGCTGGTGCCGTTTCGTGGCAAACAGGCGGCCGGGCTAGGCGCGGCGGCGCACAATTTCGACAGCCGAATGAAGCAGCGCGGTGTCGCCGAGGCGCACGTGCGGCTTGGCCACTTTCACCCGCACAGCCTGCACCCGGCCGTGGCGCTCGAGCACGGCGGCGGCGATACGCTCGGCCACCGTCTCGGTGAGGTTCACGGCCTGGCCCTCGACAATCGCGCGCGCCTGCTGGTACACTTCGCTATAGTCGACGGTGAGCGCCAGATCGTCGGAAACGCCGGCGGCGCGCAGGTCGCACCGCAGCTCGATATCGACCACGAATGGCTGGCCAAGGCGGCGCTCTTCGGGCAGCGTGCCATGGTAGCCAACAAAGCGCATGCCTTCCAGCAGAATACGGTCGGTGTCCACGGCTACATTCCCTCCTCGGCAGCAATAGCAGATCACGCGCGGTAGAGCGCGGGCGTGCCCATTCCGCAGCGATGTAGTATACCATGGCGCAGGATGCGGCCACACACGCCGGAGGCGCGTATGCACGAACTAGCGGACGATGTCTTTATCCTCGGCGGCTTTCCGATGTACGCAATCAACGCCTACCTGCTCGGCGACATCGTCGTCGACGCCGGGGTGCGCTGGATGCGGCGCGGCCTGCTGCGGCAGCTGCGCGGGCGGCGGCTGGCGGCCCACGTGCTGACACACGCCCACCCCGATCACCAGGGCAGCAGCCGCGCGCTCTGCCGTGCATTCGGCCTGCCGCTCTGCTGCGGTGCGCGCGACGCGGCGGCCATGGAGCAGGGCGACACAGCCGCGCTGCTGCCGCGCAGCTTCGCGAACCGCCTGCTGGCGGCCGGCTTCGGCGGGGGCGCCTACCCGGTGGCGCGGCGGCTACGCGCGGGCGACCACGTCGGCAGCTTCACCGTCGTCGAGACGCCCGGGCACACGCCGGGGCACATCTCGCTCTGGCGCGCGGCCGACCGCACGCTGATCCTCGGCGACGTGCTCGCCAACCAGCACCCGCTGACCCAGCGCGTCGGCCTGATCGAGCCGCTCGCGCGCTTCACGCTCGACCCGGCGCGCAACCGCCAGTCGGCGCGGGCGGTGGCGGCGCTTGGGCCACAGCTGGTGTGCTTTGGGCATGGGCCGCCGCTGCGCGACGGCGCTGCGCTGCGCGCGTTCGTGGCGGGGCTGCCATGAGCGCGGCGGATCGGCGCGCGCTGCGCTACGCCGCGCTGGCCGGCCTGGCTGGCCCGCTGCTGCTCTGCGGCGCGCTGGTGGTGCTCACGGCGGCGCAGTACGAGTTCATGCGATCGCTGGGCTGGCGCCCGCTCGCCGCACCAACGCTCGACTGGCCGAGCGGCCTGGCGCTCGGGCCACACGGCATCTGGATGACCTGGACGTTTATCGCATGCGGGCTGCTGCTGATCGTCTTCGCCGGCGGGCTGCGGCGCGCGCTGGGTGCGGGGCGGGCCGGCCGAAGCGGCGCGCTGCTGATCGCGCTCGCCGGGGTGGCGATGGCCGCGCTGAGCGCGCCAACCGACCCGACCCTCGCCGGCGGGCCGCCGACCGCGCTTGGCCGCATGCACGATCTCGCGTTCGCCGCGCTCGGGCTCACGTTTTGGCCCGGCCTGCTGGCGCTGGCCTGGGCCTTCCGGCGCGCACAGTGGCGCGGCTACGCCGCGCTGACCGCCGTGGTGGCCGCGCTGGTAGGGCCGGCGTTTCTGCTCAAGGGGCTGCTGTTCTACGGCCTGCTGCTGGCGGTGCTTGGCTGGTGCGTGGCGGTGGCGCTACGGCTGTGGCGGCTTGCCGCCGAGCGGGCGCCGCAGTAGCAGCGCGCCCGGCATACCAATGATCCGAACTCCGTTCGAGCAGTTTCGTTGTATGATGCCCTGCCCGGCGAAGCCAGGCAGGGCATCATACAACGAAATATTTGTGCTGGGCAAGCACATGCTGCATATTAGTTATGGTGCGGCGCGGCGCGGCGAAGCCGCGCGCGCTTCACCCCACCGTGCAGGGTGTATTTGCCCAATACAATAAAACGAAATGTTGTCCAGGGCAAGCGCATCGCGGATGGCCCCGCTCTCCAAACGAGCGAGGCGACAACAAGGTGCGGCGGCTAGCGCGCGCCGCCGCGGCCGCGCCGAGGCATGCTAGCGCCGGAGCGGCCCGCTGCCTGCACGCTCGGGCTGCGATGTGCCGGCTGGGCGGCGCGCTGCTCGTGGCGTGGCGCGGGCGCAAACTGCTGGCTGGGCGGCGCGTTGTAGTCGAAGCCGGCGATCGTGGCGCGCTCGATCCGTCGTCCGACCGCGCGCTCGATCATGCGCACCGTCGCGTCGTCCTCGGGCGTCACCAGCGTAAACGCATCGCCCTCGCGCTCGGCCCGGCCGGTGCGGCCGATCCGGTGAATATAGGCGTCGGCGGTGTCGGGAATGTCGTAGTTGATCACATGCGAGATGCTGGCGACATCAATGCCGCGCGCGGCGATATCGGTCGCGACCATGATCTGGTACGTGCCGCTGCGGAAGCCGTCGAGCGCGGCCTGGCGCTGGTTTTGCGTGCGGTCGCTATGCAGCGAAGTAACGCGGTGGCCGGCGCGCTCGAGCTGGCGCGCCAGGCGCGCGGCGCGGTGGCGGGTGCGTGTGAAGATCAGCACCGAGCGCGCGTCGGTGCGCCGCAGCAGCTCAAGCGTCAGCCCGGTCTTCAGATGCTGCGCCACCGGGTATAGCGCGTGCGCCACCGTAGTGGCAGGCTGGCTCAGGCCCACGGCGATGCGCCGCGGGTCGCGCAGCGCCTGCGCCGCTAGCTGCTCGATCTCGGGCGGAAATGTTGCCGAGAACAGCATCGTCTGGCGCTTGGCCGGCACAAAGCCAAGAATGCGCCGCACCGCCGGCAGAAAGCCCATGTCGAACATGCGATCGGCCTCGTCGAGCACCAGCAGCTCGACGCCGTCGAGCCGCGCGTTGCCCTGGTCGATATGGTCGAGCAGGCGGCCGGGGCAGGCCACGAGGATCTCGACACCGTCGCGCAGCGCGCGCTCTTGCGGGGCCATCGGCACGCCGCCGTAGATTGTGGCGCTGCGCAGCCCGCTGGCACGCCCCAGCACGCGGAATGCGTCGTTGATCTGCTCGGCAAGCTCGCGCGTTGGCGTCACGATCAGCGCGCGGCAGCCCGAGGCCGCGCGGCCGCGCGGCGCTTTCAGCAGCCGCTGCAATATCGGCAGCGCGAATGCGGCAGTCTTGCCGGTGCCAGTCTGCGCAGTGCCGATCAGATCGTGGCCGGCCAGCGCCGGCGGGATGGCGGCGGCCTGGATGGGCGTGGGCACGGCATAGCCAGCCGCCCGCACACCCTGCATCAGGCGCGGGTCGAGGTTGAATTGGTCGAAGCTCAAATTCTATCCTTAGTCAATCGGGGAGTCCTGGGCAATGTGAAGAGGTGAAGCAGTTTCACGCACGCGGCACAGCCACTCAACTCCAGGCTTACAGTGCGTGTCCCTCTGGGAAGAAACGGTAAGCACGGTCTTTTCGGCGCGCCTGTGCCAAACCCAGAGCGGCCGGCGCGTTGTGCCAGTATACCACACGTGCGGCTGGCGTGCTGGCGGGCGGCATAGCTCTTGCAACCCTGCTCGCGCTATACAGCTCACGACGACACGGCGTACGCGGCCGGCTTTTTCGCCTGCGGCAGCACAGAAGGCCGCACCTACCGTGCTGCCGCAGGCAAAATCAGCTCACGACGCAGGTGGCCGCGTAGCCGTGACAATAAGAGAAGGAGCACGCAATGGCCGATCAGTTTACCAAGCAGATCATTGTGAACGCGAGCGTGACCGAGGCGTACAACGCCTGGGCAAACTTCGAGAACTTCCCCTACTTCATGCGCTACATCAAGTCGGTGCGCAAAACCGGCGACCGCACCAGCCACTGGGTGATGGACGGGCCGCTCGGCAAGGAGATCGAGTGGGACGCGCAGACCACCACCATGGAGCCGAACGACCGGCTGGCCTGGAACAGCCGCGACAACGGCGATATCACCACCAGCGGCCAGGTTGTGTTTAAGTCGCTGGCGAACGACCAGACGCATATCACTGTGACGCTGCAGTACGTGCCGCCGGCCGGCAAGCTCGGCGAGGTCGTCGCCCGTATCTTCAGCAACCCCGAGGCGCAGCTCGAAGAAGACCTGGCGAACTTCAAGGAATATATCGAGGGCCACCGCAGCCGCACCGCCGCGGCGTAGCACCTTCGCGGCCTCGCTGTGCTCGGACGGCGGCACAGAGCGCCACCATCCGAGCGCATGTTTTTGGTAGGGTTGCGTATTTGCGCTCTTCGGCTTCCTCAGAGCCTGTTTGAAAAGGGAGTGCGCGAGGAGCTATGCCTCGCACTTCCCCTTCTGGCGGGTGGCGGCCACATTCGTGGCCGCCACCCGCCAGAAAAGTGGAAACTTGGAGGGACTTCGTCCCTCCAAACCACCCCTTTCAAACAGCTTCTCAGTTGTGTGTGCAGTTTTTCCGCGCGGAGCACGGAAAAACTGCACCTCTACTTGTGCTCAGATTTTCGCGCAAAGCGCGAAAATCGAGCACTATCCATCAAAAAGTACCGCTCTGCCGAAGGCAAAAACGCGCACCGCGTAACTCCTGTATTTGAGGAACAGCGGCTCGGCAGGCCGACCGCATAGCTTCCTAGCCCAGCGCCTGCGCCAGAATATCGCGCAGATCGTCCTGGTCGAACGGCTTCTCGATCACGAAATCAGCCCCGGCGGCGCGCCTCGTCTTCGGCCAGCTGGCGGCCCACCCGGTGATCAGCACCGTCGGCACGCGCGGGTCGCGCGCCTTGATCTGCGCCAGCAGCTCCCAGCCGTTCATGTCGGGCATGCCCAGGTCGGAGATCACCAGGTCGAATGTGTCGGGCAGGAACCTGGCCAGCGCCTCGGCGCCATTTTCGGCCGCCTCGACCTTGTGGCCCCAGCGGGAGAGCAGGCGGCTGGTGGCGTCGCGGATCATGGCCTCGCTTTCGACAAACAGGATGTGGCCGGGCTGCACCAGCTGCGGCAGGCGCGGCTGGCCGCTCTTGGCCGCCGGGCCGGTGTTGCGCACTGGCAGGCGCACACTAAAGCGCGTGCCGGCGCCGCGCTCGCTCTCGACGTCGATCTGGCCGCCGTGGCCCTGCACGATGCTCAGCGACACCGCCAAGCCCAGGCCGGTGCCGCCCTCGCCCTTGGTGGTAAAGAACGGGTCGAAGATCCGCGCGCGTCTCGGCGTCCATGCCCACGCCGGTGTCGGCCACCTCAACCACCACGCTCTGCCCGGCACCGTCCGCCGCGTCGCCAACCATGTCGTCGTAGCAGGCCACGGTAGGCTTGCCGCCCTTGGGCATCGCGTCGACCGCGTTGATGATCAGGTTGGTCAGCACCTCGCGCAGCTCGGCCGGCCGGCCGGCCAGCGGCATCACCGGCTGAAGCTGCTTGACGATCTCGATCGACGCGCCGCGGCTCTGGGCCACGTCGCGCCAGCGCGGCCGCGTGATGTCGATCGCGTCGCGCGCCAGCATGTCCAGGCGCACTTCGGTCATGGGCGAGTCGTGCTCCATGCGCGCGAAGCCCTGCAGCCGCCGCACCGTCTCGGCGCCGTCTTTGGCGGGCGCTCGATCACCCTGAGCATCTCTTTCTGGTCGTCGCTGGCGGCCTCGAACAGCAGTAGCTGGGCGTTGCCGAGGATGCCCGCCAGCAGGTTGTTGAAGTCGTGGGGCCACGCCCGAGGCCAGCTGGCCCACCGCGCGCACCTTGTCGACAAGGTTGAGGTGCTCTTGGGTGCGCGCGAGCTTGGCGGCGGTTTCCTCGCGCTCTTGCGAAAGGCGCGCGTTGTGCAGCGCCGTGCCGAGGTAGTGCGAAAGCTCGCGCAGCGCTGGCCACCTGGGTCGAGCCATAGGCATTCGGCTCGCGGCTGGCGAAATCGAGCGTGCCGAGCGCGCGGCTCGCGCCGACGATCGGCATTACCACGCCCGAGCGCAGGCCGCCCGCCGCCAGGCCACGGTCGTAGGCGAACGAGCTGCGCACCAGCTCGCTCTGCACCAGCGCCGTGCCGGTGCGGCAGGCCGTCTGCCAGGGCGTGCCCTCGGCCGGCTCGCGCTTGCCCGGCGGCAACTCGGCCCAGTCGCGCACCGCGAAATCGTACACCGTCTCAAACGCGAAGTCGTCGTCGTCGGGGCTGTAGAGCGCCAGCGCGGCGTAGTCGCAGGGCACTACCCGGCGGATCTGGTGGATAATCGTGCGCAGGATGCCGGGCAGCTCGCGGCTGACATCGCGCGTGCTGACCTCCTGGGTTACGCGGGTCACAACTTCAAGCTGAAGCGTGCGCTCCTGGGCTTCGGCGTACAGGCGGGCGTTGCCCATCGCCACGGCGGCCTGGTTGCCCAGCGCGGCGATCGCGCGCAGCTCCTCGTCGCCGTAACGGTTGGGCTGCTCGCTCTCGAGCATCAGCGCGCCATAGATCCGGCCCTGGCCCAGCAGCGGCACGCCCAGCCAGCTGCGCACCGGCTCGCCCGCCGCGCCGCCGACAATCGGGCGGTAGCGCAGAGTCGTGGCGCACCTCGTCGATGATGATCGGCCGCTCGTGCTCGGCAATCTGGGCGATCAGCGGCGCATCTTCCAGCCGGGCGCGGGTGCGCTCGGCGGCATGGGCGGCCGGGTAGCCGCGCGTCGCGGCGATCGCGAACACGTCGCCGTCGATCACCAGCAGGGCGCTGCGGTCGTAGGGCAGCACCTGGGCCAGCTGGTCGAGGATCAGCTCGGGCACGTCGGCCGGCGTCAGCGCGGCGCTCAGCGTCTGCGACACGCGGTAGATCGCCTCGGCCAGCGGCGGCGCAGCTGCTCGCTCTGGAACAGTCCGGCGTTGGTAAGCGCGATCGCCAGCGGCGTGGCCCAGCAGCTCGATCTGCTGCTCGTCGGCCGGGCCGAAGCTGTAGGGCCGGCTGCTCTGCAGCACGATCACCGCGCTGAGCTGGCCCTCAGTAGCTCACCGGCACGGCCAGCTCGGCGCGCGCCGCCGGCAGCCCCGGCGGGCGTCGAGCGCCGGCTCGAGCTGGATGTCGCCGATGCGCAGCCGCGCGCCGGTGAGCGCCACGCGCCCGGCCGCGTTGGTGTCGACAAGCGGGGCGCGCAGCGCCGGCGCGAAGCTATGTGCTCGCCGGCGTTGTCGCTGAAGTGGTGCAGCAGTACGTCGCCCGCAGCCAGCGCCACGCCCTATGCTCGTAGCCGAAGGTGTCGCGCAGCGCCGCCGCGAAGCGCCGCGCCAGCAGGTCGGGGTCGAGCGAGGCGTTCAGCTCGCGGCTGATCCGCAGCAGGCCATCCAGCTGGCGCACGCTGGCCTCAAGCGACTGGTTCTGGTCGCGCAGCTCGCGCGCCGACTGGTCGAACGACTGCGCCAGCGCCTCGAAGCTGCGCGCCAGCTCGCCGACCTCGCCAGCCGCGCGCACGGGCAGGCGGCCGCCGTCGCCGCGCTCGGCCAGCGCCGTCGCCGAGGCGATCAGCTGGCGCAGCGGCCGGGCAACCCAGCGCGCCAGCAGCCAGGCCAGCAGCAGCATGCCCAGCAGCAGCCCGCCGGCATAGGGCACCAGGTCGATCGCCAGCCCGTAGGCCACGTTCTGCGCGCCCAGCCACAGCTGTGCGCCCAGCAGCGGCGCCAGCAGCGCGTCGAGCACGCTGTAGGCCCAGAATACCAGCCCGGCCAGCCCGCCAAGCAGCGCAGCCAGCGCCAGCAGCACCGCCAAAAAGCCACGGCGCCTGATCGAGGATGTATGTGTGGATTGCTGCGTCATGCTGCGGGCCTCTCTTCGGGCGCGCCATGGCCGAAACCGGCCTCCTACTAGCTGTAAACGCAGCACGAGCGCCGAAGGGTGCGCGCGGCGCGCGGCTGAGATAGAACTGTAAGCAGGCGCCGCCGCGAAGCGGCTTGACGCGCCTCAATCATCGCGCCCCGCAAGATGCTTTTCGGGCTCTGCCAGAGCGCGCAAGGCGGGTGGCGGCCACATTCGTGGCCGCCGCCGCTCTCCAGCTAGGCTCTGAGGCCCTAAAACGGGTTGACCATCTCGAGGCCGCCGCCGGGCGCCAGGGCGAACACGGTGCCGAAGCCGTGGCGCGTGTCGTTCAGCGCCGGGAACCACAGCAGCGCCCCGCCGCCCGACCAGGGCTGATAGTCGGCGGCGGCGGGCGACTCGGGCGCGAAGGCCCAGCCTAGCCGCGCGCGGACTTCGGGGTGCTCGCGCCACACCTTGCCAAACCCGCGCTGCGGCTCCAGCAGGCTGCCCGGCGGCGTCAGCCCGGCATTCACCGGCTGGCCCTCGGCCCAGGTGTCCTCGTACACCTGGAAGCGTATGGGCGTGAGCGTGGCGTCGGCGCCCTCGGGGCGCGGCGGCAGCACGTAGATCTTGCGGCCCTGCGCGCCCAGATCGACCCACAGCATGCTGCCGTGCTCGAACGGCTGAACCGCGCCGGGCGCGCCCTGGATGGCCGGCTGCGGGCAGCCCAGCGCGCCGCGAAACGAGACGCTGGCGAAGGCGTGGCGCCAGGGGGCGAAGATCTGGCCGGCGCATGCGCCGAGCGCGCGCGCGTCGCGAACCGCGCGCCCAAGCAGCCCCAGCAAGATCTCCGAGCGCGTGCCGGCAAACTCCTCGTGGTACTCCATGCGCCGGCGCTCGAAGTACTGCACCGCGCCATACCAGTTGCCAGCCGACTCGGCGGTGCCCTCGGTGAGCGGGTAGCCAAAGCGCGCCAGGCCGCCGTTGCGCTCCCAGTAGCTCAGAAACGGCTGGCACACCGAGTGCTGCGTTTCGGGAAAGTAGCGGCAGCCGCGGTTGCCGGCCGCGGCGGGCAGCGGCTGCCATGCGCGGCCCTGCCACTCGAGGATCTCGGCGCCAAGGCGGCCGGCCATCACCCCGGCGGCGCCGTGGTCTTCCAGCCTGTCGCGCTCGAACCATTGCACCGGCAGATCCTGCGACTCGACGCGCTCGGTCTGCAGCGGCGTGATCGGGTAGCCAAAGGTCGCCAGGCCGCCGTTGCGCTCCCAGTAGGCGCGTATCGGCCCGGCGATGCACAGCTGCGTTTCGGCAAAGCAGCGCTGGCTCTGCGCCAGCGCCGGCGCGCCGAGCTGCGGCGCAAGCGCGAGCAGCGGCACGGCCAGCAGCAGGCCCATGTGTCGGATGTTCAAACAGTGCTCCTCTCTGTTTTAGGCGGCGCCTACGAAAAATCGTAAGAACCTTTCATACCAAATTCGCTTGATTACTTACACTTTGGTGGGGGTTTGGGCGGCTTCGCCGCCCGCTACTCCTTGTGTTGCACTGCGTGGCCGCCACGCAGTGCAACACAATCGATAAGTGATCAAGCGAAGATCGTATCAAGCTGCCTGAAAAGGAAAGGCGGCGCCGCATTGCTGCACGCCGCCCTATCCCTCGCGAGCCCGAATGCTCGCCCATACTGCCATGACGCCTACACGCCGCCTGCGGTTCCCTGCTCGCGCGCCGCGCCGCGCCGCAGCCAGGCCGGGGTGTAGATATGCCCACGCCGCACCGCCAGGCGCAGCAGCAGCACGCTCGCCAGCAGCGTCGCGATCAGCGCCACCAGCCCGGCCTCGGGCCCAAACGCGCCGCCGGTCCAATCGGCCGGGCCAGCCGTGCTGCTCACCAGCACGCTGCTGGTGGCATTCCCCGACACCGCCGCGCCAAAAAACGGCCCTTCGAAAAAGTTCCAGGCCCAGTGGATGCCGACGGCCATCCAGACATTGCGCGTGGCCAGGTAGGCGCCGCCGAGCAGCGCGCCGGCGCCGATCGCGATCGCCAGCGTCGACCAGACCGTCGCGTCGGGGTTGGCCAGGTGCGCCGCGCCAAACAGCGCGCCGCTCAGCGCCAGCGCCGCCCACGAGCCGAACACGCCCTCGAGCTGGCGGAACAGGATGCCGCGAAACAAGAATTCTTCAAACAGCGCCACCAGCAGAAACAGCACTACGCTGCCCAGCAGCGCCAGCGGCTCGAAGGCCACGCGCGCGACATGGTACCAGCCGGCCAGCGCCAGCGCGCCAAAGATCGCCGCCATCAGCGCCGCGCCGATCAGCACGCCCTGGCCGATCGCCTGCGGCGCGGCGCGCGGCGCCAGCCCGCCCTCGGCGACCGGGCGGCCTTCGATCCCGCGCTCGAGCAGCAGCACGATCCCGGCGGTTAGCAGCGCGCCGGCCGTCTCGGCGACAAACTGCGCAAGCGGCCCGGGAACCGAGCCGCTCAGAATCGCCACGACCAGCAGCGCGGCGGAGGCGAGCACAAAGGCCAGCGCCAGGCGGAGGCCGGCGAACCGCAGAACATGGCGGATGGTTTGCATTGGAGCGCTCCTGTTGAAAGGTGGTTTTCCAGTCGTGAGGCAGGTTCCCAAACCCGGCGCGTATGCTTCTGCCACGGCGCCGGCTGCGCTAGCCATCGGGCTGAAAGCGATAGCCGATGCCCGGCTCGGTGACGATCCGGCTGGGCCGGGCGCTGTCGGTCTCGATCTTGCGGCGCAGCTGCGTCACAAACACGCGCAGCGTCGCTACGTCGTGCTCGTAGGCGCTGCCCCACACCGCGCGCAGCAGCATGCGGTGCGTCAGCACCTTGCCGGCCTGGGTCGCCAGCGCGCACAGCAGATCATACTCCTTTGGCGTCAGGTGCACCTCGCGGTCGTCGAGGCTCACGCGCCGCTGCGCCAGGTCGATCTTCAGCGCGCCGAAGCGCAGCACCGGCTCGGCCGGGCTAGTCGCCTGGGCGTGGCGCAGCGCCACGCGAATCCGCGCCAGCAGCTCGTCGATGCCGAATGGCTTGGTCAGGTAGTCGTCGGCGCCGATGTCGAGCGCCTGCACCTTGTCGTGCTCGCCGTCGCGCACCGTCAGCACGATAATCGGCACCTGCGACCAGCCGCGCACCTGGCGGCACACCGCCAGGCCATCCAGGCGCGGCAGCCCCAGGTCGAGCAGGATCACATCGGGCCGCCAGCTAGCGGCCAGCTCGACGCCGCGCTGGCCGTCTTCGGCAATCGCCACCTCGTAGCCGCGCGCGCTCAGGCTCGAGCGCAGCAGCCGGCCGATCTGCGGCTCGTCGTCGACCACCAGAATACGCGCGCTCACAGCTGCCGCCCGGCCAGCGGGCGCGCGGCGGGCACGGCCACGGTCGGCAGCGTGAACACGAACTGCGCGCCGCCGCCCGGCGCGCTCTCGGCCCAGATCCGGCCGCCGTGCGCCTCGATAATGCCCTTGCAGATCGCCAGGCCCAAGCCCGCGCCATTGGCGTGGCGCTCGGAGTCGGCCACGCGCACGAATTTCTCGAAGATCCGCGCGTACAGGCCCTCGGGGATCCCCGGCCCACGGTCCCACACCGTCACCTCGATCTGCGTATCGTCGGCCGCCGCGCGCACGACGATCGGCGTGCCGTCGGGCGTGTAGCTTGCAGCATTCTCCAGCAGGTTGGTCAGCACCTGGTCGATATGCATGTAGCTGATCTGCACCGGCGGCAGCTCGGCCGGGATGTCGACCGTGATCGGGTGCCGGGCCAGCTGCGAGCGCAGCCGCGCCACCACGTTGCCGATCAGCTCGCCGACGTCCTGCGAGTTGCGCGCCGGGTAGTACGAGCCCGACTCGATCCGCGACATCTCGAGCAGGTTGCCAACCAGGCGGTTCAGCCGGTCGGCCTCGTCGTTCACCGCCTCGAGCATCTCGCGCTGGGCCGGGCGCTCGCGCGCCACCGCGTCGTCGAGCAGATCGGTGACAGTGCCCTTGATCACCGCCAGCGGCGTGCGCAGATCGTGCGACACCGAGGCAAACAGCGTGCCCTTCACCCGCTCGGCCTCGGCCAGCGCGCGCGCGCGGCTGGCTTCGTCCACCAGCCGGGCGCGCTCAAGCACCAGCACCACCTGCGTCGCGATCATCTCGAGCCGCTCGTGCTCGGCCGGCGCAAGCTCTTCCTGCAGCGAGCGTTGGGCCACGCGCAGCACGCCGAGCACGCGCGCGCCAATGCGCAGAAAGATATCGACATTGCGGGTGGGCTCGCTGGGCTGGGCCCCCGCTAGCGCGCGCTGGCTCAGGAAGCCGTTCTCGTCGTAGATCAGAATGGCGCAGCTCGGCACGCTCACCAGCTGGATCGTCGTCTGCGCCAGCAGCGGCAGCGCGCGATCGAGCGACACCTCGGCGCCTAGCGTCTGGCTCAAGCCATACAGCGCCGCCAGCTCGGTGGCGCTGCGCTGCGCGGTGTTGGCCTGCTCGCGCGCGCGGCTCGCCAGCGTGCTGGCGATCACCCCCACCACCAGAAACGTCAGCAGCTTCACGATGTCTTGCGGGTCGGCTACCGCCAGGGTGTGCAGCGGCGGCACAAAGAAAAAGTTGATCGCCAAAAACGACAGCACCGAGGCCAGAATCGCCGGCACAAGGCCGATGGTTGTCGCGCTGATCAGCACCACCACCAGGTAGATCATGGAGATCGTGGTCTCGTGCAGCGCTGGCAGCTGCGTCAGCAGCACCGTGACGATCACTACGCCGCCGATGCTCAGCGCGTAGCGCGGCGGCGCGCTCCAATTCCAGGTTGCGTCCATTCGATGATTGCGCCTTTCTCTTCCTTCTAATCGCCGGCCGCGCCATGATACCAGCAAGTCGCAAAAGAATGTGCAGCCACCTTTATACAATCCTTATACCCATATCGCAAATCCTAACACTTTCCAAATCTGTTTGGCGGTACATTGAGCTCCTAAGCGCATATGCCAGGCAGCGCCTGGCTCGCGCACGCAGCGCACCGCTACCTACCTGGAGACCATGTGACAAGCGTAATGAACATTGGCCCGGCTGGCGCACCCGAGCTAGCGCCCCACAGTTTGCAGCAGGCAGCCGAGGGCATCGCCACCCAGGCCACCGGCGAGCCTCCGCCCGGCAGGCCCGCTTCGCTGTTTCAGCTGATCCTTGGCCGGCCGCTTGAAACCGCCGCAGCCCCGCACCAGACTATCGGCAAAGCGGTTGGCATGGCAGTATTCGCCTCCGACGCACTTTCGTCGGTGGCCTACGCCACCGAAGAAATTTTGCTGGTGCTGGCGGCGGCCGGCGCGATCTACTTTCACTTCGCGCTGCCAATCGCCGGCGCGATCGCCCTACTTCTGGTGGTGCTGACGCTCTCGTACCGCCAGACGATCTTCGCCTACCCCGGCGGCGGCGGCGCGTATATCGTCGCGCGCGATAACCTGGGCGAAGGCCCGGCGCAAACCGCTGGCGCGGCGCTGCTCACCGATTATATTCTGACGGTGGCCGTGAGCATTGCCGCAGGCGTGGCGCAGCTGACCTCGGCCTTCCCAAACTTGCGGCCATTCCAGGTCGAGATCTGCCTGGCGCTGATCCTGGTGATGACGCTGGTCAACCTGCGCGGCGTGAAGGAGTCCGGGCGCGCGTTCGCCGGCCCCACCTACTTCTTCATCGCCATGACCATGCTGATGCTCGGCGCCGGGCTGTACCGCGTGGCCAGCGGCACGCTCACGCAGGTGCGGGGCGTCGAGTCGGTCGCATCCGGCCAGCTGCAGCCGCTGACGCTGTTTCTGATCCTGCGGGCGTTCTCGAGCGGCTGCACCGCGCTCACTGGCGTCGAGGCGATCTCGAATGGCATCACCGCCTTCCGCGAGCCCAAGAGCCGCAACGCCGCCACCACCATGGTCTGGATGAGCGGCGTGCTGATGCTGATGTTCATGGGCATTACGTTTCTGGCGCTGCGCGTCGGCGCGCTGCCTTCCGACCACGAGACGGTGATCTCGCAGCTGGGCCGCACGATCTTCGGCAGCGGCCCGCTGTACCTGCTGATGACCGCTGCCACCACGGCCATCCTGATCATGGCCGCGAACACCAGCTACGCCGATTTCCCCCGGCTGTGCGCGCTGCACGCCGGCGACGGCTTTCTGCCGCGCCAGCTGACCTACCGCGGCCACCGGCTGGTGTTCTCGTGGGGTATTGCCACGCTGGCCGGGCTGGCCGCGCTGCTGATCGTGCTGTTCGACGGCGACACCCACCTGCTGATTCCGCTGTACGCGATCGGCGTGTTCCTGAGCTTCACCATGTCGCAGGCCGGCATGGTGGTGCGCTGGCGCAAGATCAGCCGCATGCAGCCGGGCGAAGAGATCCATACCGAAGGCTCGACGCTGCGCTACGACCCGCACTGGCGCGCCAAACAGGCGATCAACGCCGTCGGCTGCGTGCTGACGGCGATCGTTATGGTGGTCTTCGCCATCACCAAGTTCAGCCAGGGCGCGTGGATCGTGGTGATTTTGATCCCGCTGCTGGTGCTGGGCTTTTTCCGCATTCACCATCACTACCAGAAGGTCAAGCACGCTCTGAGCCTGCAGTCGCGCCCGGTCGATCTGCGTACCCACGGCGTCGAGACGATCGTGCTCGTGAACGATGTGCACCACGGCACCATGCAGATGATCAGCTTCGCCGAGTCGCTGGGCAAGCCCTGGGCGGCCGTGCACGTGGCCATCCGGCCCGAGAAAACCGCGCGCGTGCTCGAAAAGTGGCACTCATACCTGGGCGACCACGGCCAGCTGTATGTGCTGCCCTCGCCCTACCGCAGCCTCACCGCGCCGATCGTGCGGCTGGTGAACGAGATCAAGCGCGAGCACCCCGACGCGTTTGTGAACATTATTATGGCCCAGCTGGTGACCGACTCGGTATGGGGCCAGCTGCTACACCGCAATAGCGGCCCGCTGTTTAAGTTCGCCTTTCAGCAGATACAGGGTGTTGCCGTCACCGACGTGCACTACCGTATCTCCGATGCCTGGCAGCCGGCGCCGGCCGCGCACGAGTAGCCAGAGGAGCAATTCCATGCGACAGCAACCTTCCGAACACACTGGTCGCCCGCAATTCCCAGGCCGGCTGTTGGCCGCGATCGACGGCCTGCAGGCGCTGCTATGGGGCATCTGGACGCTCGCCGTGGCCACGACGGCGTACATCAGCTGGCATGCCGATATGCTCGCCCAGCGCCCGCTGAACCTGTTGGGCCTGGTGGTGCACTGCGGCGTGGCCGGCGTGGTTGGCCTGGTGGTGCTGACGCTGCTCGAAATGTGGCTACGCCCTTGGCTCTTCGCAAGGTAGCTTTGCAGGCCGCCCAAACAGCGGTGCCTGATGCCGTAGAGGTGTGCGTTTTTCCGCGCTCTGGGCAGAAAAGCGCACACAACGACGGCTGAGTAGTATGCTGCCGCAGGCAAAAGCGCCCAATTGCGCGAGCCGGGCAAGGCAGCTGCGTACGCCCTACTCTTTTGCGATGCCCTGCCCGGCGAAGCCAGCAGGGCATCGCAATACCTGCGCTAGCGCGTACTTAGCTTGATAAGCGGATCTCGCCCGAGCCGCGCGCGATCAGCCGTGTCGGCACCACGACATGCTGCGGCGGCGCGCGGTCGCCACCTAGGCGAGCAAACAGCAGCTCGGCGGCAGTTCGGCCCAGCTTCGCCGCGTTCTGGGCGATCACCGTGACGCCAGGGTCGAGCAGATCCATCAGCTCGAGGTCGTCGAAGCCCACCAGCGCAACCTTATGCTGAAGCTCGAGCCGCTGCAGCGCACGTATCGCGCCGATCGTAATCAGGTTCTGGGCGGTGAACAGCGCGGTGGGCGGGTTGGCCGAGCCGAGCAGATCGAGTGTGGCGAACTCGGCCGCCACGCTGCCGCGAATATCCTGGTACACCAGGTGCGGGTCGAGCTGGATGCCGGCGCTGGCCAGGCCCTCGATATAGCCCAGGTGGCGCTCGGCGGCCGTCCAGATCGAGTGCAGATCGCCCAGAAACGCGATCCGGCGGTGCCCGTGCGCCACCAGATGCGCCACTGCGGTGCTGCCGCCGACGCGGTTATCGACGGTGACGCTGTCGGCGTCGGGCAGGGCCGCCAGGCGATCGACAAACACAATCGGCCGGCCCAGCCGCTGCATATACACCAGGCCGCTGTGGTCGTGGATCGCCGGCACCACGATTATGCCATCGATGCGGCGCGAAGACAGCGCCAGGACGATCTTCTTCTCGCGCTCGGGGTCGGCGTCGCTGCTGCCCGCGAACACCAGCGTGTCGTGCTCCCAGGCCACATCCTCGATCGCGCGGTGCAGCGCCGAGAACAGCGGGTTCGCGGCATCCTCGAGCAGCAGCCCGATCGTGGCGGTGCGGCCGTCGGCGCGGCGCAAATTGCTGGCGGCGCTGTTGTGGCGGTAGCCTAGCAGCTTCACGGCTGCCTGCACGCGCTCGGCTAGCTCCGACGACACCCCCGGCTCGTCGTTGATCACCCGCGATACCGTTTTGATGCTTACTCCGGCGATTGCAGCCACATCGCGCATGGTCGGCGCGCGTGCCGACATGTCGTCGTCTGTTGTCAACGTTGTCACCAGTGTGTCAATCACTCGATAGCTTAGGCCATTATAGCAGATTGCCACTTGACAGGCAACCATTTTTATGATATTTTGACAACGTTGTCAGGAGTTGACAACGTTGTCACACCGGTACAGCAGCCGGTGGCGTAGCTCAAGGAGGGCAACCAATGGTTCACCGTTTCACGCCACGTCGTAGTGCGCGGCTCGTCAGCCTCATCTGCGTCGTTCTTGTGGTATTATTGCTGGCAGCATGTGGTTCGGCGGCGCCTGCCTCGACTGGCGGCAGCGCGGCGCCAACTGCGGCCGGCGCGGCCCCAGCGGCAAGCGGCGAGATCATTGTCGGTCTGATCACCAAGACAGAGACCAACCCATTCTTCGTGAAGATGAAGGAAGGCGCGCAGGCCAAAGCCGATGAGCTGAAGGTCAAGCTGCTGACAGGCTCTGGTGCCAAAGATGGCGACAACGAAGGCCAGGTGACGGCGCTCGAGAACATGATCAACGCCGGCGCCAAGGGCATCCTGATCACCCCCAGCGACACCAAGGCGATCGTTCCGAGCATCAAGAAGGCGCGCGATAAGGGCGTGCTGGTGATCGCGCTCGATACCGCCACCGAGCCGCAAGACGCCGTCGACGCGCTCTTCGCCACCAACAACTTCAACGCTGGCCTGCTGATCGGCCAGTGGGCCAAGGCCGCCATGGGCGACAAGAAGCCCGTGATCGCGACGCTTGACCTGGCCCCGGGCATCACCGTCGGCGCGCAGCGCCACAATGGCTTCCTGCAGGGCTACGGCCTGGCCAAGGCCGACCCGAACTCGTCGGACCTGGTCAACTCGGCCGAGGTCGTCTGCTCGCAGGATACCCACGGCGACCAGACCGAGGGCCAGACGGCGATGGAGAACTGCTTGAGCAAGAACCCCGACATCAACCTGGTGTACACGATCAACGAGCCGGCCGCGTTCGGCGCCTACCAGGCGATCAAGGCCGCCGGTAAAGAGAAGAACATCACGATCGTGTCGGTCGACGGCGGCTGCCGCGGCGTGCAGGGCGTGGTCGATGGCCAGATTGCGGCCACCTCGCAGCAGTACCCGCTGAAGATGGCCTCGATGGGCGTGCAGGCGGTGGTCGATTTCGCCAAGAACGGCACCAAGGCATCGGGCTACACCGACACCGGCGTGACGCTGATCACCGACAAGGCGCAGACTGGCGTCGACAGCAAGGACTCGAAGTTCGGCACCGCGAACTGCTGGGGCACCAAGTAACATAGGCCGACTGGGCGGCAGCAGGGGCGTGCCTGCTGCCGCTCATCCATCGAAGAGGATCTCACCTATGAGCGCAGTTGTGAGCCAGGCCAACAAACGTCGCTCCGGCTTGTTCGAGCTGTTGCGCGGATCGCCGATAATGGGCCCGTTTGCGGCGCTCGTGCTGGCAAGCATTTTCTTTGCGACCCAAAGCGACAAATTCCTCACCGGGTCAAACCTCTCGCTGATTATTCAACAGGTGATGGTCGTCGGTACACTGGCGATCGGCCAGACGCTGGTGATCCTTACCGGCGGCATCGACCTCTCGAATGGCATGATCATGGCGCTCTCGTCGGTGCTGATGACCGGCTTCGCCGTGCAGTCGGGCATGAACCCGCTGCTGGCCATTCTGGTAGGCCTGCTGGCCGGCGTGGTGTTCGGGCTGCTGAACGGCGCGCTGATCACCTCGATCGGCCTGCCGCCGTTTATCGTCACCCTGGGCACCTTCAATATTGCCTACGCCCTGGTGCGTATCTATACCACCGCCACGATTACCAACCTGCCCTCCGAGCAATTGTTTCTTGGCAATACTTTTAGCATCGCCGGCACCGAGATCACCTACGGCTCGGTGCTGATGGTTATTCTCTACGCGATCACCTGGTATATCCTGCGATCGACTCCGGCCGGCCGCGCGGTGTATGCGGTGGGCGACAACCCCGAGGCCGCCCGGCTGGCCGGCATCAACACCAAGCGCGTGCTCACCGCCGTGTACACCGTGGCCGCGATTAGCTACGGCGTCGCCGGGCTGCTGCTGGTGTCGCGCACCGGCGTGGGCGACCCGCAGGCCGGCCAGACGGGCAACCTCGACAGCATCACCGCCGTCGTGCTGGGCGGCACCAGCTTGCTGGGCGGCCGCGGCCAGATCCTCGGCACGCTGATTGGCGCGCTGATCGTCGGCGTGTTCCGCAACGGCCTCCAGCTCATGGGCGTCGGCTCGATCTACCAGGTGCTGATCACCGGCATCCTGGTGATTGTCGCCGTGTCGATCGACTACCTCTCGCACCGGGGTAAGTAGCCGCACAGGAGGCCGCCATGAGCTCGTCCCCCGGCAAGATTCTGTTCGAGATGAAGGGCATCGGCAAGAGCTTCCCCGGCGTCAAAGCGCTGCAGGGCGTCAACCTCACCGTGCGCGAGGGCCAGGTGCACGCGCTGCTCGGCGAGAACGGCGCCGGCAAATCGACGCTGATCAAGATCCTCTCTGGCGCGTATAGCAAAGACGAGGGCCAGATCTTCTTCGAGGGCAAGCCGGTCGATATCCGCGGCCCGCAGGATGCCCAGGCCCTCGGCATCTCGACGATCTACCAGGAGTTTAACCTGGCCCGCAACCTCACGGTTGCCGAAAATATCTTCCTCGGCCACCTGCCCCGCAAGGGCCTCGCCGTCGACTGGGCGCTGGTGAAGCAGCGCTCGCGCGAGATCCTCGACTCGCTCGGCGTGACGTTTTCGGTCGATACGCTCACCTCGACGCTCTCGGTCGCCGAGCAGCAGCTGGTCGAGATCGCCAAATCGCTGAACCGCAAGACGCGCATCCTGATCATGGACGAGCCATCGGCCGTGCTGGGCGAGAAGGACCTCGAGAAGCTGTTCGACGTGGTGCGCTCGCTCCAGGCGCAGGGCATCGGCGTGATCTATATCTCGCATCGCCTGAAAGAGATCTTCGAGCTGGCCGACGAGGTCACCGTGCTGAAAGATGGCCGCTACATCGACACGCGGAAGGTCGCCGACGTGACCATGGACGACCTGATCAAGCTCATGATCGGCCGCGAGCTGAAGGATGTCTACCCGCAGCGCAGCGCGGCGCCGGGCGAGGTGCTGCTCGAGGTCGACCACGTCTCGCGCACCAAGCTGGTGCACGATGTGTCGTTCAAGCTCCACGCCGGCGAGATCGTCGGCTTCGCCGGGATCACCGGCTCGGGCCGCACCGAGCTGGTGCGCACGATCTTCGGCGCCGACCCGTACACCGGCGAGATGCGCATCCTCGGCCAGCCCTACAAGCCGCGCTCGCCGGCCGACGCGATCCACCACGGCGTAGCGCTGGTGACGGAAGATCGCAAGGCGCAAGGCCTGTTCCTGAAGCTGAACGTCACGATCAACACCACGATCTCGGGCTTGAAACAGCTGTGCCGCTCCGGCGTGATCCAGCTCTCGCGCGAGCTTGCGCTGGTGCAGAAGATGATCAAAGATCTGAGCATTAAAACGCCCGGCCCGAACTTCATCGTCGTGAACATGAGCGGCGGCAACCAGCAGAAGGTCGTACTGGCGCGCTGGCTCAGCATCGGCACGCGCATCTTCATCCTCGACGAGCCGACGCGCGGTATTGATGTCGGCAGCAAATCCGAGATCTACCAGATCATGCACGACTTGACCAAAAAGGGCGTAGGGATCATCATGATCTCGTCGGAGCTGCCCGAGGTGCTGGGCATGAGCGACCGGATCATGGTGATGCGCCAGGGCACGATCGTCAAGGAGCTGTCGCGCGCCGAGGCCAACGAAGAAGCGATCATGAGCTACGCGGTTGGCTCCGAGGCGGGCGGCGCCCTCGGCCACACGAACAATTAACACGAGCGACGCGGTGACCCCTCGCGTGGGAGGCTTGGAGGGCTTACGCCCTCCAAAATCATCTCTTTTGGCGGGTCGCGGCCACTGCGGTGGCCGCGACCCGCCAAAAGAGTGTTCGGGGCGGCTTTGCCGCCCCGAACCCCACCGCCTAGCTCGTGTAATGAATACGAGGTACGCGGTTGATGTGCGTCTAAACATGCTCGGCCCTCGGCGAGACACGTATCTGCGAGGGTAACGATGCCGACCGCGTAAGTGGTATACGTGGTGCGCTATGGAGCTTGCGATTTTCGTCGAGGGCCAGGCCGGCCTTACCTGGCCGCGCTGGCAGAGGCTGGCCGAGGCCGCTGAGCGCCTGGGCTACGCCGGGCTGTACCGATCCGACCACCTAACCCCGCCGCAGCCGCCCGACTTCGCCGCGCTCGACCTGTGGGTGTCGCTGGCGTGGCTGGCCAGCCATACCCGCCGGATCGAGTTCGGCCCGCTGGTGTCGCCGGTCTCGTTTCGCCACCCGAATATCATGGCCCGCCAGGCCGCCGCCGTCGACGATCTCTCGGGCGGGCGGCTGACGCTGGGCCTGGGCGCGGGCTGGCAAGAGCGCGAGCACGCCGTCAACGGTTTCGAGCTGCTCGATCTGCCCGAGCGCTTCGCGCGCTACGAAGAGGCGCTCGAGATCACCACCCGGCTGCTGCGCTGCGACACGCCCAGCAGCTTCCATGGCCGCTTCTTCCAGCTCGATGGTGCCGTGCTGCTGCCGCGCCCGCAGCGCCCCGGCGGCCCGCCGATCTTGATTGGCGGCAATGGCCTCCGCCGCACGCTGCCGCTGGCCGCGCGCTTCGCCGACGAGTGGAACGCGCATAATGTCGCGGTCGAGCGCTTTGGCGAGCTGAGCGCGCACCTCGACGACCTGCTGTGCGCGGCCGGCCGCGCCCGGCCACAGTCCGGCGCTCGTTCATGACCAGCATCATCATCGGGCGCGACGACGCCGACGTACGCCGCCAGGTGGCCGCGGCCGGCCGCGCCCCGGCCGAGCTGCAGGCGAAGGGCTTCCTGATCGGCACGCCCGCCGAGCTCGTCGAGCAGCTCGGGCGCCTGGCCGAGCTGGGCGCGCGCCGCGTGATGTGGCAGCGCTTCGACCTGGACGACACCGATACACTCGAGCTTATGGCCTACACGGTGCTGCCGCAGCTGTGATGTATTCGCCGTACGCCGCGGCGCTGTTGCCGTCGGCAGAGAGGTTGCCATGCCACTAGCACTGATCGTCCACGGCGGAGCCTGGGACATCCCCGACGACGAGGTTGCCGAGCACCAGCAGGGCTGCCGCGCCGCGCTGCGCGCCGGCTGGGCCGTGCTCGAGCGGGGCGGCAGCGCGCTCGACGCCGTCGAGGTGGCCGTGCGCGCGCTCGAAGATGCGCCGATCTTCGACGCCGGCGTTGGCAGCGTGCTCAACCGCGACGGCGATGTCGAGCTTGACGCGGCAGTGATGCAGGGCGATACCCTGCGCTCGGGCGCGGTGGCTGCCGTGCGGCGAGTGCGCAACCCGATCACGCTGGCGCGGCGCGTGCTCGAAAGCCAAGTCATCCTGCTGGTTGCGCAGGGCGCCGAGCGCTTCGCTGAGTCGGCCGGCGTGCCGCTGTGCGACCCGGCCGAGCTGATCGTCGAGCGCGAGCGCCGCCGCTGGGAAGATCTGCGCACCCAGGCCGACTTTCGGACGCAGGACGCGTTTGGCGCGGCCAGGGAGGCCAAGCAGCCAGCCAAGCAGGGCGACGATGCGCCGGCGCCGCGCCCTTCCGGCCCGCCGCTCGAGCACCCCGGCGATACCGTCGGCTGCGTGGCGCTCGACAGCGCCGGCCGGCTGGCGGCCGGCACATCCACCGGCGGCACCGCCAACAAGCTGCCTGGCCGCGTCGGCGACTCGCCGCTGATTGGCGCGGGGCTGTATGCCGACAACGCCACCGGCGGCTGCTCGACCACCGGCTGGGGCGAGTCGATCATGAAGGTGCTGCTGGCGAAAACCGCCACCGACCTGATCGGCGCCGGCTACGACCCGATGGCCGCAGCGCGCGCGGCGATCGACGTGCTCGGCCGGCGCGTGGGCGGCCTGGGCGGCTGCATCCTGCTCGACCCGCGCGGGCGCGTCGGGTTTGCCTTCAACACGCCGCGCATGGCCTATGCCTACCGCGCCGAGGGCGCCGACGAGGTGGTCGGGATCTAGGCAAAGCGCCTGGCTCGCAGCAGCCAGGCCGCTGCGCTACTGCTGTGCGCACGGCAGCAGCACCCGAAACGTCGCGCCCGCGCCCAGACTGCTCTCGACGCCCACCGAGCCGCCGTGCGCCTCGGCCACCAGGCGGCAGAATGTCAGCCCCAGCCCGGTGCTGCTCTGGCGTGCGCTGGGCCGGCTGGCAAAGCTGCCGAAACGCTGAAAGATCCGCTCCATCCGCTCGGGCGGGATGCCCGGGCCGTCGTCGGCCACCTCGATCGCGACACCTACGCCGGCGCCGCCCGCAACGGCAGCGGCGCTCAGCAGAATATGCGTTCCGGGCGGTGTATGCTTGATCGCATTCGACAGCAGGTTCAGCACCACCCGCCGCAGCAGCCGTAGGTCGCCATGGATCAGCACCGCCTCGGCTGGCGCGCGTATCTCGGCCGACTTGCCCTCCTGCTCCAGCCAGCTTCGCAGCGCGCCGACGCAGTCGTGCAGCAGATCGTGCGCGACAAACCAGCTCAGCTCAAGCTCGAGCTGGCCCTCCTCGATACGCGTGACGTCGAGCATATCGCCGATCAGGCCCGACAGATTCTGGCTGCTGCGCAGCGCGCCCTCAAGCAGATCGTGCTGCGCGGGCGAGAGCTGGCTCATGTTCAGAACGTCGAGGAAGCTGATCAGCGCGGTCAGCGGGTTTTTTAGATCGTGCACTACCATCTGCGTCAGCTGGCTCTTGTGCGCCTCGACCTGGCGCAGCGTGCTGTTGAGCCGCTCGAGCTCGTGGCGCTGGCGGCGCTCTTGGGCCACTGCCAGCGCGGCGCGCTCAAACACCTGCACCTGGCTATCCGTCAGGCCGACGCGCTCGCGCAGTGCGCCGCGCAGCGCCGGGTCGGGCCGGTCGCCATGCGCCAGCGCGTCGATCAGCGCATCCATCGCGCCAATGTACTCGGCCTGCAGGCGCGCGCGCGAGCCGGCCAGCAGCAGGCTCTCGAGCACGCTCTCACGGCTCAGGCCGCTGCGGTAGCCCGCCAGCACCGCGTAGCCAACCGCGCCAAATGCCAGAAACTCCTGCGCGTGGTACACCCAGAACAGCAGGCTATACGCCTGCGCATAGTACTGCGTCAGCAGCGCTTCGCCGAACAGCGCCGCGCCGCAGCACAGCGCCAGGCCAAAGCGCGAGGGCGAGCGCCGGTACAGCTGGTAGTGGCGCAGCGCAGCGCTCGCCCACAGCGCCAAGCCGGCGCCGACAAGCCAGCCGCGCAGCTGCGTGAGCGCGCCGGCGATCGGCACCGCCGCGAGAGCAACCGCCGGCAGCACGGCGCCGGGCGCGTGTTGCGCGCTTGAGTGCGTAGCCGGCGCGGTCGCGGCGCCGAAGCTTGGGATCAGCAGCAGCAGCAGCCAGTTATACACCGCGATGAAGCAGAAAAGCGCCAGCACGATCAGGCGCGCCCTGCGCATCAGCAGGGTATTGGCGCCAGCCGCGAGCGGCAGCCCGCTGAGCGCGAAAAACACGCTGCCAAGCACCAGGCCGAATAGCGCCGAGAACGCAGTGGCCAGCTCGCGCCCGCCGAGCAGCGCGCCGGGCGTAGCCACCGCGTGCGTAACCAGAATGCCGGCGGTGCTTAGAAAGCCCATGCCCACCAGAAACACCCGGCCATCATGTGCGCGCCGCGCGACGTGCAGTACCAGCAGGGCCAGCGCCACGCCGATCAGCGCGCCGGCGAGCGCGATCAGCAGGTGCCCAGCCGGGTTGTGCAGCATCGGCTGGTTGAGCCCCGGCCTGAGCCAGGCCGCCGCGAGCACAAGTGGCCCAGCAAGCAGCGCAGCCAGCCAGGCCACACCGCGCAGCTGAAGGCGCGTAGCGGGCAGGCGGGCAGTGTCGATCGAGTCGGCCGGTTCGCTAACCATGAGCTTGTGAGACTTATAATGGTAGTACTTAGATTATACTCAGGCGCTCGCGCGGCTGTATTACGACTATGTGACAATTATACCTACACCGTTTGATACGCTGTTCGCTTGATCACTTATAGGCTATGTTGCACTACGTGGCTTCGCCACGTAGTGCAACACAATGAGAAATTTGGGGGCGGCTTCGCCACCCCTGAACCGCCGCACAAAGCAGGTAATCAGCCGGATGAGGAGAACTAGCAGTATAATGTCGCCTATGCATCAGAACTCCACCCCGCCAGCCGATCTGCCGGCGATCTGGCAAGCGCTGCTTGGCTGGTTTGCCGCATCCGGCCGCGACCTGCCCTGGCGCCACACGCGCGACCCCTACCGGATCATGGTGTCGGAGATTATGCTCCAGCAGACGCAGGTCGACCGGGTGATTTCCAAATACCATTCGTTCCTTGCAGCCTTCCCGACGCTCGAGGCGCTGGCGGCCGCGCCAACTGCCGAGGTGATCCGCGCCTGGGCCGGGCTGGGCTACAACCGCCGCGCCGTGAATATGCAGCGCGCCGCGCGCGTGGTGCTGGCCGACCACGGCGGCCAGTTCCCGCGCGACCTGCCGGCGCTGCTGGCGCTGCCGGGGATCGGCCGCTACACCGCCGGGGCGATCGCCTGCTTCGCCTTTGAGCAGGACGTCGGCTTTATCGACACCAACATCCGCCGCGTGCTCCAGCGCCTGTTCGCCGAGCCTACGGCCCTGCCCGAGGCGCAGCTGCTGGCGCTGGCCGAGTCCGCCGTGCCGCCCGGCCAGGGCTGGGCCTGGAACCAGGCGATCATGGAGCTGGGCGCGCTGATCTGCATCCCCGCGCCGGCCTGCTGGCGCTGCCCAGCCCAGCGCTGGTGCCGCGACTACGCCGCGCGGCGCGCTGCCGACGAGCTGGCCTTCGAGGCGGGCGCGCCCACCATGCCCGCCGCGCCCCCGCGCGCTCGCGCGCTCGCCGAGCGCCGCGCCGCGCCCTACGCCGGGTCGAGCCGCTTTTTTCGCGGCAGGGCGATCGACACGCTGCGCGCGCTGCCGGCCGGGCAGTCGCTCGGTATAGCCGCGCTCGGCGCCGCGCTGAAGGACGACTTCGGCGCGGGCGATATGCCCTGGCTGCTGGCGCTTGTCGACGGCCTGGCCCGCGACGGCCTGCTCGAGCGCGATGGCGACGCGGTGCGGCTGCCCTAGCTGCGGCGGGGCCTCGCCCCGTGCTGGTTAAAGCGGCGCCGGTGCAGCCTGCGTTCAATTACACAAGCTACGTAGTGGGGGTTCGGGGGCGGCAAAGCCGCCCCCGAAAAGCTCCTTTTGGCAGGTCGCGGCCACCGCGGTAGCCTGCTCTCTCGCTCGGCTCGATCTTGGAGGGCTTGCGCCCTCCAAACTTCCCACGCGCGAGAACACCGCGTAAGTCGTGCCAGTTAGAACAGAGCGCTGCCCGACGGGCGCGGCCGACCGCAGCCGCGTATGCTATAATGCGAGCCGCATTGGCATACAGAACGGGCGCGTAATGACCACCGCCGTCAGCTTCAACACCCAGCACGAAGGCCACGACGAGCCAAGCCACGTCGAGCGCAAGACGCGCCTCCAGGCGATCGAGGCCGCGCTCGACGCCAGCGGGCTGCGGCCCGACCTGCTGGAGCTGCCGGCCGAGCCAGCCAGCGAGGCGCAGATCCTGGCCGTGCATAGCCGCCGCCTGCTCGACATGGTGCGCTGGACAGCCTCGCAAGACGACGCCTGGTTCGGCATGGACACCTACACCACCCGCGATACCTGGCACGCCGCGCTGATGTCGGCCGGCGCAGCGATCGCGGCGGTGGACGCGGTGGCCGCCGGGCGCGCCAGCAACGCCTTTGCCTTCACACGGCCACCGGGCCACCACGCCACGCCCGGCCAGCCCATGGGCTTCTGCTTCTTCAACAACGTGGCGGTGGCCGCGCGCCACGCCCTGCAGAACCACGGCCTCGGCCGGCTGGCGATCGTCGACTTCGACGTGCACCACGGCAACGGCACCCAGGACTGCTTCTACGACGACGGCACCGTGCTGTTCTGCTCGACGCACGCGTCGCCGCTGTACCCCGGCACCGGCAGCGAGGGCGAGGCCGGCATTGAAGACGGCTACGGCGCCACGCTGAACCTGCCGCTGCCCTACCGCACCGGCGATATGGGCTTCACGCAGCTGTTCGACCAGGTGCTGCTGCCGGCACTGCGCCGCTTCGAGCCGCAGATGCTGCTGGTGTCGGCCGGCTACGACGCGCACTGGGACGACCCGCTCGGCCCGCTGTCGCTGTCGATCGCTGGCTACGCCGCCCTGACCGAGCGGCTGGTGGCGCTGGCCGGCGAGCTGTGCGGCGGCAAGATCGCCCTGGTGCTCGAGGGCGGCTACAGCCTGCCGGCGCTGAGCGGCGGCGCGCTGGCGTCGCTGCGCGCGCTCATGGGCCGCGCGCCCGCCGCCGACCCGCTCGGCCCGGCGCTTACCGCCGAGCCCGACATCAGCGCGCTGATCCGGCGGGCGCTCGACCGCCACCCGATCTTCCGCGGCTGATGCCAGCCCAGGCGCCGCCATACGAGCAGGTGCATACGCGCACCGTCGCGCTGGGCGGCCAGGCGTTTCAGCTGATCACCAAGCCAGGGATGCCCGACTGGGACACTGTTGGTCCCGCCGAGCGGCTGCTGTACGAGGCGGCCCGCCCGCCCGCCGGCGCGCGCGTGGCGCTGCTGGCGAGCGGCAACGCCGCGCTGGCGGCCGCGCTGGCGCTGCGCGACCGGCCGGCGGCGCTGCTGTTTTCCAACCTGAGCGCGATCGGCATCGCCATGGCCAGGCGCACGTTCGCGGCCAATGCGCTGGGCAACGCGCAGGTGCTCGACGGCATAAGCCTGCTGCCCGAGCACGCAGGCAGCTGCGGCCTCGCGCTGCTGCTGGCGCCGCCCGACCGGCGGCTGGCGCGGCGGCGGCTGCTCGAGGCGTTCGGCGCGCTGGCCGAGGGCGGCGCGCTGCTGCTGGCCGGCGCAAACGACCACGGCATTCGCTCGATCATCGACGACGCGGGCGCGCTGTTTGGCGGCGCGGCGGTGCTGGCCTACGGCGGCGGCTGCCGCGTGGCGCAGGCGCTCAAGCGCACACCCGGCGGCGCCCTGCCCGCCTGGGCCGGCGCGCCGGGCATCGCGCCCGGCAGCTGGGCCGAGTTCGAGGCCGAGCTGCGCGGCGTGCGGCTGCGGCTGTACGGCCTGCCGGGCGTGTTCGCGCACGACAGGCTGGACGAAGGCACGCGGCTGCTGATCGAGACGATCGAGCAGCCCACTGGCCTGCGCGTGCTCGACCTGGGCTGCGGCGGCGGCGCGATCGGCGCCGTGGCGGCGCGGCTGGGTGCGGCCCACGCCGAGCTGGCCGACGCGAACATGCTCGCCGTGGCGGCGGCTACGGCCACGCTGGCGCGTAACGGCATCGGCAATGCCAGCGTGCACGCCGCCGACGGCGTGCCGCCCGAGCGCCACGCCGCATACGACCTGGTGCTCAGCAACCCGCCGTTTCACGTCGGCAAGGCGGTAACCTACGACATAGCCCAGGCATTCATCGCGCAGGCGCGCCGGGCGCTGCGGCCCGGCGGGCGGTTCGTGCTGGTGGCGAACCAATTTCTGCGCTACGACCAGCTCTTGCGCGCGAGCTTCGCGCGCGCCGATTGCCTGGCCCAGAGCCGCGGCTACCGCGTCTGGGCCGCGGCCGCATAACAATGGTATAATACACACCCATGAACAATGCACAGGCAGAATCACCGATCGCAGTGATCGACTACGGCGCCGGCAACCTGCGCAGCGTGGTGCGCGCGCTCACGAAAGTCGGCGCCGCGCTGCGCGTTACGGCCGACGCGGCCGAGGTGCTGGCCGCCCCTGCAGTGGTGCTGCCCGGCGTGGGCGCCACCCTCGACACCATGAACAGCCTCGAGCGCCTGGGCTTGGTGGCGGCCATCCGCAACAGCGTTGGCGCCGGCAAGCCGTTTCTGGGCATCTGCGTGGGCATGCAGGTGCTGTGCGAGCAGAGCGAAGAGTTCGGCCCGCACCCATGCCTCGGCGTGGTCGGCGGCAGCGTGCGGCGCCTGCCGGGCGGCCAGAAAGTGCCACAGATCGGCTGGAACCAGCTGCGCTACGCCCCCACTACCGCCGCGCACCCGCTGTTCGCGGGCATCCCCGACGGCAGCGACTTCTATTTTGTGCACTCATACTACTGCGACCTCGCCGACCCCGCGATTGTCGCCGCGACGACCGACTACGGCACCGCTTTTCCCAGCGCGCTGCTGCGCGACAACCTGGCTGCGGTTCAGTTTCACCCAGAAAAAAGCGGGCGCTGGGGCCTGCAGCTTTTGTCGAATTTTATACACTGGGCGGCTCACTAGTAGGCAGCACGCGGCCGGCGCAGCATAGCGGCGCTGCCGGCTGCCCGCGGCCCCATGCCAAAAAAATACATGGATATAATTCCCGCGATCGACATCAAAGACGGCAAATGCGTGCGGCTCTACCAGGGCGATTTCGCGCGCATGACCATATACGACCACGACCCGGCCGCAGTCGCGCAGCGCTGGGAGGCGCAGGGCGCCAGAATGCTGCACGTTGTCGACCTCGACGGGGCGCGCGCAGGCCACCCCGTCAATACCGACATTATTCTCGCGATCGTCCAGTCGGTGTCGGTGCCGGTGCAGATCGGCGGCGGCCTGCGCGACGAAAAGGCAGTATTGGCCGCGCTGGGCCTGGGCGTCTCGCGCGTGGTGCTAGGCACCGCAGCCGTCGAGCAGCCCGAGCTGATCGCCCGGCTGGTCGAGCGCTACGGCGACGAGATCGCGATCGGCGTCGACGCGCGCGACGGCATTGTCGCAACCGCCGGCTGGGTCGAGCAGTCGCAGGTGACGGCCACCGCGCTAATCGACCACATGGCCGCGCTGGGCGTGCGGCACGTGATCTACACCGATATCGCGCGCGACGGCACGCTTTCCGAGCCGAACTTTGCGGCGATCGGCGCGCTGGTGCAGCACGACGGCCCGGCGATTGTCGCGTCGGGCGGCGTTGGCAATGTGGCACACCTGCGGCGCCTGGCGGCGCTCGGCGTCGAGGCCGCGATCGTCGGCAAGGCGCTGTATACCGGCAACCTGAGCTTGCCCGAGGCGCTCGCGGCGCTTCGGTAGCGCGGCGTGCACGGCTGCGCCGCCCTCCAAACAACCCGCGCGGCGAGCAACCGCGTAACCGGCTCAAACAACTCGACCCGGAGACACACATGACCAACAAGCCTAACGTCACCAGCAAATATGAAGAAGAGCGCCTGCGCGCCGCCGAGCAATCGCAGATCGTGTACCTGCAAGGGCAGATCGACGAGCTGCGCCGGCTGATCAAAGACCAGACCAACAAGTACAACTGGGCCATGGAGCAGGTGCGCAAAGTCGAGGCCACTGCGGCGCAGACCGAGGGCCTCTTCGAGCGCTACCGCCAGGAGGTCGGGCAGTCGCTCGACGGCTACCGGCGCGATATTGCCACGCTGCGCAAAGAGATCGCCGGCGCGCTGATCAAGGTGGACGAAGGCGCCAAACCGATCCGCGAGATGCAGACGCAGATCCACCAGCTTGGCGAGGCGCGCCGCCAGGATCGCGACCAGGTGGCCGGCTGGCTGGTGCGGATCGAAGAGCTTGAGCAGCGCACGCTGAGCTGGCAGGCGCAGATCCGCGAGGGCGAAGAGCGCCACCGCGCGCTGGCCGGCCAGCTCGAGGGGCTGTACGCCGCCGACGAGCAGGTGCGCGGCGAGACGCGCAAGTTCAGCGAGGATCTGCAGATCGAGAAGCAGAGCCTGCGCCGCCAGGCCGTCGAGGCGCAGCAGCTGGTGGCCGACGTGCGCTCGGTCCTCGACGACCACCACAGCCGGATTGTGCGGCTCGACGAGATCCGCCAGCATATCGAGCTGCTGACGGCCGATCTGCCCGCGCAGATCAACAATATCGAGGCGCGCCTGCCCGACATCATCAGCGAGATCAAGCGCGTCGAGCGCGTGTCCACCGAGCGCTTCCTGATGAACCAGGAGCGCCTCGAAGAGCTGCGCCACCAGCAGGAAGATAAAGTCGTGGCGCTGCAGGAGACCGACGAGCAGCACCATCGCCAGATCAGCGCCTGGCTCGAGCGGCTCGACGTGTGGGTGCGCGATATCGAGCAGCGGCTGGCGCGCACCACGACGCGGCTCGACCAGGCGCAGCAGGAGCAGAGCATTTACATCAGCGAGGTCGAGCGCGGCACCACGCGCTTCGTCGACGCGCTGGCCGCCACGCTGCACAGCCAGCTCGAGCAGCTCAAGGCCGAGCAGATCGAGCGCGGCGGCACGAAGTGACGCGGTAGCAGCGCAGCCGGCAGCGGCCACGCTGGCCGATTGGTATGAAGAGCACAGCCTATGTTAACACGACGAATCATCCCATGCCTTGATGTCAAGGGCGGCCGCGTGGTGAAGGGCGTGGCGTTCCTCAACCACCGCGACGCCGGCGACCCGGTGGAGCTGGCCGCAGCCTACGACGCCGCCGGCGCCGACGAGCTGGTGTTCTACGACATCACCGCTAGCAGCGACGACCGCTCGATCATGGCCGAGGTGGTCGAGCGCACCGCCGCGCAGGTGTTCATCCCGCTCACGGTTGGCGGCGGCATCCGCACCGTCGACGACATGTTTCGCATGCTCCGCGCCGGCGCCGACAAGATTTCGATCAATACCGCCGCGGTGCTCAACCCGCAGCTGATCGAGGATGGCGCGCGGCGCTTCGGCAGCCAGTGTATTGTGCTGTCGATCGACGCGCGGCGCGCCCCGCCGGACGGCCAGGCTGCCGGCCCGCGCTGGGAGGTGTTCACCCACACCGGCGCCAACGCGCGGCCAACCGGCCTCGACGCGCTCGAGTGGGCCAGGCGCGGCGTCGAGCTGGGCGCAGGCGAGATCGTGATCAACAGCATGGACGCCGACGGCACCGGCAGCGGCTACGACCTGGCGCTGCTGCGCGCGATCTCGGATCAGGTGGGCGTGCCGGTGATCGCCTCGGGCGGCGTTGGCGCGCCCGAGCATATGCTCGCCGGGCTGGGCGAGGGCCGCGCCGACGCGGTGCTGGCGGCTTCGATCTTTCACTTCGGGCAGTACAGCGTCGCCGATGTAAAACGCTACCTGGCCGAGCACGGCGTGCCGATCCGGCACACCACCACGGACGAATAGCCAGGCGCCAGGGGCGAACACGCGCTTGCGCGAGGGCCGCGGTTGCCCTCGCCGCAGCGCCTTGGGTTTGTGTTTGGCCCTGGCCTGCGAGAGACACACATGCACGTGACAGTTCGCTACTTCGCCGGGCACCGCGATATCGCCGGGCGCAGCCAAGAGCAGGTGGAGCTGGGCGCAGGCGCGACGGTGGCCGATCTGTGGGATCTGCTGGCGGCGCGCTACCCGCGGCTGGCGCCCTACCGCGGCAAGCTGCTGTACGCGGTGAACGAGGAGTATGGCACGCCCGAAACCGAGCTGCGCGATGGCGACGAGGTCGCGTTCATCCCGCCGGTGAGCGGCGGCGCGCCAGCTGCGTATGCTCTAGCAGGATCAGGGGATGCCCATGGATAGCTCAGCGCCCAAGGCCCAGGCACCGCAGCCCGCCGCCTTCTACGCCATCACCGCCGAGCCGCTCGACCCGGCGGCGCTGGTGGCGCTGGTGGCGGCGCCCGAGATGGGCGCGATTGTAACGTTCGCTGGGGTAGTGCGCAACAACTTCGGCGGGCGCGCCACCGCCTACCTCGAGTACGAGGCGTTCGAGCCAATGGCGGCGAAAGTGCTGGCGCAGCTGGCCGACGAGGCGCGCACGCAGTGGCGCACCGGCGCGATCGCCATCCACCACCGCATCGGCCGGCTGGCGATCGGCGAGGCCGCCGTGCTGATCGTTGTGGCCGCGCCGCATCGCCACGAGGCATTCGAGGCCGCCGAACAGATCATGGATCGGATCAAGCAGGTCGCGCCGATCTGGAAGAAAGAGATCTGGGCCGACGGCGCGAGCGAGTGGGTAGGGGACGAGAAGGAACGCAAATCAGGTTCCAAGCTCTGAGCTGTGAAGCTCTGCCTAGCGCAAACCTACTGCAGGAGCATCTCGAAGTTCGGCCGGTCGTCGCCGCCGGTGAGCCGGCGCAGGCCGCGCTGAATGGCGCGCAGCGTTTCCTCGCCGATCCAGAACGTCAGCAGCGAGCCGAGAACCAGGCCCAGCGCGCTGCCGAGCGCGGCGCCTAGAGCAAACAGAACGTATCGTGTGCTGCGGTTCGTTTCCATGCTACCCTCACTGAACGACCACCACCGGGGTCGCCTTGCTCCAAAGACGCTCGAGCCGATAATAGTCGCGCAGGGCAACCGAGAACACATGCACGACAACATCGCCGTAGTCGAGCAACACCCAGCCCGTGTCGGGCGTACCTTCAATGCGCGCGTCGCGGCCGAACTCGCGGCCAACCGTCTCGTCGATCGTATCGACAATCGCCTTCAGCTGCCGATCGCTCTCGCCGGTGCAGATCACAAAATAATCGGCCACCGAGTTGAGCTTCTGCAGATCCAGCATCACAATATCGCTAGCCTGCTTGTCTTCGGCCAGCTCCAGCGCCCGCCGCGCAAGTGCTGTGGATTCGATGATCATCTGCTCCTGTTCGAAGTCGCGGGTTACACAGGCTAGATTCTACCAGAATTGACGTTCTATGTAAACTGGGTGTTGCGCCTACTGCCCTGTTAGCAAGCGCTGTACCGGCGAATGGAATGGCGCGGGCAGAAATACCAGCACCAGCGCGCCAAGCGCGTGCACCAGCTGCGGCGCCACGCGCGAGCGCTCCAGCGCGCCGACGAATAGCTCGGTTGAGAAAAACGCGGCGATCAGCAGCAGCACGGTGCTGACGAGCGCACCCTGCAGCAGGCCCAGCACGCCGCCGATCAGGTGGTCGAGCCAGCCCAGAAACAGCAGCCCGACAAAACGCCGCAGCAGCGTGGCCACCAGGCTGACGGCCGCGCTCACCGCCAGCAGCACGAACACAAAGCCGAGCACCTGGGCTAGCGCGCTGTTCGACACAAACGAGCTGAGCGCGTCGGCGGCGCGGCCACCATAGCGCTGGGCCAGCACCAGGCCGGCCACCAGCCCGACCACCGACAGCACCTGCCTGATGAAGCCCCAGTAGATCCCCAGCAAGCCGCACAGCACGATCACGCTGACGACTAGCATATCGAGCGTACTCATAGCGCTCCTATCGATGCGCCGATATTTCGAGCGGTTGGGCGCGGTTTCGGCTTGCGCCCACGATCCGTCGATCAGCCGCCCACCCGTGTGAGGGAGTGTAAGTATACCACGCGCCGGCGCGCCGGGGTAAGGGCCGCAGAAGGCGAGGGGGCGAGGGGGTGGGCCGAAGGACGCTGCGCGCGTCCTGGCCAGGCAAGTACTAATTGCGGTAGAGCGCGGTCGATTCGCGGATGATCAGCTCGGTGGCAAAGGTCGGCAGGTCGAGCGGCTCGTCGTTCAGCATGCGCACGATCGCCTGCGCGGCCGCGCGGCCCATCGCCTGCGTAGGCTGGCGCACGGTGGTGAGCGGCGGGGTGGTGTAGGCCGAACCAACCTGGTCGTCGAACCCGATGATCGAGATGTCGTCGGGCACGCGGATGCCGTAGCGATACAGCGCCAGCCGCGCGCCGTAGGCCATCTGGTCGTTGGCAACAAAGATCGCGGTGAAGCGGGCCGCGCGCGCCAGCAGCGCCTGCATGGCCAGCAGGCCCGACTGCTCGGCGAAATCGCCCTCGACCACGAGCTGCGGCTCGGCGGGCAGCCCGGCGTCGGCCAGCGCGCGCAGGTAGCCTTCGCGGCGGTCGCGGGCATCCTGCTGGGCCAGCAGCCCGGTGATATGCGCGATGCGGCGGTGGCCCAGGTCGATCAGGTGGCGGGTAGCCTGGTAGCCGCCCTGCACATCGTCGACGCGCAGGCACTGGCGCTCGAAGCCGGCGATCGATCGGCCGATCGCGATCAGCGGGCGCTGGCCGGCGACCTGCTGCAGCTGCTGATCGGGCAGCGTACCCCACAGCACGATCAGGCCGTCGGCCTGGCGCTGCAGCAGCAGGTCGAGCGCGGTGGTTTCCTCGGCGGTGCGCCAGTTGCCGCTGGCGAACATCGGGTGGAAGGCGCTGCCGTGCAGCCCCTGCTCGATGCCCTGGTAGATCTCGCCGTAGAACGGGCTGAACATAGCCTGCGTCAGCACGCCGATCACCCCGGCGCGGCCGCGCGCCAGGCCCTGCGCCACGACATTCGGCCGGTAGTTCCAGCGGTTGATCACGTCGAGCACGGCGGCGCGCTTGTTCTCGGCCACCGGCACTGTGCCGTTCAGCACGCGCGAAACCGTGCTGGCCGATACGCCAGCTTCGCGGGCGATGTCGTGTATCGTTGCGGGCTTGGTCATACGCTGAGAGGTAGCTCCTGGCACGGCACGTCTGCGCCTTCGCGCCTTTTACAATCAATTATTCGATAGCGGTGGGCCTATTATATATGCAAGCGTGGCTCTTATCAATAGGCGCGCGGCTCGCTCTGAAATCGGTTGCAGGATCAAGCGGGCCACTCGCCCGATATGCCGCTCCGGAGGCGTTTGCCACAAAGGCGCAAAGACAGGAACGCGCCCTGAAGCCCATGTTCTTTACACCTGCCTGCCTTTGTGGCTCGCCGAAAGGCGTTTGCCACAAAGGCGCAAAGGCAGGAACGCGCGTTGAAGCCCATGGTCTTTCAAGCAAGTCGTATGCCAATCGGGGCGAAGCCCGCAGTGTCTGCAAGCGATTGCGGTATACTACACAGGCCGCGCCGCGCCGGTGCCGCGCGGCTCTCGTGGACTCCGCAGTTCTTGAAGATGTGAGGTTCCTATGCCCAAGCTCACATTCCCCAGCGATTTCCTCTGGGGTGCCGCCACCTCGTCGTACCAGATCGAAGGCGCTAGCGAAGAAGACGGCCGCGGCGAGTCGATCTGGGATCGCTTCAGCCATACCCCCGGCAAGATCGCCGACGGCAGCACCGGCGATGTCGCCTGCGACCACTACCACCGCTGGCGCGAAGACGTAGCGCTGCTGAAAGAGCTAGGCGTCAAGTCGTACCGCTTCAGCGTGGCCTGGCCGCGCATCCAGCCCACCGGGCGCGGCCCAGCCAACCAGGCCGGCCTCGACTTCTACAGCCGCCTGGTCGACGCGCTGCTGGAGCAAGGCATCCAGCCGGCCGCGACGCTGTACCACTGGGATCTGCCGCAGGCGCTGCAGAACGAGGGCGGCTGGCCGGCGCGCGCCACCGCCGAGGCGTTTGCCGAGTACGCCGACATTGTGTCGCGCGCGCTCGGCGACCGGGTGAAGCTGTGGATGACCCACAACGAGCCGTGGTGCGCCGCGTTCCTGAGCCACCAGATCGGCGAGCACGCGCCTGGCTGGAAAGACTGGCCGGCCGCGCTGGCCGCCTGCCACCACCTGCTGCTCTCGCACGGCTGGGCCGTGCCGGTGATCCGCCGCAACAGCCCCGGCGCGTCGGTGGGGATCGTGCTGAACCCCTCGCCGGGCTACCCGGCCTCGCCGAGCGCGGCCGACGCCGACGCATACCGCTGGCACGACGGCTACATGAACCGCTGGTTTCTCGACCCGCTGTACGGCCGGCGCTACCCGGCCGATATGCTGGCCGATCACGTTGCCGCCGGCTACCTCCCGGCCTCGGGGCCGGAGTGGCTGCGCGACGGCGACCTTGAGGCGATCGCCGTGCCTACCGATTTCCTGGGCGTGAACTACTACACCCGCGAGGTGCTGCGCAGCAGCCGCGTGCCCGAGGAGCAGAATGCCCCGCGCACGGTGGTGCGCGCGCCGCGCGAGGAGTGGACCGAGATGGGCTGGGAGGTCTACCCCAGCGGCCTGTACGACCTGCTCATGCGCATCACCACCGACTACCGCGTGCCCAAGCTGTACATCACCGAGAACGGCGCGAGCTACTCGGATGCTCCCGGCGCCGACGGGCGCGTGCGCGACGAGCGCCGCCGCCGCTATGTGCACGAGCACCTGGCCGCCGCCCACCGCGCGATCGAGCATGGCGCGCCGCTGGCCGGCTACTATATCTGGTCGCTGATGGACAACTTCGAGTGGGCGTTTGGCTACCGCCAGCGCTTCGGCATTACCTGGGTCGACTTCGCGACCCAGCAGCGCACGCTGAAGGACAGCGCGCTGTGGTACCAGCAGGTAGTGGCCGAGAATGCGATCGACGCGAGCTATAGCAATCCTACATGAGTCATAAAAAGCAGGGGCCAGGGGGGCGCAGCCCCCCAAAGAAAAATCTCCTCCCCTTTATGAATCCGATAGGATTGCTATAGCCAGCCGTGCATCTGCAGAGAAAGAGGCGACGATGACCGAAGCTCTTGTGCTGCTGCCGCAGCCGCGCGCGCTGGCGCGGCACGCTGGCCAGCACCAGCTCGACGGAGCGCGGCGGATCGCGCTCGACGGCGCGGCCGCACCGCTGCTGCTCGGCGCGGCGCAGCGGCTCCAGGCTAGCCTGCGCGCGGCGGCGCCGGGCGCGTGGCCCATCGTGGCGTTCGACGACGGCGACCCTGCCGTGGCCGTGAGCATCCGCATCGACCCAGCGCAGGCCACGCGCCCGCAGGGCTACCAGCTGGCGATCACGCCCGAGCGGATCACGATCACCGCGCACGACCCGGCCGGCGCGTTCTATGGCGCGGCCACGCTCATCCAGCTCGCCGAGGCGCGCGGGGCGCAGCTGCCGTGCCTGGCGATCGACGACTGGCCCGACTTCGCGGCGCGCGGCGTGATGCTCGACATCAGCCGCGACAAGGTGCCGACGCTCGAGACGCTGTTTGGGCTGGTGGACATGCTCGCCGGCTGGAAGGTGAACCAGCTCCAGCTCTACACCGAGCACACCTTCGCCTACACGCGCCACCCCGAGGTGTGGGCCGCCGCCTCGCCCATGACCGGCGAGGACGTGCTGCGGCTCGACGCCTACTGCCGCGAGCGGTTTGTCGAGCTGGTGCCGAACCAGAACACCTTCGGCCACATGGAGCGCTGGCTCATGCACCCGCGCTACGCCGCGCTGGCCGAGACGCACGACGAGTTCGACACGCCGTGGAACACGCGGATGCGCGGCCCGTTCAGCCTGTGCCCCGGCGACCCAGGCAGCATCGCGCTGGTGCGCGACATGCTCGGCGAGCTGCTGCCGCACTTCGCCAGCCGCATGGTCAATATTGGCTGCGACGAGACGGTAGACCTGGGCCAGGGCCGCAGCCGCGAGGAGGTGGCGCGGCGTGGCGAGGGGCCAGTGTACCTGGATTTCCTGAGGCAGGTGCTGGCCGAGGCGCGGGCACACGGGCGCACGCCGCAGTTCTGGGGCGACATCATTGTGCAGCACCCCGAGCTGATACCCGAGCTGCCGCGCGACACGATCGCGCTGGAGTGGGGCTACGAGGCCAGCCACCCGTTCGCCGAGCACGGCGCGCGCTTCGCGGCCTCGGGCATCCCGTTCTACGTGTGCCCCGGCACCTCGGCCTGGTGCAGCATCGCCGGCCGCACCGACAACGCGCTCGGCAACTTGCGCAGTGCGGCCGAGCACGGCCTGAGCCACGGCGCGAGCGGCTACCTCAACACCGACTGGGGCGACCGCGGGCACTGGCAGGCGCTGCCGGTGAGCTACCTGGGCCTGGCAGCCGGCGCGGCCTACAGCTGGGCGCTGGCGGCCAACCGCGCGCTCGACCTGCCGGCCGCGCTCGATCGCTTCGCCTTCGGCGACACGGCGGGCGTGGCTGGGCAGCTGGCCTACGGCCTGGGCAACATCTACCGCGCGGCCGGCGTCGAGCCGCCAAACTCGTCGGCGCTGTTCTGGGCGCTGCAGATGCCGGCGGCCGAGGCGCACAGCAGCCCGCTGCTCGCGCAGGCCGACTTCGAGGCGGCGCTGGAGGCGACCGAGCAGGCGGCAGCGCTGCTGCCGGCGCTGCGGCTGGCGCGGCCCGACGCGGCGCTGCTGGCGCGCGAGCTTGCGCAGACGGCGCGGCTGCTGCGGCACGCGTGCATGCGCGGGCTGTACATGCACGCGCCCGACGCGGGGGCCGCGCGCGCGCTGGCGGCCGATATGCGCGAGATCATCGAGGAGTACCGGGCGGTGTGGCTGGCGCGCAACCGGCCCGGCGGCCTGGGCGATAGCGTGGCGCGCCTCGAGCGCGCGATGCGGGACTATGCCACTTAGGGGCTTGGGGCGAGCACGAGGGCGAGCACGGGGGCGAGCACAAGGCTCGCCCTTACACACACCTACACACACCTACACACCTACACACCTACACACACCTACACATACCCCGTGTGGGCCTGCGCGCTCCGATCCTGTGGGCTGGGGCGCAGCGGCTGGGGCGAGCACGAGGGCGTGCTTGGGGCGAGCACGAGGGCGTGCTTGGGGCGAGCACGAGGCTCGCCCTTACTTGCTAGGTCACTGCGCTCACTTGCTAGGTCACTGCGATCACTTGCTAGGTCACTGCGATCACTTGCTAGGTCACTGCGATCACTTGCTAGGTCACTGCGATCACTTGCTAGGTCACTGCGATCACTTGCTATATTGCGGCAGTATTTTGTGATTTATAGGGTGAATGCAGTGAATGACATCACTGCTCGCTATACGCTCACCAATTGCAATAAAATGTGGTAGCGGCCGTTCGGCAGCAATGGTATATTTGCCTACGTGCTGGATTGGCCAGCACAAGCAACGATGCAATGACGACATCAACGAGGAACTATGAACAGCAACAAAAGGAAACGGCTGCCCTCCAACAAGGTACGGTTCGACCTGAGCACGGTGCTTGGTATCAACAAGCTCGTAGATTATACGCCAGTGAATAGTGCACACAGCGCGCCGTCGTTGAGTTCGCGGAGCGACAGCGTGCGCGATGCCCACGCCGCCGAGGCGCGGGCGGCAAAGGTACTGCTCGAGATGCGCGCGGCGTCGATCGAGGCAGAGTGGGCGCTCCATGAGGATGTGCTAGGGGCGCGGGCGCAGGTGGTGGCGCAGTATGGCTCGGACTCGCCGGCAGTGCTGATGCTGGGGCTGAAGCGCAAGTCGGAGCGCAAACGGCCCGGCAAGCGCTCCAACTCCGCGATGTAACACGCAAGCCCTGCCCCTCCCCGCACCCCGACGAGCGTGGCTGCCCCGGTTAGGGCGAGCCTTGTGCTCGCCCCGCTAGCCGCCCCCTCCTGCACCCCGACGAGCGTGGCTGCCCCGGTTAGGGCGAGCCTTGTGCTCGCCCCGCCAGCTGCACCCCGACAAGCGTGGCTGCCCCGGTTAGGGCGAGCCTTGTGCTCGCCCCGCCAGCTGCGCTCTGCCCGCCCGCAAACTATCCGGCGCTGCCCGTCTCGTAGATCCCGCGCACGATCGCCTCGATCTGCGGCTCCTCGACGGTCAGGTCGCGCACGCGGTAGCGCGCTGCCACCTCGGCGATCAGCGCGGCGGCGGTGGTGGCCTCGCGGCTGAAGCGCAGCCATGCGCGCGGCCCCTCGCGGCGCACCAGCTCGGCGTTCGGCACGCTCATGCCATTCACCTCCTGGTCGAGATCCACCACCAGCGTGCGCTCGCGGCCGAAGCGCTCGCGCAGGCGCTCGAGGCCGCCGTCGTAGATCACGCGGCCGTGGTCGATCAGCACCACGCGCTGGCACAGCCTGGTGATGTCGTCGAGGTCGTGCGTGGTGAGGATGACCGTGACGCCGCGCTCGCGGTTGATGTCGTGCAGAAAGCGGCGGATGCGCTCTTTGGCCACCACGTCCAGGCCGATCGTCGGCTCGTCGAGGAACAGGATCTTGGGCTCGTGCAGCAGCGCCGCCGCCAGGTCGGCACGCATGCGCTGGCCGAGCGACAGCTGGCGCACGGGGGTTTCGAGGAACGGCCCAAGCTCGAGCAGCTCGGTGAACTCGCGCAGATTCGCGCGCCAGCGCGGCTCGGGGATGCGGTAGATGTGGCGCAGCAGCTCGAACGACTCGATCGCCGGCAGGTCCCACCACAGCTGGCTGCGCTGCCCGAACACCACGCCGATGCGCCGCACGTGCTCGACGCGCCGCTGGTGCGGTATGCGCCCGTCGATCTCGATCCGCCCGCCGCTCGGCACCAGGATGCCCGTCAGCATCTTGATCGTCGTCGATTTGCCGGCGCCGTTCGGGCCGATGTAGCCAACCATCTCGCCGGCCTCCAGCGCGAACGACACGCCGTCTACCGCCGTCACCTGGCGGTACTCGCGCGCCAGCAGCGAGCGCAGCGCGCCCATCCGCCCGCCGCGCCGCACCGCCACGCTGAACGTTTTGCGTAGATCTTCGACTTCGATCAGTGGCATCGCACCCTCATTTCTGCTTGCCTGCCCCAGGAGCACACAGTATCGAGCAGCGCGTTCCGTTCGCCAACGGTCTGCGGTCGTAGCTCAGCGCGCCTAGCGGGGCCTACGCGGCCCCGTGCCCCGCGGCAAGGGGCCGCCGCCGGCCCCTTGCATCCCCGCCGCCGGGGCGCTGCCCCGGACCCCGTAAAGCAAGCTGCCTCATTCGAAATGCTGGTGGCGCATGCCTTGGGGCACAGAAGCACGTGTTGGTTTGCCCAGAGGCATGAGCGCATGGCGTTCCCGCTGGTAGGGCTTCACTTGCTGGAGGGGTTTTAGGGGAACCGGCCTGGTTCCCCTAATCGGGGCGCGGGGCGAAGCGCCCGCAAGAATCAACCGCGTGAGCGACCTAATCGGGGCGCGGGGCGAAGCGCCCGCAAGAATCAACCGCGTGAGCGACCTAATCGGGGCGCAGGGCGAAGCGCCCGCACGAATCAACCGCGTGAGCGACCTAATCGGGGCGCGGAGCGAAGCGCCCGCAAGAATCAACCGCGTGAGCGACCTAATCGGGGCGCGGGGCGAAGCGCCCGCAAAAGAAACTATCAAGATTTCAAAAAAGCAACCAAAAACACCACTATACCCGCTTGCATATCAGAAAAATACATCTATACTGTGATTATGAGCAATCGCACAGTCTAGCAATGCTTAACTATCCACATGGCGCTATTTCGCGACCTCGCCATCCCTGCCTTCCTCGACACGTCCACGCACGACCTCACGAGGGATCTCTTCGGGCCGTTGCTGGCTGGCGCCGCGCGCTACGATCGCGGCGTTGGCTTCTTTAGCTCGGGGTGGCTGCGAATTAATGCCCGAGGTATGGCTGTGTTTGCCCAAAACGGCGGCAGTGCACGTTGGATCACCAGCCCGATCTTGTCGGCCGATGATTGGCAGGCTATGCTGAAGGGCAGCCGTGCCCGCCGTGATAGCTTGCTTTATCAAGCGCTCGACCAGAATATTGCGACCTTAGCACGTACTCTCGAAACAGAGACTTTATCAGCATTGGCGTGGATGATCGCCGATCGCGTGATCGATTTCCGTTTAGCGGTGCCTGCACATGAGTTGACCGGTGAATTCCATGCAAAATTTGGCGTCTTTACCGACACCAACGGCGAGAGTGTGAGCTTCGAGGGTAGCTATAACGATAGTATCCAAGGCACGCGTAACTACGAGTCGATCAAGACCTTTTGTTCATGGAATACCTATCACGCCGATGTTGTTCTCCACGATCGTGAGCGCTTCGACCGGTTGTGGCATGGCGAAGACCCAAATGTGCGCGTCTTCGATCTGCCCGAGGCCGCGCGTGAGCAGATCTTGAAGCTGCGCAGCGGGGAACGGCCGTATGAGTTGCCTGAACACATAGCCGAGCGCTTGGGCAGCTACAAACTGCCAGATCAACCACATCGCCCAACTGATCTACGGCTGCGCGATTATCAAGAAGAGGCGCTCCGCGAATGGTTCAAAAAGGGGTGCCAGGGTATTTTCGAAATGGCGACAGGCACGGGTAAGACTATCACCGCGTTAGCCACTATGGTACGTTTGTTTGGCCGGGATCGACGCCTAGCAGTCATAATTACGTGCCCTTACCAGCACTTGGTTGATCAGTGGAAGCGCGAAGCTGCCGAATTTGGCCTTGTACCGATCCTTGCCTACCAGCGCAAACAAGATTGGCTCAAGCCGCTCAACCAGCAGATTAGCGAGTATAATCATCAGGATCGCACTCATCTGGCCGTGATCACTACCCACACAACGTTTACCGATAATGATTTTCAGCTGGCGATTGCGCGAATCAGCGGGCCAGCAATGCTGATCGCCGACGAAGTGCATCATCTTGGCGCAGAACAGCGCCGATTGCGCTTACCAGAAGCGATCGCCAATCGCCTTGGGCTTTCGGCAACGCCAGATCGCTGGTTCGATGACGTTGGCACATCAGCGCTACGTACATATTTCGGCCCGACGGTGTTCGAATTTCCACTCGAACGCGCGATCGGTGATGTGCTTACACCATATACCTACTACCCGCAGCTGGTGGAATTGACACCCGACGAGCTGGCCGAGTATCAGCAGCTGAGCCTACAGATCGGCAAGCTCATGGAGAGCGACGACGACGATCTGCAAAATGCGCTGGAAATGCTGCTGATCAAACGCGCACGGCTGCTCAATAATGCCGCAAACAAACTTGTCATATTGGATCGGCTACTTACAGAACTCGGCAAAGTCCAGCATGCCCTGTTTTACTGCGCACCCGAGCAGATCGACGAGGTTTGCAGGCTACTTGGTTGGAATCACGAGATGCTGATTCATCGCTTTACTGCCGAAGAGCCGAACGACGAGCGCCAGCAGTTGCTGACGGATTTCGCTAGCGGTCAGCTCGACGGTTTGGTAGCAATGAAATGCCTGGATGAAGGCGTCGATGTACCAAGCACGCGCATTGCCTTTATTCTCGCGAGCAGTAGTAACCCGCGCGAGTTTATCCAACGGCGCGGGCGCATTTTGCGTCGCTCACCAGGCAAAAGCGAGGCGATGATCTATGATCTTGTCGCAATTCCTCCACAATCATGGCGCGGCGGCGCATTGTTCAGCGCCGAGCAAAGTATAATACGGCACGAGGTTGGGCGGTTTCGTGAATTCGCGGCCTGCGCGCGTAACAAACACCAAGCGCTTGACGTTATCCGCGCCATCGCAAGAAGATACGATATCTATGAGGTCTGATATATGGCGACGCTTCAAAAACAGATCATGGCCTTGTTCGCCGAATGCGACGACGCAACCCGGCAGGTGATCACCGACGTCATCCAGTTCGAGCTAGAAAATATTCATCTCAGGGAGCCACGCTATAAAGGCCCGATCCTCGACATCCTCGATCGGATCGCTCGCGATACGCTGAAGGACGCCGACAATGAAGCTTGAGCGGATCGCCCTGACCAACTTCCGCCAATACTTCGGCGAGCAACTGGTGCGTTTTTCGCAGGACGCCGAGCGCAATGTTACGGTGTTTCACGGCGTTAATGGGGCCGGCAAAACATCGCTCTTTGCTGCGCTCAATTGGTGCTTGTATGGCGAAGGTGTTGAGGGTATCGGGCAGATCATTAGCAAAGAAGCAGTGCTGCGCGCGGAGGTCGGTGAAGAAGTTCGAACCAAAGTTGTTGTGACCTTTATTCACGAGGGGCAGCGCTATGTCGCCTCACGGCAACTGAAAGGGATGAAGCAGCCCGACGGCAGCGTTCGTGAAAAGCCGGATATCGAGTTTTTGTTGATGCGTACGCGCTACGATGGTCAATCAGTACGTGTCGATAATGCTATCGGCACAATGAATGCGATTTTGCCGGCGAATGTCCGAACCTATTTCCTTTTCGATGGCGAAAAAATCGAGACATTCGCTCGGCCCGAATCGGCCGACGAAGTGCGCTATGCGGTGTATGGCGTGCTCAACCTGAAGGTACTTGAGAACGCCCGCGATCACTTGGGCAAAGTTGCGCGCGACTTACGCACTGAGCTACGCAGCTTGGCCAGTGGCGAACTGAAAGCCCTGGTCGCGAAGGATGTTGAGCTGCGCCAGCAAGAGACTGATCTGGCTGCTCGCCAGGATAATCTTAAGAAAGAGATCGCGGCCGCTAAAAAGCACGACGAAGAAGTCAACCAGCAGCTGCGTAATCTCGATGCAGTACAGGCGCTCCAAAAACAGTACGACCTATACACAGCCCAGATGCAGGAGCGCGACCTGGACTTCAAAGGCTTGGTTAATCGCATTCGCGACCAGGCCAGCCAGGGCTATATCGCACTGATTGGCAATGCAATTGCGAAAGCCCAAGCTATCCTCGATGAGAAGCGCCAGCGCGGCGAAATCCCTAGCAATATCCGCCAGCAGTTTGTGCAGGATCTGCTCGACCGCAAGATGTGTATCTGCGGGCGGTCATTCGCCGAGCACGATGAGGCGCATATACATTTGCTAAAGCTACTTGGCTCGGCAGTACCGAGTTCACTGGAAAATAATGTGCTGACCACCAGCGGCATTCTAAGGTCATTGCCTGAACGCGGCGCAGATATCGTGCGCGTGCTTAACGACGCGATGGTCGAGAAGGTGCGCCTGGAACAAACAATGGATCGTCTTTATGCCGAACGCGACGATATTAAGCAGCAGATGGACGATTCTGATCATAGCGAAGCCAGTATGCTCTCGAAGAAGCGTGCCGAATTTAAGGCCGACATGGATAAGTATCAGGAAGAAGACATTCGCGTCGGAATGCAGCTTGAAGATCTGCGCAAGAAAATCGTGGAGCTCGAGAAACAGATCAGCCTCGCCCGCAAGAGTGAGGTGCGCGAGCAATTGCTAAGCCACAAGATCGAACTGGCGCAACACTCCTCGGAGATTATCGACACTGTTTATAAGTCGTTCGCCGAAGAGAAGCGCCAACAGATCGAGCAGCGCGCGCGAGAGATCTTTCAGTCGCTGGCCTGGAAGGGTGGGCACTTCAGCGAGGTTCGGCTGTCCAAAGAGTATCAGCTTGACGTGATCGACCGCTACGGCTTACCGGCGCGCTCTGATCTCTCGGCCGGTGAACGACAGGTGCTCAGCCTGTCCTTTATCGCCGCTATGGCCGGCGTCGCCGAGCGCGAGGCCCCGCTGGTGATGGACACACCGTTTGGCCGATTATCATCGGCCCACCGCGAAAGTATTACGGCGCGGATTCCTGAGTTGGCAACGCAACTCGTGCTGTTTGTGACTGACGAAGAGCTGCGCGACCAGGCGCTGGAAAATCTGCGGCCACGCATTGGCGCCGAGTATGTGCTACATTTCGACCCAAACACCAGCTGCACCATCATTGAGGAGCTGCGACGATGAGTGATACAGCCGGGCGCGGCAGCGGGCGCGTGAGTATCGACGCTAGCCTGCACGAGCTATACAAACAGCTTTCCGAGGGTAACAACCCCGAGAACGCACCGTTCCGAACCATGAAAGACGTGTTTATGCTAGCGACATGCTTGGGTTATCGCCGAGGTTTGCCCAAACCAATCGTTGGCAAGAAGCAGCAAATCTTTCATTTCACCCAGTTCTCAGAGCAAGCTGACATGCCAATCCTCAAAGCGATTGCAATTGCCAAAACCGGCGATATTCAGGTGCTGGCTGACGAAGACTTAATTGTCCAGATCGCCGAGGAATATGCCAACGCCGGAATTCAAGAACTGAAGGCACAGGTGGTTGATCAAGTTGGGCAGCCACTTTGGAGTCTGGTTGATTTGATCAGAACCGTCTAGCTATGGTAGTATAGCCAATGATCAGTCAGACCGCCGTTTTGAGGATTTTGCAGGTGTGGCGCTAGTTCGCAGGCCAAGCGCTTCTGTATCAGCACGTAGTTTTGAGACCGTGCGGTTGAGCGATTCTACTGTAGTCTGCAGCTTGACCAAATGCTGTAGAACCTGCCCGATCGCCATATCAGCGGATAGGGCTTCGCCAGACCAGTGGCGTAGTAGCTCTTCAGGAGTCATAGCGCCCATAGGCTTGGTTCCTATCTACAATCTACTTCTGCATCATTGTTCAAGCAGACTGTAGGTGTTCGGTCACACTGAACACTATAGCATGGCTGAACCTGAATGTCAATACCTCTGGCGCGTACGACACTATGCAACGATTTGGTGAAAAGCTGCGGACCCTGCGTGAGCGCGCTGGCCTAAGCTATCGCCAACTCGCCGTACAGCTGGGTGTTGCGCACAGCCATCTTGCTGGGCTCGAAGCCGGCTCGCACCAGCCATCGGCCGAGCTGATCCTGAAGATTGCCAAGTTCTTCCAGGTGACAACGGATCAGTTGATGGATGATGCGCGGGAATTGGGATAACAGCTCATTGCATGACACACATTTGTGCTAGAGCTAAAATAGCTGATTAGGAAGCCATGAATCTATCGAGCGAGTACGCGCCGTTATAGGCTATCAAAATGATGGTACAAGGCATACCAATGCTGCAAATCGTCATATCAGAACAAATGTGTGCCATGCAATAAGGGGATAACAGTAATCCACTGATAAATTACTGATTTGTCTCATTAGAAAGGTAGCAACACCATGATCGAAGCTACTGAGAATCTTCCATTTGGAAAGCTTTTGTTGCAGAGATTTCCTTTAAAGATTCCAAGATATCAGCGTTCATATGCATGGGACGAAGAGGAAATTGAGGAGTTTGTTCATGATATCCGAGACATATATACTATGCGATTGAACACGCCTGGTAAGCAAATGGCCCACTTTTTTGGAGGTGTAGTAAGTGTCAAACGAACAGTTGCAGGTACACGGTCTGGTGATGAATACGATATTGTCGACGGGCAGCAAAGACTAACAACAGTAACAATAGCATTGAATGCCTTATTAAGTGGCTTCGAGAAGATTGCTGTAGAAGCAATGAGCCAAGGTAACAATACTGGAGCCCAGACTGCTAATGCGCACTCCGATGTCATAAACAATACTCATTTGGTATATCCAGAGGTTGAACAAGGACAAGTAAAGCACCATCACAGAATAAACCTATCTAAAGCAGACGATTCCTTTTTTAAAGAGATATTAGAGAACGCTGGTAATTCTCGAACGCAGACAATCTTTCAGCGCGACTCTCATCGGCGTTTACAGCAAGCATGGCGGTATATTTATGAAGAACTAATCCATAAACCTATCATTAGCGATACATCACACTCAATTGATGAGAAAATTAATAAGCTTCTTATTCTTCATTCGTGCCTTACTGTTGATTGCTACGTCATTCATATTATAAGTGACAATCATCAGGAAGCATATCGTCTATTCTCAATCTTAAACGATCGTGGCAAAAATCTTAGTGATGGTGATCTCTTGCGTTCTTATACGCTAGAAATGCTGGAAGGATATGATAGCCAGCAAGCTCAGACAGAGGCCACATGGGATGAAATTCTAGGATATAAGGATTTGGAAATTGACTATTTTCTAAAGGCGTATTATCCCTCTTATCAGGGAAAACGAGCTCCTCAACGGGGTTTAGCCAACGAGTATCGTTCTACATTCTTTAAGTATCCAGGTCAATTCGATGCCAGTCACGCTAATAATGTCCGCGATCGGGTATTGGATATGGGAAACAATGTAGAGGCATTTATTGATATTAGTGATGGACAGTGGCCATATCAATCGACCATTCTACCAGCTTGGGATCGTGATAGACTTCAACGGCTTATCAAGACGTTGAAACATACTATTTGTATCCCGCTGCTACTTAGTGCTAGTCAATGTTTGGCGGAGAATCTATTTGCCGAAATTGTTCACCTTTTGGAGCGTTTCTCATTTAGATATATCACTATTGTGGGAGCCCACGCAAGTCGCCTCGGAAATGTTTATAATGCACAAGCAAAGCTCATCCGCCAGAATCCAAGTACGTATAATCTGTCATTACTACAGACGCAATTGAATAATCTGCAAATAAATCATGCGAAGGATCACACCTTCGAGGTGGGGCTTCTAGATCAACTGAATTACGGCATCACATCAAATCGTTTGATAATACGCCATTTCTTGTCGACAATCGAGGACTATTACTATTGGTGTAAGAAAGGAGGTACAGGCAACTTAAACCCCGATAGGACTCGTTTATTCGATATTGCCACACTAACTATTGAACATATTCATGCTAAAAATCCAACGTCTCCAAATCCAGATCTCGACCCAATAGTCAACAACTTGGGAAATTTGTCTTTTTGGGGAGGCAACGATAATAGTAAAGCTGGCAATAAACCGTTCAATTTGAAGCGCTCAGATTATAGTGGATCTAGTATTGCGCTCAACCGTGATCTGGCAACGCTATCTATATGGGATATCAATGAAGTTAGGAAGAGGCAAAAGCTACTTATTGATATGGCATTGAAAATATTTTCGGCGTAAGAGATAAATAAAGCTGCACCACCAGTGACTTGCTCTCGTCCATTTGATCGCGACGTTCAGATTATGCGGCAGGCGCTTAGTCGGGTGGCCGTTGTGTGCTGGCCACGATTCGGCTCGGATGGAGCGACTGTGAGGTCATGAAAGGTATCGCACGTTATATATGTCGGGAGATCGTCGATCATGCTTGACCAACTAGGGAAACTAATTCCACGGATTTGCCCCTGCAGATAGCCATACTTGGATCAAGAACATGCTACAGCAAAGCAGCTTCACAGCACCTGATCAGCGATGTGCTATACTAACCATGCATTCAGTACAGTATTGCGACCATATTTCATCTCCAGGAGAAAGTAATGACGATCGCCCTCGATCGATATATTAAGATAACGCCGGGCATCCGAGGTGGCCGGCCTCGCATCGCAGAGACACGCATTACCGTGGCTGATATTGTGTTGATGTACCTGCGGCTTGGTCAATCGCTGGAAGAGATCGCTGGTAAATATGATCTGCCGTTGGCGGCGGTCTATGCGGCGATGGCGTACTATTACGATCATCAAGCAGAGCTCGATCAAAGTATGAGCGCTGATCACGGCTTCGCTGAGACCTTTCGCAACAACACTCCGTCCCGATTGCGCGCCAAACTTCGGGCATTGAATCATGGCTGATCGCATCCGCCTGCATCTCGATGAAAATGTCGATCCTGATGTAGCGCTCGCCTTGCGTCGCCATGGCGTCGACGTTACCACATCATCCAATCGCAGGTTGAGTCGCACTTAGCTTTTGTATTCGCCGTACCCCTGCGACAATCGTCGCGCACGCCGTGTCGATCTCCACATGAGTGTTCCCTCGGCCAACTCCAAGCCGAATCGCGCTATGTGCGCGTTGTTCGCCATAGCCCAGCGCCAGGATGACATGCGAAGGCTCGACGGTGGCCGAGGTGCAGGCCGAGCCGGTTGAGATTGCGATGCCCTTGAGCTGCACCACCAGCGATTTGCTCTCGATGCCTGCGAGCGATACGTTCAGGTTGTGTGGCAGGCGCTGGCTTGGGTGGCCGTTCAGCGCGACGTTCTGTGTGCCTAGCTCGGCTTGTAGCCGCTCGTAGATCTGGCTGGTCCAGGCCCGGTAGCGCCTGGCCTCGGCCGCCATCTCTTTGGTTGCCAGCTCCAGCGCCATGCCCATGCCAACAATCCCCGGCACATTCAGCGTGCCCGAGCGCATGCCGCGCTCGTGGCCGCCGCCATAGATCACCGGCGCGACTTTGACGCGCGGGCCGCGCCGCCGCACATACAGCCCGCCAATCCCCTTTGGCCCATACAGCTTGTGCGCCGAAAACGAAAGCAGGTCGATCTGCATGGCCTCGACCTCCACCGGCACGTGGCCCACCGCCTGGGCCGCGTCGGTATGGAACAGCACGCTATGCTCGTGCGCGATCGCTGCAATCTCCTTCACCGGCGCAATCGTGCCGATCTCGTTGTTTGCGAACATAATCGAGATCAGCACCGTGCGCGGCGTGATCGCCTTGCGCACTGCTTCGAGGTCAACCAGGCCATACTGATCGACCGGCAGGTAGGTCACGCGCTTGCCCAGCTGCTCCAGCCGCTGGCAGCAATCGAGCACAGCTTTGTGTTCGGTCACACAGGTGATGATATGGTCGCCCTTGGCGGCATAGCGCTCGGCCACGCCAAACAGCGCAATATTGTCCGACTCAGTCGCGCCACTGGTGAACACAATCTCCTCGGGCCGCGCACCGATCGCCCTGGCGCACTGCTCGCGCGCGCGCTCGACTGCCTGGTTGGCCACGTGGCCGGCCTCGTGGTCGATGCTCGCGGCGTTGCCATACACCTCGCTGAAGTACGGCAGCATCGCGGCAAGCACGCGCGGGTCGACCGGCGTGGTCGCGTTATGGTCGAGGTAGATGATCGGGCGCGGTTCGGTCATTATGTTGCTCCCACACTCGCCGCCGGCAGCTGCTCCTGCACCAGCCGGGCCAGGTCGCCCAGATGCTTCACGCGGTTATACAGCATCAGCACCCCACGATTGACATGCGCGCGGAACTGCTCTTCGAGCGCCGTTTCAAGATCCAGCCCGTCGAAGGCGCAGCGCTCGCGGATCAGCGCCACAAAGAACATATCCCACTCGCCGGTCAGCGTATATCGGTTCAGCTCACGGTCGCTATCGGGCGGGTAGGCGCCTGGGTCGGGTACGGTCGGGTCGTTCAGCGACAAACAAAAGCCGATCCGGCAGAGTAAGTTCGGCGTCAGGCCGGTGCGCGCTTTGAGATGCATCAGCCGCTGATCGACCTCGTTGCACACGCGCAGGCGGGTCAGTTTCATGCCAGCGCCTCCTGTGCCTGCGGCGCGAAATAGCCGCGCTCGACGTGCGTGCTGCCGGTGTCCTGGTCGAACTCCAGCCGGAACGTATGCGAGACTGCGTGCTCAAGCTGCCGAAAGGCGGCCGGGTCGATTTCGGTGTCGGTCGAAAGCAGTAGCACCTGGTGTGCGGCGTGTGGAAAGAAGGTTGTGAGCATTGCATCGCGGTGGTCGCTATCCAGCCGCCCCATTGGCGTATCGATAATAATCGGCAGCGCGCGGCCGGAAACCGAGCGCAGCGCCCACAGCAGCGCCGTGGCATATAGTTGTTTCTCGCCGGCTGATAGATCCGATTTGGGTAGCGGCACACGATTCAGACTGTACAGCGATACGGTCAGGCTCTGCATATTAATCTTGACCTCGCGCACCAGCGTGCGCTTGCGGCATAGCAGGTTAAAGAACTGCGCGATCGCCTGTTCCAGCTCTTGGATTTTGATCTCGGTGATCTGTACCAGGTACTGCTGCAGAATAACCTGCACCTTGGCGGCGCGGTCGACGCGCGCGTCGGCATCACCGATCGTGGCCAAGCGCTGCCAGGCCGCAGCGCGCTCGCGTGCAAGCCCGGCCAGCTGATATTCAAGCTGATTGAATTCATCGGCTACTCGTCGATATTGTTCCTCCAGCCGGCCTTTATCTTCTGCGTGATGGTTGAACTCGTCGAGCAGCGGCAATGCAACATCGTCGGTCGGCACTTGCTTGAGGGATTGCTGGAGTTGGTGCTGTTCGGTTTCAAGCTGCTCCAAGCGCTGGCTCAATTGATGCAGTTGTTCAGGCACCTGCTGGCTCGCGCTCGCAATCCAGCCAAGCAATTTTTCGCGGTCCTGTGCAGCGAGCTGATGTCGAATCTCGGCTGGATCGGTTGGTGGCGTGGGTTGGAGCAACCCTTGGATTGCGCCGGCGATCTGCGCCCAATCCTGCGGCAGCACCTGCGGTGCGGTGCTGGTTTGAAATTCTGGTTGGAGTAACTTCAGCGCAACCTGAGCAGCCTGCATTTGTTGCGAATCGAACACAAGATTGGCCTGTTCGATGCCAGCTTCATACATCAGTCGTTCGCGTAGCCGGCGCGCCCACTGCGGCGCCACCGAAAACGGCAACAGGCCAGTCGCCAGCTCGCGGATGGCCTCGCGGGTCTGATCCAACTCGCGCGCGACTTGTTGCTGACGCTGCTCGATCGCATCGCGCTGGTGGATAAACCCCGCACCTTCACGTAATAGCGCCTGGCGGGCCTTGTCGATCTGCATCGCGACACGATCGAGCTTGGCTTGAAGCTGGGCCAGATCCTGCCGGCGATCATTCACACGCTGCTCGGCATCGCGATGCGCTGCTTCGGCCTCGTCGGCGGACTGCTGGAGGCGCGAACGATCCTGCTTCTCCTGCTGGCGTAGATACACGCTGATGTCAGAGCGCAGCCGCTCGATCAAGTCGATATTCAGCAGCCCACGTACCGCCGCCGCCAGGGTCTCGGCCTCGCGCTCCTCGTCGGCCAGCGCCTGGATCTGCTCGCCGTCGAAGAAAAACAGGTCGGCCAGGCCGGGTGGAATCAGGTCGCGTAAAAAGTCGTTCCAATATTCAGGCGCAATCTCCTGGAATGGCTGACCGTCCTTGTAGATCGAGATATGCTCGTGCACGGCTGTACCATCCAGCCGCCATGAGCGCACCGCATCATAGGTGCTGAGCACGCCAGCATGCACATGCTCAAACAGCATCCCCACGCTGGCCGATTGCACCGGCAGCTGCTGGGCATCGCGGTGAAATCGCTGGCGGATGTATGTCTCATAATCGGCGCGGCGCACGCGCATGCCCAGCGTGCTGCGGCCGTACAGGCACAGCCGAATAGCATCGAGAATAGTCGTCTTGCCGGCGCCGTTCTTGCCGCCAAACAGCACGATTGGGCGCGTTTCGCCGTCGCGCTGCTGCGGGCGCAGCTCGAACTCGTGCCGGCCGCGATACACACCAAGGTTTGTAATCGTGAGCCGAGTGAAAATCATGACCCTGCTTCTTCTACCGCAGCTAACAGTGGAATATTGTACGCCTCGCGAATAGTCGTTTCGTCGCGCCATTCTTCGCCAAGTACGTCGTCGATGCGCTGAAAGATCCCGGCGCGGCGGTGCATACCTTGTAGCTGGCGCTCCTGCTCAAGCAAGCGCGCCACGAGATCAGTTGGGATCTGCTGTTCCTGGCAAATCTCGTCGAGTACCCGATATTCCTGGGCCGAAAACGCGCCAATATCGTCTTGCAGCCAATCAAGCGTGCGCCCGGTCATCTCGGCGTAGATCTGCGGCACTGCGTCGTCCCAATCCTGGCGCTCGGTGCGCCAGATCCGGCGGATCTCGTGCAGCTCGGCCGCGCTGATCAGTTCCTGATTGGCATCCGGCCCTTCAGCGCGCACCTGGTTCTGGGTGTCGAGCAAGCGCCGCAGTATCTCTTTACAAAACTCAAGCTTGTACGGCCCGCGGATCAGCTTGCCGTCTTTCACCGACACCTGGCCGGTGCGGCGCTTATGCTCGCGGAAAAGATGCTTCTTGGCAGGATCTTGGGTATCGGCCAGCCAGTCGCGGAACTCCAGCAGCGGCAGCATCCACTCTTCGCCATTGTCGATCATCGCCTCCATCGACTTATCGCGCGTCACCACAGTGCATGTCCAGCAGCCAAAGCGGCTGTTGCCGCACGAGGGCGTGGTATCATCGACCACCAGCGGGCACTCGCCCGACTGCGCGCTGCGGTACAGCGCGGCCAGGTCGCGGTTGTTGCTGCCCCAGGGCGAGGCCACGCCAAGCAGGTACGTCCAAACATCGTCGGTTGTAAAATCTTCAACCGGCGTGTAGACATACGCGCGGGTCAGGATATGGTGGCGGCGCAGCCGGCTGCCGGTGACCTTGCCGTGGTGGCTGTTCAGCACCTGCGCGCGGCTGGCGCTTTCGCTTTTGCGCCCGCCCAGCACCATCACCACTTCGCCAAACTCGGCCGCGCGGTCGAGGATGAAGCGATTGGCCGGGTTGATCTTCATGCGCTCGGTACACCAGCGGAAGCGCTGGTTCGGCGCGGGGTAGCCACGGCCGATCAGGTTCACCCAAAAGGTATCGGTCGTTTGCGGCACCACCTTCTGCGCCTCGACCGGCATCTGTGCGGCCTTGGCGGCCTGGTTGATCTGGCTCAGCGTAGCGTTCAGATAATCCACAATCACCGGTGTCTCGACCAGCGTGTCTGAGGCGATCACATACACCGGCTTGTGGCGCTGCTCAACCGGTAAGCTCGCCAGCGCATACCATACCAGCTGCAGCGTCGCCGTCGAATCCTTGCCGCCGCTATAGCCGATCACCCACGGCATCTTGCTTGATGCATACACCTCGCGGATCTCGGCGTAGATATCATCGATTGTTTTTGTATCGAACACCGAATGGCTCTCACTCGGCAGGCCATGTCTGGTTGTCATGCTAGCCCCCACGCTATGCTTGTTTGGCTACCCGTTTTTCCAATGCCGCCTCGTCGGCCGAAAGCGGCAGATCAATGATCTGTTTGATCAGATTCGCAGTCAGGTTCACGTTGATTAGCGCCTTACTCATTTTGCCATGCTCCATCGAGCGCCCTTCCCATTGCGTGGTGTTTGTTCGCAACCAATTGACCTCGGCCAGCGGCGCGAGGCGTTTCTTCCAATCATCAGGGTAGGTTGCCAGCAGCGTGCGGCCGGCGATGCCAAATGCATGCAGCACTACGCCATGCGCGTGGACATACTGATTCCGCAAAATCACCGCGCTGACCTCGCGCTTGATCACCTGGCGCCACTCGGGGATCGTCTCGCTCAGCGTTGTCCAGAAATCGCGCGCGATCGGCAGATCGGCCCTGGTCACTGAGTCGTTACGGTGTTTATGCAGCAGTTCCTGAGTGGCCTGATAGATCGCGCTGAGCGTAAACAGCTTTGGGCTGCGATTCGAGATCGTCGTCTTCTCCATCTCGGTCAGGCCGCGAAATACAGGCACGCTTTCGGCCAGGCTCAACGCCAGGCGTGAGAACGGGTCGCGTTTATCGTAAAGGATGCCAAGCGATTTGCTTGGGCGCACCGCGTGGGTATTTAAGTCGGCGAACAGCTGCTGGCTGCGGCCAAGCCCGGCGTCGATAAAAAACACCACCGAGACTGTTTCATCGCCAAGCTGCGGATTTTCCTTCAGCGCCTCTTCGATCGCCGCGCGCCGGTGCTGGCCGTCGTTAATCAGAAAGCGCGCGGTCATCGGCACCACTAAACTGCCGACATTGCGTTCCTGGCCTTTGCTGGCGCGCGGCTCAAACGACACCTCGCCGTCGATCGAAGCCGTGATCGACGAAAAGACATACTCGGTCGGGTTGTCGAGCAGGTAGCGCGCAATCTCGGGCACGCGCGCGCGATTGAGCGTGCGCTGGGCGCGCAGCTCGGGCGGGATCTCTTCTTCGTCGAACAAAAAGATCTTTGGGATCAGCTTAAGCGGGCACATTACTACATAGAACTCGCGGCCAGCCTGGATGCCGCGTAGCGCAGTGAACTGGTAAGTAAACGCTTCCATGAGCGCCTCGAACTAAAACCGGCACCTTGACATAGGCAGGCGGGTTGAATGCAGCATGGAAGTGAAAATAGTCTACGTGGAAGTATATTTGTAACAGGGGATTTGTCAAGGGAAGAGGTACAACACAAAGTTGTATTGGCTACTATACTCGAAGATCGAGCCGAAGAACTGAGAGCCGCGCTGCACACCGTCCATTCTCAGTTCTCGGCTCTGCGCCTTCGTCAGCTCCCCGCGCCCTGGTACTTCGACACACCCACGCGCCAGAAGGCGACGGCCAGCGCGCAGAACAGCGCGGCCGCCAGCGGCGCCAGCCAGGCCGCCCACCCCGGCAGGCCAAACGGGTCGGCGCGGCCGAGCAGGTACAGCGCGGCCGGGTAGTTGGCGAAGGCGATCGGCACGACAAACAGGAACACGCCGCGCACCAGGCCGCTGTAGATGCTCAGCGGGTAGCTCGAAGCCTCGGCCCCGCCGACGGTGAAAATATTGATCACCTCGGGGGTTTTGATCGTCCAGAAGCACACCGTCGCGCCCATCACCGCCAGGCCGCAGTAGATCGCCGCGCCGGACAGCAGCGTCAGCGGCAGCAGCAGCAGCTTGCCGGGCGTCCAGCCGATCGGCAGGCGCGCCAGGGCGTAGCCCAGCACCACCAGCCCCTGCGTCACGCGCCCCAGCCGCATCAGCTGGAACTCCGAGGCGAGCACGCCGAAGAAGCTGCCGATCGGGCGGATCATGATCGTGTCGAACGCGCCCTGCTGCATCATGCGCTCGAACGGCGAGTCGAAGCCGCGGCAGGCCATCTCGGCGATGCCCAGCGCCGCCGAGGCCAGGCCGTACAGCAGCGCCACCTCGGCCAGCGACCAGCCGGCGATCGCCCGGAAGCGCGCGAACAGGATCGCCACCGCCACGAACTCCAGCCCGGTCACCAGCCCAAAGCCGATCAGCTCCATCCAGAACGACACGCGGTACTGCATCTGGGCGCGGATGCGCGCGCCGATCAGCCGGAAGTAGAGCGAGAGCATGCGCTCCTCCTAAGAAGCTACACAAGCAACGGTCGCCCACGTATAGAGGTACTTTTTGATCATCGTGTGTCCATTTCCCGCGCACAGCGCGGAAAAACCGCACAGCTCTACGGAATGAGGTAGCGCTCTGCCGAAGGCTGAGCGCGCCAACTGCGTAAGTCGTAATAGGCGTATTTTGCCGCGGCGGCATGGTGCTTTCTTGCTTTTGTGGCCGCTACCCGCCCTGCACCACCACCTTGCGCATGGCCGCGCGCAGCATCAGCAGGCCCAGCAGCACCAGCGCCGCCGCCCAGCCGAGCTGGAGCAGCAGCGCCTGGCCGAGCGCGGCGCCGCTGACCTGGCCGAGAAAGATCTGCGCCGGCACTGCCGTGATCGCCTGGAACGGCAGCGCGCGCGCCAGCGCCGCCAGCGGCGCCGGAAAGAACGCCAGCGGCAGCAGAAAGCCCGAGAAGAAGCTGAGCATAATATTGGCGACCATGGTCACGCCGCTGGTGTCGAGCAGCCAGAAGGCGCTCATGTTCACGATGAAGCTAAACGCGAACGACAGCACCAGCGCCAGCGCGATCGCCGCCGCGAACCCGAGCCACTGCGCCGCGCCGGGCACTGCCGCGCCGAAATACAGCACGCCGATCAGGTAGGTGAGCGCGCCGCGCACCAGCAGGTTGAAGCAGCGCTCGCCGAGCGACTGGCTGAGCCAGTAGCCGTAGAAATTCCACGGCCGCGACAGGTCGGTCACGACGTCGCCGGTGCGGATGGATTGCATTAGCTCGCGCGAGAACACCCAGCCGGCGCCGATCGAGATCAGCGCCTGCGTCACCCAGGTGTAGCTGATCGCGTCGCGCAGGCTGAAGCCGGCCACCGCGCCGCCCGCGCCATACAGGCCGATGTACATAAACGAGCGCAGCACGCCGAAGAAGGCGTTCGTGAGAATGCCCGCCACGTACGAGCTTCGGTACACCGTGGCGCGGCGAAACGAGCGCAGCGCGATCTCGTAGTACAGCCGCATGTTTCCTCCCGATTGTGAACGCCGAAAGGCGCCTGGGCGGCCCGAGGGGGCCTGCCGAGGCGCACCGAAGCTATGTCGCGCGACTGCCGTAGAGAATACCGCACTCACATAGGCGTGTCTATCGGTCTTTCGGCCGAGCCGCCGGCCGCTTGGTTCTAGGCGCCGGCGCCCGCCAGTGCGGCCGGAATGTCCAGGCGCGCAACGCCGATCGCCGCGTCGGCCATGCCGTAGTACACGTCGACGCGCCCGCCCGGCCGCGGATCGAGGCCGGTGGGGAATACGACATTCGGCACCACGCCCTCGCGCTCCTCGGCGGCCTCGGGGGCGAGCGTGGGCGCGGCCGAGCGGTACAGCACCCGCCGCGGGTCGTCGGCGTCGAGCAGCATGGCGCCGGCGCTGTAGTGCACGAACGGCTGGTGGTCGACATTCTCGACGATCGGGCCGGCCACGCCGTGGTAGATCATCAGCCAGCCGAGCGGCGTGCGCAGCGGCGGCGCGCCCCCGCCGATCTTGGTGCTTTCCCACTCGTGCTGCGGCGCCGCCAGCAGCTGGTGATCGCGCCAGCGCAGCAGCGCGCCGCTGTCGCGCTGGGCCGCGTCGACATCGCAGTACGAGATCCAGATGCTGGCGCGCGGCTCGGCCACGCCGGCCGGCAGCACGCGCACGCCGCCCTGGGTGTGGGCGGGGCGGTGGATCAGCGCCAGCGCCGGGCGGCCGTGCGGGTCGCGCACCGGCTCGGGGAATAAGAAGGCGTCTTTGTTGTCGTACAGGTCGAAATCGACGCGCAGGCGCGGGTCGAACGCGAACTTCAGCGGGCCGATGCGCTGCCAGCTCAGCAGATCGCGCGACTCGGCCAGGGCGATGCGCGGCCCGAGCGGGCCATAGGCGGTGTAGGCCATGATGTAGCGGCCGAGCGGCGCCACATAGCCGACGCGCGCATCTTCGCAGCCGGCGGTGCGCGCATTCTGCTCGTATGGCTCGGTCGGCTCGAGCACATAGCCGCGCCGCTGAACCGCAACCGGCTCGCCGGCCGCGTCGAACAGCACCTCGGCCAGGCCGACGCGCGAGTAGTTGCCGGCGGCGACGACGCGCGGAAACAAAAACAGCCGGCCGCCGGGGTCGCGCGCGGCAGCCGGGTTGAGCACGCCCAGCACCTCGTCGGGGTTGTGCGGGTCGCCGCGCATGATCACGCCCAGGCGGCGCATCTGAAATGGCTGCATGTCGCTGCTCCTCTGCTTGTGCGCGGTACTATACCACGCGCAGCGAGGCGCCTGTAGGCTATAATACCAACTCCGTTTGGTTACTTGTGTTTTCTTGTGCGGCGCCCGGCAAGCCGGGCGCCGCCAAGAAAAGAAATTGTGGGCGGTGAAGCCGCCCGCAAACCCCACCAATTGGTATGATGCCCTGCCTGGCGAAGCCGGGCAGGGCATCAGACAAAGAAAGCTCGGGAGTGGCGAAGCCGCCCCCGAGCCCCACGATACAGCACGTGATCAGCCGGATGTGGGATTACTCGTAGCGCAGCGCCTCGATCGGCGGCAGCAGCGCGGCGCGGCGGGCCGGGTAGAAGCCGAAGCCAATGCCTATCGCCGAGGCGAAGACCAGCGCCAGCGCCACCGCCAGCCACGAGATCGGCGCGGCAAAGCCGGCCACCACGCCGACCAGCAGCACCAGGCCGATCGCCAGGCTCACGCCGATCGTGCCGCCCACCAGGCTGATCGCCACGGCCTCGAGCACGAACTGGCCCAGCACGTCGCCGTCGGTAGCGCCGAGCGCCTTGCGCACGCCGATCTCGCGGGTGCGCTCGGTCACCGCCACCAGCATGATGTTCATAATGCCGATGCCGCCCACCACCAGGCTGATGCCGGCCACCAGCGCGATGAACCCGGTGATTGCGCCATTGATGCCGCGCAGCACACCCAGCGCCTGGGTCGGCAGGTTCAGGCGGAAATCGTCGATCGCGTCGGCGGGCACGCCGCGCGCGCCGCGCAGGCTGCTGGTGATCAGCGCCTCGGCGCGGTCGACATCTTTCTCGCTGTTCAGCCCCAGCAGGATGCTGGTCATCTGCGTGCCGCGGCCGGGCAGGTCGAGGTCGCCAATCAGCCGCAGGCGCACGGTGCTCACCGGGGCAAACACGCGCTGGTCGGTCGAGAACGGGCCGCCGTTCTCCTTAAGGATGCCGACGATCGTCAGCGACTGGCCGTCGATCTCGATCGACTTGCCGATCGCCGCCTGGCGCGCGGCCGGGTCTTCGCCGAACAGGTCTTTCGCAGTGAGGTAGCCAAGCACGCCAACACGCGCGCGCTCGCGCTCGTCGGCCTCAGTCAGAAAGCGGCCATACGCCACCGGAGTCGTCTGCACCGCTTTGTAGTCGGCGCTGGTGCCTACCACCGTCGCCTGCACGGCCACGGTGCCGGCGCGCACCTCGCGCGGCAGGGCGATCTCGGGCACAATATTGCGGAAGATCTCGGGATGCTGAGCCACCAGGCTCTCGAGCGTGCGGTAGTCGGCGATCGAGATCAAGCCGTAGCCCGGCACGTCGCGCGCGCCCTTGGCTTTGGGGTCGCCGGGCAGCACAGCCACGCGGCGGGTGCCCAAGTCGATGAACTGCTCGAACACCTGGCCCTGCACGGCGTTGCCGAGCGAGAGCACCGCCACCAGCGTGCTGGCGCCAATAATGATGCCGAGCATCGTCAGCAGCGAGCGGAACTTATTGGCGCGCAGGCTGTCGAGCGCCATGAGGAATTGCTCTTTGAGCATCTTCGTTCTTTCATCTCAATATATTGCCGACGGAGCTGGCTGGTTTAGCCTCCGGCGGAGCGGTACTTTACGTTTTTATTGTGTGCGATTTTCCGCGCTCTGTGTGGAAAATCGCACACAACTGGTACTATGCCGCCGCAGGCAAAAAGAATTAGCCCAGCACCGGCACCTGGAGTGGCTGAACGTTGTAGTACTCCTGCAGGATGTTCGGGCTGACGCGCCCGTCGCGCAGGCCGATCACCCGATCCATATGCCGGCCAATCTCGGGGTCGTGCGTCACGATCACGATCGTCAAACCCTGCTCGCGGTTGAGCGTGCGGAACAGGCTCATGATCTCGGCGCCAGTGCGCGTGTCGAGCGCGCCGGTCGGCTCGTCGGCCAGGATCATGCTGGGCATGCCCACGAGCGCGCGCGCCACCGCCACGCGCTGCTTCTGGCCGCCCGAAAGCTCGTTCGGGCGGTTGCTGAGCTTGTCGCCCAGGCCCACGGCGACGAGCGCCTCGCGGGCGCGCTGCTCGCGCTCGCGCGCGTCGACGCGGCCGTACACCATCGGCAGCTCGACATTCTTCAGCGCCGAGAGCCGCGGCAGCAGGTTGAAGCTCTGGAACACAAAGCCGATCTTCGCGTTGCGCACGCGCGCCTGCTCGAAGCGGCTGAGGCCGCTTACGTCCTGGCCGTCGAGCCAGTAGTTGCCGCTGGTCGGGCTGTCGAGCAGGCCGATGATCGTCATCAGTGTGCTCTTGCCGCTGCCCGACGGCCCCATGATCGCCACCATCTCGCCGCGGTGGATCTCGACCGACACGTCGTCGAGCGCGCGGAAGCTGGAGCCGCCGGTGGTGAAATCTTTGGTCACATTTTCGATCCGCACCACCGGCTCGGTCACATATTCGGCGACCTCGGCCTCGGTTACGTAGTTGATGCTCATGGTCTCCCCTTTCTGCCGGATGCAGAATTAGCTCAGAACGCGGGCCACCGCGTTTGCTATGCTACCTGACACGCGGTCGTGTTACTTGACGAGCACCTGCTGGCCCTCGTTCAGGCCGCCGAGGATCTCGACTTGGTCGCCGGCGCGCAGGCCCACCTGCACCGGCTGGGTGCTGAGCTGCTGCTTGCCGTCTTTGTCGGCGCTGATCAGCGTCACCACGCTGGCGCCGTTCTCCTCGCGCACGGCCGCGGCCGGGATGTGCAGCGCGCCGTCGCGCCGGGCGCTAATAATGCTGGCGCTGGCGGTCATGCCTGGCTTCACCGGGCGCGCGCCGGCGTCGATCTCGACGACCACCTCGTAGGAAGTGACGCTCTTGCCGGCCTCGGACTGCGGCGAGATGCGCTTGACAGTGCCGCTGAGCGCGGGCGCGCCCAGCGCGTCGAGCAGCACCTCGACCTGCTGGCCCACCGCGACGCGCGCCACGTCGACTTCGTCGACGGTGACTTTCACCTGGTAGCGGCTGGTGTCGAGCAGCGTCACGGGCGCCTGCTGGCCCACGTCTTCGCCCGCCGTGACGTTCACCGCCGCGACAGTGCCGGCGAATGGCGCGCGCAGGGTGGCGTCGTCGAGCTTGATCTTCGCCAGGTCGAGCTGGGCCTGGGCCTGGGCCACGCGCGCTTGGGCGCGGGCCAGATCGCTGGCCTTCGGGTCGGCGAGCAGCTGGTCGAGCTTGGCCTGCGCGGCGGCCACGTTGCCCTGCTGGGCCTCGACGGCGCCCTGGCGCTGGGCGCCGCTGAGGCGCGCAAAGTTGGCCTGAGCCTGCTCGAGCTGCGCGCGCGCGGCGGCCACGTCCTGGGCATTCGGGTTCAGCAGCGTGTTCAGGTCGGTCTGGGCGCGCGCGAGCTTGGCATTCGCGTCGGCAAGGCCGGCGATCTCGCCCTGCTTGGCGGCCTCGTAGTCGGCGCGGGCCAGCACCAGCGCGGCGTCGGCGTCGCTCATGGCGCGCTCGGCGGCGGCGGCGGCGTTGATATACGCCTCTTTGGCCGAGTCGGTCAGCGGCGCATTGGTGCGCGGGTCGCGGTCGTCGTCGAGCGCGCGCTGGCGGTCGCGCTGCGCCTGGGCGTAGGTGGCCTGGGCATCGCGCAGGGCGTTGGCGCGCAGCTCGATCGCGCGGTTGGCCTGCTCTTTGGCAGTAGCCAGCGCGCTGCGCTGCTGATCGAGGTTGGCCTGGGCCTCAACCAGCGCGGCCTGGGCGCGGGTCAGCGCGTCGGAGCTGGGGGCGCCCTCGAGCGTAGCCATGCGCGCGCGGGCCTCGTCGACGGCAGCCTGGGCCGCGCGCACGTCGGCCGGCGTGACGCTGCCGTTGGTCTGGCGCAGCAGGCCCTGAGCGGCCGCGACCTGAGCCTTGGCGGCGGCAAGCTCCTCGGGCGTCGCGCCATCCTTCAGGCCCTGCAGGTCGGCCTGAGCCTGGGCCAGCGCGGCATCGGCGGCGGCGAACTCGGCCTGGAGGCGGCGGGTGTCGAGCTGAACCAGGGTTGCGTCCTTGGCCACCGCGTCGCCCTCAGCCACCAGCACCTCGGCCACGCGCCCAGTGGCGCCGTTAAACGAGAGCGCGGCAGTCTGGCTTGGCTCGAGCTTGCCAGTGGCGATGATGCTGGCCACCAGCGGGCCGCGCGCCACGGTGGCGGCCGTGCCGCCGGCAAGCGGGTCGGCCGCGCGGCCGGCGAACGTACGGATCAGCAGTGTCGCGATCAGCGCCAGCACCAGAACGGCGGCGATGATCACCGGCAGGCTCGGCCGCTTGAGCCGGCCGCCGAAGCGCGATTGCGGAAGGGTGGTCATTCTGTTGCTCCTCGCTCCTCTGTTCGTGCAACCCCATACAGAAACATACCCACCAGCGCGGCGGGGGTAAACACCTGCGGGCGAAACTGGCCGATCTGCGGCGGCAGCTGCATGCCGCTGATCTGGCCGCCGTAGCCGTGGAACGCCTCCATCAGCGCTAGAAACAGCATTGTCAGCTCGGCGGCCGAGTGCTGCGCCAGCGCGCCGCGCTCGATGCCGGCCTGCATCTCGTGGTAGATCGGCATGAACAGGTGCTGCTGAAACGCCTGGGCAAGCCGCGCCTGGTGCGCCGGGCCAAGGTGCTCGGCCATCTCGTGGCGCATCAGGCGCATATCACCGTCGCTGGCGTTCAGCAGCACCCCGGCCAGCGCCGCCAGCCGGGCCTCGAGGCCGCGCGCGCCCACCAGCGCGGCGTCGATCGCCGCGTGCATGGCCTCGAGCTTCTGCAGCCCCATCTGCGTAAACAGCTCGGCTTTGTCGGCGAAGTAGTAGTACAGCGTCGGCTTGGTGATCTCGGCGGCCTTGACGATGTCGTTGATCGAGACCGCGCGGTAGCCTAGCTGCATGAACAGCTGCGCTGCGGTGTGCAGGATCTTGAGCGCCGTCGGGTTGTAGCCGCTGGTTGTGATCGTGTCGCTTGCTATCACGGTTGTGCCTGGTGTGTTCCGTTGCACATACTTTGCAACGGAACCTTTCTGACTGAACGGTATATAAGATAGCACGATGCCAATCTTTTGTCAATAGATTGCACATGATTTGCCAGAGATTGTGCAACATCGGCTCTCACCCCCTTTTCCCCTCTCCCGCGCGCGGGAAAGGGGGGATAATTGTTGGCTTTGTGGTGCGGTTGCGGCGGCGACCGCACCACAAAGCCAGATGTATTTCCCGTCCCTTAACAAAGCAGGGTTCGAAAGACGTTGCCTGAGGGCTAGCTCTACGCTGCTCGGGCTTGACAAGGCGGCGCGCGCTGTGGTAGGGTTCACGCGAGATGTGTGCACTACCGCGCGACCTGCCACGGCACTAGTGAGAAAGGCAGCCGGTTGTATCGCCCAAGCTCGCCGTTCCTGTGTCTGCTGGAAAATCGCATCGCCCCGGAGCACGTCCCCTTCAGCGACCGCGGCTCGCGGCTGCTGGTATACCGCGACCGCCGCGAGCCTCACGCGCTGTATGTGAAGCTGGCCGAGCGGCTCACCGCGCTGGTGCCTGGCCTCTCGACCTACCGCAACCGGCCGCCGTTCATCTCGGATCTGCGCTTTGTCGACGGCGAGGGCCGGCCGCTGCCGTTCGAGCTGACGAGCTACCCGCACGCGCTGCTGTTCGACACGCCGCTGGGCGCGTTTACGCTGGTGTTTCAGGATGGCCGCACGCTGAGCTTCGGCCTGCCGCGCGGCACGGCCTGCGGCATCCGCTTCAGCGTCGCGCCCGACCTAGTGCGCCCCGACGCGCAGGGCGGCGAGTTCAAGTCGGTGCGCAACTGCGCCTACTCGACCAACGGCGAGCTGCTGCTCAACCGCGTCGAGAGCAACGGCGGGGGCTACGACGTGACGCTGGTGCTGGCCGAGCAGCCCGCCACGGGCGAGGCCGATGTCGCGATCACGCTGCACATCCAGGCCGCGCCCGAGCTGGATCGCACGGTGCTGCCGTTTCGCGCGGCGCTGCGCGCGGCCGAAGAGCGCTGGGAGCGCTGGTTCGCGGCGGTGCCGCCGGTGAGCGAGCCGCTGCGCGGCCAGTACTACTACGCCTGGTGGGTGCTCGGCAACAATCTCATGTCGCCGCAGGGCTTCTTCCGGCGCGAAAGCGTCGCGCCCAGCAAGGCGCACTATGTCGGCGCATGGCAGTGGGACAACTACTTCCACGCGCTGGCATTCCGCTACACCGACGCGGCGCTGGCGCGCGACCAGATCGAGTTCATGCTCGACCACCAGCAGCCCGACGGCATGATCCCCGACGCGGTGTACGACGAAGGCACGATCACGCAGCTGCAGATCCCGGTGGCCGCCGCCGTCACCAAGCCGCCGATCGTCGGCTGGGTGGCCATGCACGTATTCGACACAACCGGCGACGAGCATATGCTGCGCGAGATCTACGAGCCGCTGGTGCGCTGGAACTCGTGGTGGTTCGGCCTGAACGACGACGACTCCGACGGGATCGTGCAGTACTCGCACCCGTTCTCGTCGGGCCTCGACGACAGCCCGCTCTGGGATGGCGGCGTACCCGTCGAGGCGGTCGACCTGAACACCTACCTGTGCCTGCAGATGCAGGCGCTCGGCCGCATGGCGCGCGTGCTCGGGCGCGGCCGCGAGGCCGAGATGTGGCAGCGTAAATCCGACACGCTGGCCGAGCGCATGATCCAGCACTTCTACGACGACAAGGCCGGCCTGTTCTGGAGCCAGAAAGACCACCAGCCCATTCACGTGCTCACGCCATTCAGCATGTACCCGCTGTGGACTGGCCGCATGCCGCAGAAGATCGCCGACCGGCTGGTGGCGCACCTGCACGACCCGCGCTCGTTCTGGACGCGCTACCCGCTGCCGACAGTCGCCGCGAGCGACGCCAAGTACGACCCGTTTCAGATGTGGCGCGGCCCGGTGTGGATCAACATCAACTACATCTTTGTCGAGGCGCTGGCGCGCGCCGGCTACCCCGCCCAGGCCCGCGAGCTGGCCGAGCGCACGCTGGCGCTGGTGATGAGCCAGAACGACATCTACGAGTATTACCACCCCGAGACTGGCGAGGCGCCGCCCAAGGCCGCGCCGATGTTCGGCTGGTCGGCGGCGTGCTTTATCGACCTAGCAGTGCGCATGTCGCGCGGAGAGCTATGACCAACGACGAACGACAAGCCGCCGCGCACGCGCAGCCAGGGCCGCTCGACGCGCTCTGGCCGGCGGCCGGCCGCCAGAGCGTCGCTATTCTCCACTACACCGGCCCGCCCACCGTCGGCGGCGTCGAGGCCACGATCGCGGCGCACGCGCGGCTGCTGGCCGCCGACGGCCACGCCGTGCGGATCGTGGCCGGCCAGGCCGACTACGCGCATGCAGGTGTGACGGTGCTGGCGAACCCGGCGCTGCGCTCGCGCGGCGAGCGCGCCGAGCAGGTGGCGCGCGAGCTGTCCGCCGGGATCGTCGGGCCGCGCTTTGAAGCGCTGACGGCCGAGCTGGCCGAGTGGCTGGCGGGCGCGCTCGAAGGCGCCGACGTGGCGCTGGTGCACAACCTGCTGACGCTGCACAAAAACCTGCCCTTTACCGCGGCGCTGAGCCGGCTGCTGGCCGAGGGCCGCGCGCCGCGGCTGATCGCGTGGTGCCACGACTTCGCCTGGCGCGACCCGCTGTACGCGCCCGATCTGCACCCCGGCTACCCCTGGGATCTCCTGCGCAGCGCCTGGCCGGGCGTGCGCTACGTAGCGGTATCGAACGACCGGCGCACGCTTCTTGCTGAGATGCTTGGCGTGCCGGAAGACTACGTCGACGTAGTGCCGCCCGGCATCGACCTGGTGGAATTCCTAAAGCTGGAGCCTGCGACGGTGGCGCTATGCCGGCGCCTACAGCTGCTCGAAGCCGAGCCGCTGCTGCTGCTGCCCGCGCGCATCACGCGGCGCAAGAACATCGAGCTGGCGATCGCGGTCGCCGGCGCGCTGCGGCGCCACGGGCTAGCACCGCGCCTGGTGATCACCGGCCCGCCGGGGCCGCACAACCCAACCAACGCCGCGTACCTCCACGAGCTTAAAGCGCTGTGCGAGGCCAGCGGCGCGCGCGACGCGGTGGTGTTTCTCTACGAGCACTACACCGACGAGTGGAACCGGGCGCTGCCGGTGAGCGACGCCATGCTGGCCGATTTCTTCAAGCTGGCCGACGCGCTGCTGTTCCCAAGCGCCTACGAGGGCTTCGGCATCCCGATCATTGAGGCCGGCCTGGCCGGCCTGCCGATCTTCTGCAGCGATATCGCACCATTCCGCGAGACGGCCGGCGCCGCAGCGGTACGCTTCGCGCTCGACGAGCCGCCCGATTCGATCGCCGGGCGCCTGGCCGCCGCGCTGCACGACGACCCGCGCGCCGCGCTCCGGAGGCGCGTGCGGCGCTACTACACCTGGGAAGCGATCTACCGGCACGCCGTCGTGCCGCTCCTGGCCGATCCACGCTGATCGCCCCCGCGTCGCGCCGGCGCATGCGTCACCCTACGCTACACGAGGAAGGAGTGTGCCTACCGTGAGCCAGCCAATGCAAGAAACGGTGATAGATCGCCCCGCGCCCGCCGCCGGATACCTGGTGGCGCTGCCGCTGAGCGAGCCCGACGACGCACAGCGCCTGCTGCCGCTGGCGCAGGCGATCGCCCGCCACCACGGCGGGCGCGTGCTGCTGGTGCGGGTGGTGCAGGTGCCGCCCGATCCGCCGCTGAGCGACGGCGTGCTTGAAACCCGCCGCGCCCGCGCCGAGCTCGACGAGCTGGCCGGCGCGCTGGCCGAGGCCGAGCCCGACGCGCCGCCGGCAGTCGCGATCACGGTCGCGCACACGCTCGCCGAGGGCATCCGCACTACCATTCAGGAGCAGCGCGCCGACCTGCTGCTGCTGGGCTGGCAGGACGACCGATCGTCGCCCGAGCGGCTGTTTGGCCCGCCGATCGACGCGCTGCTGCGCGACCCGCCCTGCGACGTGGTAGTGCTGCGGCTTGGCGCCGAAGCGGCCGTGCCGCGCGTGCTGCTGCCGGTGCGCAACGGCCCGCACACGCCGCTGGCCTGCGACATGGCGCTGGCGCTGGCGAACCACCACGACGCCGCGATCACCATTCTGTACGCCCACGACCCGCGCCGCCCCGACGACCTGACCGTGCGCGAGAGCCTGCAGTCGCTGCGCTCGCTGCCGCGCGTCAACCGCTGGCTCGAGCGCGCCATGCCCGCCGAGCAGGCCATCCTGGCCGAGGCCGCCGACCACCAGCTGATCGTATTAGGCGTGACCGGCCGGCGCACCGACCCCGAGGCGCCGATCGGGCCGCTGGCCGAGCGTATCCTGCGGCTCTCGTCGGCCGCGGTGGCGCTGGTATGCCGGCGCATGGCCCCGGCCGAGGCCCAGGCCCAGCAGATCTGGCAGCAGCAGCGCGACCTCTCGGCCACCGTCGATCGCTGGTTCGCCGAAAATACCTTCACCAGCGCCGAGTTCCGCAACATCCAGCGCCTGGTCGAGCTCAAGCGCCAGCGCGGCCTGACGATCAGCCTAGCACTGCCGGCGCTGAACGAGGCCGCGACCGTCGGCGAGGTGATCGGCCGCTCGCAGCAGGCGCTCATGCACGACGCGCCGCTGCTCGACGAGATCGTGCTGATCGACAGCCGCTCGACCGACCGCACCCGCGAGATCGCCGCCGAGCACGGCATCCCGGTGTTTATTCACCAGGACATCCTGCCGCAGTACGGGTCGTTCAGCGGCAAGGGCGAGGCGCTGTGGAAAAGCCTGTATGTGCTCAAGGGCGATATTGTGGTGTGGGTCGACACCGACATCACCAACTTCCACCCGCGCTTCATCTACGGCCTGCTCGGGCCGCTGCTGCGCGAGCCGCGACTGGTGTACAGCAAGGGGTTCTACCGCCGCCCGCTGCGCGTGGGCGAGACGGTGGTGGGCACCGGGGGCGGCCGCGTCACCGAGCTGACCGCCCGGCCGCTGCTGAACCTGTTCTACCCCGAGCTTTCGGGCGTGGTGCAGCCGCTCTCGGGCGAGTACGCGGTGCGGCGCGAGGCGATCGAGTGGGTGCCGTTCTTCACCGGCTATGGTGTCGAGACCGGCATGCTGCTCGACCTGCTCGAGTACCACGGCCTGGGCGCGCTGGCGCAGGTCGACCTGCAGCAGCGCATCCACCGCAATCAGGATCTGCTCTCGCTCTCGAAGATGGCGTTCGCGATCATCCAGGTGGTGATGCAGCGCATGGAAGAGCGCCGGCGCGTGCAGCTGGTCGAGCCGGTGAACCAGGCCATGAAGCTCATCCAGCACGCCGCCGACGGCGGCTTCCACCTCGAGGTGCGCGAGATCCGCGACCACGAGCGGCCGCCCATGGCCAGCATCCCCGAGTACCGGCGCCTGCGCGGCCTGCCGCCCACGCTCGGCAATAGCTGGCGCGGCCCGCGTGGCAGCTAGCCCAAGCCGGCAAGCTGGCAAGTTGCCACGTTTGCATCAAGGACGATACCCTGCAACCGGTCAACAGCCAGAAAGGAGCGGCTATGAGCCAGGCCATCCGCGCGCACCTCGAGGCGCTGTACGGCCCCGAGCGCGCCGCGCCGGCCTACGCGCAGCTGGCCGCGACCCTGGCCGAGTTCGCGCGAGCGCACCCCGAGCTGGCGCGGCCGGCGGGCGAGCGCCTGACCGAGCGCGACGCCGTGCTGATCACCTATGGCGACCAGGTGCGCGCCGAGGGCGAGCCGCCGCTGGCCACGCTCGCGCGGCTGCTGGATGGCCCGCTGCGCGGCCTGACCAGCGCCGTGCACATCCTGCCGTTCTACCCCTACTCGTCCGACGACGGCTTCTCGGTGATCGACTACACCGCCGTCGACCCGCAGCTTGGCGGCTGGGGCGAGATCGAGCGGCTGCGCGGGCGCGCCCGGCTGATGTTCGACGCGGTGGTGAACCACGTCTCGGCGCAAAGCGCCTGGTTCGCGGCGTTTCTGCGCGGCGAGCCGGGCGCCGAGCGGCGCTTCATCTGCATGGATCCATCCACCGACCTGTCGCTCGTCACGCGCCCGCGCACCACGCCGCTGCTGACGCCGTTCGACACCCCGGCCGGCACGCGGTACGTCTGGACGACCTTCAGCGCCGACCAGATCGACCTGAACTACGCCGAGCCGGCGCTGATGCTCGAGATGATCGACGTGCTGCTGGAGTACGTGGCGCGCGGCGCCGAGCTGATCCGGCTCGACGCGATCGGCTACCTGTGGAAGCAGCCGGGCACGCGCTGCATCCACCTGCCGCAAACCCACCGCGCGGTGCAGCTGTTCCGCAGCGTGCTCGACGCGGCGGCGCCCGGCGTGCTGCTGGTGACCGAGACGAACGTGCCGCACCGCGATAACATCAGCTACTTCGGCGACGGCACAAACGAGGCCCAGATGGTCTACCAGTTCCCGCTGGCGCCGCTGGTGCTGCACAGCTTTGCCACCGGCTCGGCGCGCGCGCTCACCGGCTGGGCCGCCGGGCTGGGCGCGCCAGCGCCATCCACGACCTTCTTCAACTTCCTGGCGTCGCACGACGGCATTGGCGTGGTGCCGGCCAGCGGCATGCTCACGCCGGCCGAGGTTGCCGCGCTGGCGGCGCGCGCCGAGGCGCATGGCGGGCATGTTTCGTACAAGAACAACCCCGACGGCACACAGAGCCCGTACGAGCTCAACATCACGCTGTTCGACGCGCTGACGCATCCCGATGAGCAGCGCGCCAGCCCCAGCCGCGCCATCGAGCGTTTCGTGGCGGCGAACGCGATCATGCTGGCGCTGCAGGGCGTGCCGGGGATCTACATCCACAGCCTGTTCGGCTCGCCGAACTACCACGCCGGCGTGGCGGCCAGCGGGCGCGCGCGCTCGATCAATCGCGAGAAGTGGCACTTCGCCGAGCTTGCGGCGCGCCTTGCGGATCCGGGCAGCCGCGCCAGCACAGTGCTGGCGCGCTTCAGGGCGCTGCTGGCGGCGCGCGCCGCGCAGCGCGCGTTTCACCCAGGCGCGCCGCAACGCGTGCTGGCGCTCGATGACAGCGCGTTTGTGGTGCTGCGCGGCCAGGCTAGTGCGGCGGTGCTGTGCGCGCACAATCTGAGCGGTGCGCCGCTGAGACTGCGCCTGCGCGCCGCCGATCTGCCCGAGCTGGCCGGCAGCCCGCTCGCCGACCTGCTGAGCGGCCAGGTGGTTGCGCCAGCCGGCTGGGCCGAGTGCGCGATCGAGCTGGCGCCGTACCAGGTGCTATGGGCTAGCTAGGCTTCCATCTGCTTGAAGCCGGCCACGCCGCCGGCCCACCAGCGCGGCCCAGGCGCGCCAGGCCAGCGCGGCCACCGCCAGGCTGATCAGCAGCCGCCCCGCCTCAATTGGCCGGCCGCCGGCCAGCGCCAGCGCCAGCTCGAGCATCAGCGCGAACCCGGCGGCCAGGCCCAGCAGCAGCGCGGCGCGGGCGCGCGGGTAAAACGCGCCCAGCCAGTGCCGCGACACCAGCGCCAGCAGCAGGCCCAGCGGCACGAACAGCAGGCAGTAGTAGAGCAGCTCGTACACAATCGTGAAGCGCGCGTCGAGCCGCAGCACGCGCTGCTTCATCAGCAGCTCGGCAACCTTCGAGGGCAGCAGCGTCGTCCAGAGCGCCAGGTCGGGCGAGAACATTTGCACATTCGGCTGGGCGTGGCCATCGACGTACACGCGCACGGCGCCGCGATCGTACGTGACGATCAGGCGATGCGGCAGGGTGTCGGCAAACACATCGCGAATAATGATCGGCGCCAGGCTGGCGGCCTTCTCGCCAGTGGCGCCGTTGCGCACGCGCAGAAACAGATTGCGGCGCTGCTGCCCGACGATCAGGTTGCGGCGATAGTCGGCGCCGTTGATCGACACGATCTCGGAGGTTGGCTGCTGCGGGCGCCCCGCCACCGTGGCGATCAGCGTGAAGCGCGACGTGTGCGCGATGCCCTGGTTCAGCGCGCCGGCCGGCGCCGGGCTTTCGAGCCAGGCGCCATCGCGCAGCGCCACGCCGCTGTCCAACGCGCTCACACCCGCAGCCCGCGGCAGCAGATCCGGCGAGCGGCCGGCGCGGTCGGCATACGGCTGGGCGCCGGCAAACTGGTAGGCCGCCAGCACCGCATCGCCGAGCGGCGGCTGCGGCTGGCCGGGCCGGCCAAACGCGCCGATCTGATCGGGCGCGATCACATCGTTCGCAATCCACAGGTCGAAGACGGTGCCCTCCCATGCCTCTTCGTCGTGCTGGGTGCCGACGATCAGCGGGAACTGATCGTCCCAGCCGCTCAGGCGCGCGGCCGACTGTAGCGGCAGCGAGAGCAGCAGGCCGGCCAGGGCGTAGCCCGCCAGCGCCGCGGCCTGGTTGCGCGGCGAGGCCAGCGCCAGCCGCGCGCCGTGCAGCAGCAGCACGCCCGCGCCCGCGCCAAACGTATTCGTGGCGACATCGGCCGGGGTAGCGGTGCGGGTGGGCAGAAACAGCTGGATCAGCTCGACCGACAGCGAGAGCCCCGCGCCAAGCGCGAGGGCCAGCAGCAGCGCGCCGCGCACCCGGTAGCCGCGCCGCTCGAGCAGCCACGCCAGGCCAACCCCCAGCGGCACAAACAGAACAATATTATTGAGAATATCGGCGGGGTCGACCGGGCCGGACAGAAAGGCGCCGAGCAGGCCGGCCAGGCCGGCGGTGCGCAGCGCGCTTGGGATCTGAAAATCGTAGGGGCGCAGCGTGAGGTGCAGGATAACGCCCACGCTGCCAAGCGTGAGCAGCCAGGCGCCTAGCCCGGCGCTGCGCAAATATCGTGATGCAAGACGTTTCATACAAACAGCGTGTTCCTTTCTCGTACCACAGGCGCCCCGCCGCTGGGTAGGGCGCGCGGTGTACTACGAAATTCTTACACTGTTTCTATTAAGAAACGATTAGCCACCCAAACAAAATACGCAGGCGCCAGCGACCTATCGCCAGCACCTGCGCGCAGCGCGCGTGGAACAAGGAACCAGCTAGATCCAGCCCAGCCCGGCGGCCGTCTGCAGCAGGCCGCACACCACCGCCCAGGCGACCGTGCCGGTCATCCAGGCGCCGCTATGGCGGGCGCGCGCCTCGTCGGGGTTCACCGAGCCGTACCAGCGCCGCGAGCCGGGCCGCGTCAGCAGCCACACCTCGAGCGGCGATACCACCAGCAGCAGCACGACGGTGTAGAGAAAGCCGTAGTGGCCCGCCGCGAGCTGGCGCGGCAGCACCGCCAGGCTGCCGATGCCCGCCACCGTCAGCGCGCTGTTGCCGATCACCTGCACCCACCAGGCCAGGCCATTGCCGCGCCGCAGCGCCTCGCCCTGTGCGTAGGCCGCCGCCGCCCCGGCCAGCGGCAGCAGCCCCAGCAGCCGCGGCACCGTCACCCCGTTGTTCGGCACCCCGGCCAGCGTCAGGAGGCCCACAGCGGCCATCTGCACGCCAAAACCCCAATCGAAGGCTACGCCAATCCGCCCGCCGCGCGGCTCGGCGTCCGCGGCCGGGCGCGCCTGCGATGCGTTGATATTTGTCGCCATAGCGAGTACTCCTTGCCTGCACATACACTAGCGGCACGCACGCCGCGTGCCACCGCTATGTCAGTACGCAGAATAGCGCATAGCGGTTTGGTGGCGCCTACGGGATAATCTGATTCTTCAGCACGCCCAGGCCGGCGACCTCAAGCTCGACCTCGTCGCCGGGGGCGAGCCACGGCCCCTGCCCGGCGGTGAGCTCGAGCAGGCAGCCGGTGCCGACAGTGCCGCTGCCCAGTATGTCGCCGGGGTACAGCGTGGCGTCGCGCGAGGCCCGCGCGATCATCTGGGCAAACGTATAGTAGATATCGCGGAAGTTGCCGCGCGAGCGCTCCTCGCCGTTCACGCGCGCCAGCATCGGCATGTTGAAGCGCCCGTCGCCCAGCGCCAGGTCGGCAAGCTCGTCGGGGGTGGCCAGCCAGGGGCCAAGCGAAGTAGCGAAATCCTTGCCCTTGGCCGGCCCGAGGCCCACCGCCATCTCTTCGCGCTGCAGGTCGCGCGCGCTCCAGTCGTTCAGGATCGTGTAGCCGGCGATATACGCCTCGGCGTCTTCCTCGGCGATGTCGCGCCCGGCCCGGCCGATCACACAGGCGACCTCAAGCTCGTAGTCGAGCGCGCTGGTGCGCGGCAGCGGGATGTCGGCGTTCGGGCCATAGATCGCCATGTGGTTGCCGAAGTAGAACACCGGGATCTCGTACCAGGCGTAGGGCACATCGCGGCCGCGGTTGCGGTTGGCGGTGGCCACGTGCTGCTCAAAGGCATAGAAATCGCGCAGGCTGTTGGGGCGCGGCAGCGGCGCCACCAGCCGCACCTCGTCGATCGGCAGCACCATCTCGACCCCGCCGATCGCGATGGCGCCCGAGAGGCCGCGCCCAGGCGCAACCATCTGGCCGAACTCGTCGGCATCGCTCACGCCCAGCTGGTCGAGCACGGCGGTGGCGATCTCGAACGCCCCGTCGAGGCCCATGCCGTCTGGCGCGCCGCGCAGGATGTCCAGCAGCTCCCAGCGCTGGTCGTCGTGCTGCTCGAACACCAGCGGCGCCGCCGCCGCGATATCGATCACCGCCTCGCCCAGCAGCACGCCCGCGCGCGCGAAACGGTCGATATAATTGAAGCTGACAAAGCGCATACTGTTTCTCCGAATCGGCCGGCCCGACGCCGGGTTGCGGCACGGGCGCTATTGTACCCTATTTGCAGCGGCCGGCGCGGCCGGATTTGACAGCGCGCGCAGAACCCGATAGCCTTTAGGACTTACGCAGCTAGCGTACTCAGCCTTCGGCAGAGCGGTACTTTCCTTTTACAGGACTTACGCGGTGCGCGTTTTTGCCTTCGGCAGAGCGGTACTTTTCATGGATGGTGCTGAGATTTTGGCGCAAAGCGCCAAAATCTCAGCACAAAAGAAAGCGAAGTACCCTGCTGCCGCAGGCACAATGCACGGTTTCGGGAAGCCGAACAGCGCAACGGCGTAAGTCCTAAGCCTTGATCAGCGAACAAAGCGAAGGCGCAACACCATGGCTGGTGCCCATTCCAACGAGCTGCTCGACAGCATCAACCGCAAGCTGCTGCGGCTGCTGCAGGCCAACGCGCGCAGCTCGTTCAGCGAGCTTGGGCGCGCGGTGGGGCTTTCGGCGCCGGCGGTGGCCGAGCGCGTGCGGCGCCTCGAAGAGGCCGGGGTGATCACCGGCTACCACGCGGCCGTGAACCCCGCGAAGGTTGGGCTGGAGCTGCTGGCGTTTATGCGGCTGAGCGAGGTAGGCGAGCGCGGCGAGCGCGTGGCCGACCTGGTGCGCGAGCTGCCCGAGGTGATCGAGTGCCACCGCGTCACCGGCAGCGATAGCTACATCCTCAAGATCGCGGCCGCCTCGGTCGCGCACCTCGAGGCGCTGATCGACCGCTTCAACCCCTACGGCCAGATCACCACCGCGCTGGTGCTTTCGTCGGCGGTCGAGCGCCACCAGCTCGAGCCGCCCGAGCGCTGAGCGCCGCAGATCGCAGCCGGGCCGCGCAGAGCAATCGGCGATGCTGACGCGCTCCGGGGCGCCCGCAGGGTCAGCATCGCTGCGCTTGGTGTCAGCCCTGGCGCACCACCTCGGCAGCCTGGCCGCCGGTGAGCGCCAGCAGGTCGGCGGTGGCCAGCGAGATCAGCACCGCCGGGTCGCCGGTGCCGCCGTACACGCGCTCAAGCCGCAGCACCGCCGGGTCGACCAGCGTCGGCAGCGCTACGCGGTGGCCAAACGAAGGCATGCAGCCCACCACAAAGCCGGTGATCGCATAGGCCTGCTCGGGCCGCGCCAGCCCGGTCTTGCCGCGGCTCACGCCGAAGTGCCGCGCCAGCGCGCGGTCGTCGATGCGCGCGCGGCCGGCGGCGATCACCAGGATGGCCGCTTCGCCGACGATGCACACAATGTTCTTGGTCATCGCCTCCACCGGCACGCCGATCGCGGCGGCGGCGGCCTCGACGGTGGGCATGGGCTGGCTGGCGTGGTGCAGCGTCGCGGCGATCCCGCGCGCGGCCGCGATCTCGCGCAGCTCGGCGGGGCTGCGCAGCGATTGGCTGGAGCTAGGGTTGGTCAAGCGAACCTCTCAGGCGATCGGCGAACCGCAGAAAGAAATCGAGCGCGGCCGGGTTGCGCAGCGAGCCGGCGCTCAGCGCCACCCCCACCGGGTGGCCCAGCAGAATGCGGCGGATCGGCACCTCGAGCTTTTTGCCGCTGAGCGTGTACGGCACCTCGTCGATCGCCACGATCTCATCGGGCACGTGGCGCGGCGATACCTCCTGGCGCAGCGCTTGCCTGATCCGCTGGCGCAGCCCTTCGTCGAGCGACGCGCCGGCGCGCAGCACCACAAACAGCGGCATAAACGATTCGCGCCCGAGCAGCTCGAGGTCGACAACCAGGCTGTCGGCGATCTCGGGGAGGCCCTCCACCACGCGGTAGATCTCGCTGGTGCCCATGCGCACGCCCTGGCGGTTGATCGTCGAGTCGGATCGGCCGTAGATCACGCAGCCGCCGCGCTCGTTGATCGCGATCCAGTCGCCGTGCCGCCACACCCCCGGGTACATATCGAAGTAGCTGGCGCGGTAGCGCGCGCCGCCCGGGTCGTTCCAGAAAGCGATCGGCATCGAGGGCATTGGCGCGGTGATCACCAGCTCGCCAACCTCGCCCACCAGCGCTCTGCCGCCAGGGCCGAACGCCTGCACATTCGCGCCAAGCGAGGCGCCCTGGATCTCGCCGGCGTAGATCGGCTGCACGCGCACGCCGCCGACAAACGCGGTGCACACATCGGTGCCGCCGCTGAGCGACTCGAGCGCCAGCCGCGGGCTCACGTGCGCGTACACCCACGCAAAGCCAGCCACCGTCAGCGGCGAGCCCGTCGAGCCGAGCGCGCGAATGGCGCGCAGGTCGTAGTGCTCGCTCGGCCGCAGGCCCGCCTTCATGCACGCCGCGATAAACGCCGCAGACGTGCCGAAGTAGGTGATGCCGGCGCGCTCGGCCAGCGCCCACAGCGCGCCGATATCCGGCCAGGCCGGGCTGCCGTCGTACAGCACAATGCTGCAACCGCTCAGCAAGCTGCCCACCAGGTAGTTCCACATCATCCAGCCGGTGCTGCTGAACCAGAAGAAGCGGTCGCCGGGCCGCAGATCGTTGTGGAAGATCGTCGCCTTGGCATGCTCGAGCAGAATGCCGCCGTGGCTCTGCACGATCGGCTTGGGCAGGCCGGTGGTGCCCGACGAGTACACGATCCACAGCGGGTGATCGAACGGCACCTGCTCGAACTGCAGCCCGGCCGGCGGGCTCGCGGCCAGCGCGTCGTCCCACAGCACGGCGTCGCGCAGCTCGCCCAGGCCCGCGCCCGCCCGTGGGAGGACGATCGTCTGGCGCAGCGAGGGCAGCTGCGCCTGCAGCTCGGCCAGCACCGCGCGCCGGTCGAACAGCTTGCCGCCGTAGCGATAGCCATCGACGGCGATCAGCACCCTCGGCTCGATCTGGCTGAAGCGATCGAGCACGCTGCGGCTGCCAAAGTCGGGCGCGCAGCACGACCAGATCGCGCCGAGGCTGGCGGTGGCAAGCAGCGCGACGATCGCCTCGGGGATGTTCGGCAAATAGGCCACCACCCGGTCGCCGGGGCGCACGCCCATGCGCCGCAGCGCCGCGGCCAGGCGCGCGGTCTGCTCGTAGGTCGCGGCCCAGCTCAAAGCGGCAAGCGGCTGATCCTCGGCCTGAAACACAATCATCGGCCGCTCGTCGGCGCGCTTGCTGAAGATATTCTCGGCGTAGTTGAGGCGCGCGCCGGCAAACCACTGCGCGCCTGGCATCACCCGCTCGGGCAGCACAACCTCGGCGCGGCGCGATGCGACAACGCCAGTATACTCCCACAGGCTGGCCCAGAACGCTTCGAGCTGATCGACCGACCAGCGCCACAGCTCGGGGTATCCGCCGAAGCGCAGGCCGCGCGTCGCCTCGAGCCAGCGCATGTAGCGCGTCAGGTTGGCCTGCGCCAGGTCCTCGGCCGTGGGCTGCCAGAGCATATCGCCCTCTTGGATCGGTGCCATAGCATCCTCCTCGGTGCCAGCAGACCAGCGTGCCCCGGCCGCGCAGGCAGCATCGCCCGAGCACAGAGGGTATACCGTCTGCGCGGCTTTGTCAATATGGAGCCGGCGGCAGCCAGGGCTGGTGCAACGTCGGCCCTCACCCCCCCTTACCCCCCTCTCCCGCGTGCGGGCGAGGGGGGATTATTGTTGGCTGTGTGGTGCGGTCGCCGCCGCGACCGCACCACACAGCCAGATGTGTTCATCCCTCCCCTGACGGGAGGGGGTAGGGGAGGGGTCGACAGGCTTTGCACGAGCCCTGAAGGCGCCCTAGAATTTGCAAAAAACACAGGGCCATGCTATAATCTGCCACGTCGATGCGGGAGTGGCTCAGTTGGTAGAGCGGCACCTTGCCAAGGTGCAGGTCGCGGGTTCGAACCCCGTCTCCCGCTCCATTGTGAAAGCCAGGCTACACAGCCTGGCTTTTGCGTTGGCTTCGGCAGCTCGCCGGTGCAGCGCCGCTGCCGCGCTCGCGCCGGCACGGCGGCACATTGGCACGACCGTGCGCGATATGGTACTATCTGCGGTGGCGGCAGGTGCCAACCACGCGGCGCGAAAGGGGCCAGCAGTGCAGATCGATCGGGTATATCGCGGCGATTGCGTCGAGGTGCTGAACAGCATGCCCGAGCAATCGGTCGACGTGGTATTCGCCGACCCGCCGTACAACCTGCAGCTCCAGAACGATCTGTGGCGCCCGAACATGACGCGCGTCGACGCCGTCGACGACGAGTGGGATCGCTTCGACGATTTCAGCGCCTACGATCGCTTCACCCGCGCTTGGCTGGCCGCCTGCCGGCGCGTGCTGAAAGATACCGGCACGCTCTGGGTGATCGGCTCGTACCACAATATCTACCGCGTCGGCGCCATCCTGATGGATCTGGGCTTCTGGATCCTCAACGACGTGGTATGGGTCAAAACCAACCCCATGCCCAACTTCCGCGGCGTGCGCTTCACCAACGCTCACGAGACGCTGATCTGGGCGCAGAAGCGCCGCGGCGCGCGCTATACCTTCAACTACGAGGCGATGAAGGCGCTGAACGAGGGCCTGCAGATGCGCAGCGACTGGGAGCTGCCGATCTGCACCGGCGCCGAGCGGCTGCGCGCCGACGGCGCCAAGCTGCACGCGACGCAAAAGCCCGAGGCGCTGCTCTACCGCGTGCTGCTGGCCTCCTCGGCCCCCGGCGACATTGTGCTCGACCCGTTTTTCGGCACCGGCACCACCGGCGCGGTTGCCAAGCAGCTGCACCGCCACTGGGTCGGGATCGAGCGCGACGAGATCTACGCCCAGGCCGCCGAGGCGCGCATCGCCCAGGTCGCGCCGGCCCCGTTCGATCCGGCGGTGTTCAACACCCGGCGCAAGCGCGCCCAGGCGCGACTGCCGTTCGGCGCGCTGATCGAGCGCGGGCTGCTGCGGCCCGGCCAGCAGCTGTTTTTCCGCGATAACGACGCGCTGGCGGCGGTGATCTTGGCCAACAGCCAGATCCAGTGCGGCGACTTGGCCGGCTCGATCCACGCCGTGGGCCGCGCGCTTATGCAGGCGCCCTGCAACGGCTGGGAGCACTGGTTCTTCCGCGAGCCCGGCCAGGCGCGCGGCCGGCCGATCGACCTGCTGCGCGCCCAGGTGCGCCGCGAGCGCGAGCAGGCCCACGACAGCGCATGATCGACCGCCTGATCCTGATCCGCCACTCGCAATCTCAACCTACCCCCGGCGAGCCCCCCAGCCTCTGGCCGCTTACGGCGGCCGGCCGCGCGCGCTGCGAGCTGCTGGCCGAGCGCCTCCGCGCCTACGATCTCGACCTGATCGTCGGCAGCGACGAGCGCAAAACGCGCGAGACGGCCGCGCTGGCCGCCGCGCGGCTCGGCCTGCCCTGCTCCAGCGCGCCCGATCTACACGAGCACCGCCGCGAGCATACCAGCTGGATGCAGCAGCACGCATTCGACGCGGCTGTCGCCGGCGGGTTTGCGCGCCCCGGCGAGCTTGTGTTCGGCGAAGAAACCTTTGCGCAGGCGCGCGAGCGCTTCGGCCGGGCAGTGCGCGCGGTGCTGGCCGCCAACCCCGATCGGCGGCTGGCGATCGTCGCCCATGGCACGGTGCTGGCGCTGTTCGTAGCCCAGCACGCAGGCATCGCGCCGCTGCCGTTCTGGCGCAGCCTGGGCATGCCGGCGATCGTGGCGCTGTCGCTGCCCGATTTCAGCCTGCTCGACGTGGCCGCGCGCGTCGAGTAGCGCCGCGCCGCGCTATGTCGTGCTGGCTGAAGGCAGATGCCGGCGCATTCGACGCTCACACGACACCCCTACGCTATGCTGGCGCCAACCGAAATCAACCATTGGCGAAAAGGAGTGCATCGTGGATCGCTCGATTCCGGTATGGCTGCGCGCGTTTTTTCTGCTGGTGATGGTGCAGGCGCTGGTGGTGGCGCTTGGCGTCGTCGCGCCGGCGCTCATCCCACGGCTGCTGCCCTGGGATGCCAGCCCGCTGAACGCGCGCTTTATCGCCGCGCTGTACGCCATGGGCTGGCTGAGCACGCTGCTGTGCCTGCGGGCGCACAGCTACGCCGAAACGCGGATTGTGCTGATCGAGGTAGGGCTGGTGACGATGCTGCTGCTGCTGATCACTCTGCCGCGGCTCGCCGAGTTCGTGCCGCCGCGCCCGTTCCCGTGGGGCTGGCTGCTTTCATACCTGGCCGACCCGCTGCTGGTTGCCGCGCTGCTGTGGCGCATGCGCGGGCGCGATGCCGTACCGCCGGGCCGCAGCCGGCTCGCGCCGCTGTTCTGGGCCTACGCCCTGGTGCTGGGCGCGGCCGGGATGGTGCTGCTGGCGCTGCCCGATCTGGCAGCGCGCATATGGCCCTGGGAGCTGCCGGCGGTGCTGGGCCAGATCTACAGCACGTTCTTTCTGGGCATAGCCGCCTGCGCGCTGCTGGCCGCGCGCGACCCGCGCCCGAGCGCGACGCGGATCTTTACCATCGCCAACCTGTTCGTTCTGGCGCTGGTGCTGGTGGTGTCGCTGCTGCATCTCAATCGCTTCGCCGCCGGCGCCTCGGCCTGGGCGTGGTTTGGGCTGTGCGGGCTGGGCGTGATGGCGTTCGGCCGGGCGCTGCTGCAGCGCCGCTCGGCCAGGCTGGCCGGCTCGCTCTCGTAGACGCCACGCGGGAACTTTCCGCGCTGCCCCGCCGTCCTCTGGGTGTGAAACGAACAACCGCCGGGCGCCCGCGCACCGGCTGCATCTACCCCGAGGAGGCAACCAGATGACACAGCGATTTGGGACAATTGTGAGCGTGGTGGCGAGCGCGCTGCTGCTGGCGCTGCTGGCAGGCGTCGGCGCGCTGCTGTACACCCGGCCGGTCGCGGCGCAATCGAGCGCGGGCGTGCCGGGCATGCGCCAGGTGTCGGTGCTGGGCCACGGCGAGGTGAAGGCCCGCCCCGATACCGCCACCGTGCAGATCGGCGTCGAGACCGACGCGGCCACCGCCAAAGAGGCGCTGGCGCAGAACAGCGCCCAGGCCCAGGCGCTGCAGCAGAAGCTCGCCGCGCTGGGGGTGGCCGAGCAGGATCTGCAGACCAGCAACTTCTCGATCGCGCCGGTCTACGGCTCCGATGGCCGCCAGGTCACCGGCTACCGCGTCAGCAACAGCGTCACTGTCACCATCCGCAAGCTCGACACCGCCGGCACGCTGCTCGACCAGGTGGTGCAGGCCGGCGCGAACAGCATCTACGGCATCAGCTTTAGCGTAGCCGACCAGGCCAAGCTGATGGAGCAGGCGCGCCAGCAGGCCGTGGCCGACGCCAAGGCCCGCGCCGGGCAGCTGGCGTCGGCCGGCGGCGCGGCGGTGGGCGATGTGCTGGTGATCAGCGAAAACGTGAGCACGCCGCCCATCCCCATGCCCATGATGGACCGCGCCGCCGAGCAGGCCCCCAACGTGCCGGTGCAGCCGGGCGCGCAGACGATCAGCGTCGACGTGCAGGCGACTTTCGCGCTGCGCTGAGGCGCCCCCGCATACCTGCCGCAGTGCGCGGCGAAGGCTCGCCTTCGCCGCGCCTTTGTGCCCGGCCGCGCTCTCATCGGCGCTTCATCCGCGCCTCACCAGGCCATTAGGCCGCTCGGCGATACTGGCGCAGCGCCTGCCAATTGTGCGGCAGCCGGCTTTATGCTAGGATGCAACCGCAGCGCCCGATTGCAAAGAGCACGCCATGAGCCAGCGAATTCTGATCGTAGAAGACGAAGCCGAAATTGCCGACTACCTGCGGCGCGGGCTGGTATTCGAAGGCTTCGCCGCCGAGGTTGCCGGCGATGGCCTGGCCGCGCTGGCGGCGGCGCGCGAGCGCCCGCCCGACGTAGTGGTGCTTGACTTGATGCTGCCGGGGATCGACGGCATGGAGGTAGCCCAGCGCCTGCGCGCCGCCTCGCATGTGCCGATCATCATGCTCACCGCGCGCGACGCAGTGGCCGACCGCGTGGCCGGGCTCGAGGCTGGCGCCGACGACTACCTGGTGAAGCCGTTCGCCTTCGAAGAGCTGCTGGCGCGCATCCGTGTGCAGCTGCGCCGGCACCAGGCCCAAGACAGTGGCGAAGTGCTGCGCTACGGCCCGCTAAGCCTCGACTTGGTGGCGCACGACGTGCGCCTGGGCACCACGCGCGTGATCTTCACCGCCAAAGAGTTCGAGCTGCTCGAGCTGTTTCTGCGCCACCCGCGCCAGGTGCTCACCCGCGATCTGCTGTACGAGCGCATCTGGGGCTACGACTTCGGCGGCGAAAGCAATGTGATCGAGGTGTACATTCGCGCGCTGCGGCAGAAGCTCGAGGCCGCCGGCGCGCCGCGCCTCATCCACACCATCCGCGGCGTTGGCTATGTGCTGCGCGACGAGGCATAGGCGCCCATGCTGAAACGCCCACTGGCGCTCCGAACCCGCCTCGCGCTTGGCTACACCGCCTTCTTCGGGCTGGTGCTGATGCTTATGGGCATCGGCATGGCGCTGGCAGTGCGCTCGACGCTGCTGGCCGAGATCGAGCGCGAGCTGAGCTCTTCCTCCGAGCTGATCCAGAAGGACTTCGATAGCTCGAATATCGAGCTGGCCGACTACTTCAACAACCCGGCGTTTCTGCAGCGCACGCGCCCGCTGAGCGTTGAGGGCTTGAAGGCGCCTTCGCTGTACGTTCAGGTATCGAACCAAAGCGGCCAGGTGGTTGTGACCTCGGCGAGCCTGCAGCGCCAGGTGCTGCCACTGCCCGAAAACCTGCGCGCCGAGGCGCTGGGCGGCCACGCGCACGTGTGGGAAACCGCGCTTGGCGATGCCCCGATGCTGATGATGGTGAGCCCGCTCTGGGAAGATCAGCGGATCGTTGGCGTGCTGCAGGTTGCCCAGCCGCTGCGCGAGATCAACCGCACGCTCCAGCTGCTCACGCTCTCGCTTGGGGCGATCGGCCTGATCGCGCTGCTCGCGTCGCTGCGCGGCGGCGCCTGGCTGGCCGCGCGCGCGCTGCTGCCGGTGGGCCAGGTGGCACACACTACCCGCCAGATTGTGCGCGCCGAAGACCTGGCCCAGCGCGTGCCGGCCGCCCCCGGCGACGACGAGATCGCCCAGCTCACCGCGACGATCAACGAGATGCTCGAGCGCCTCGAGACGCTGTTCACCTCGCAGCGCCGCTTTGTGGCCGATGTGTCGCACGAGCTGCGCACCCCGCTGGCGGCGATGCGCGGCAACCTCGAGATCCTGCGGCGCGGCGCCGCGCGCGACCCTCACGAGCTCGACATGTCGCTGGCGGCAATGGAGCGCGAGGTGAACCGGCTGGTGCGCCTGGCCAGCGACCTGCTGCTGCTGGCCCAGGCCGAGGTGGGCATGCAGCTGCGCCGCGGCCCGGTGGCGCTCGACGAGCTGGTGCTTGAGGTGATCCGCGACCTCGCGCCGCTGGCCCAGGCGGTCACGCTGCTGCCCGAGGTCGACGAGCAGGTCGAGGTGATCGGCGACCGCGACCGGCTCAAGCAGGCGCTACTAAATATGGTGGTCAACGCTATTCAGCACACCCCGCCGGGCGGGAAAGTCGGCATCGGCCTGGCGTGCGCCGGCGGCCGGGCGCTGCTGAGCGTCAGCGATACCGGCGTGGGCATCGCCACCGACGACCTGCCGCGCGTGTTCGAGCGCTTCTTCCGCGCCGATAAATCGCGCTCGCGCGCGGCCGGCGGCGCCGGGCTGGGCCTGGCGATCGTCAAGTGGGTGGCCGAAGTGCACGGCGGCGGCGTGCAGGCCAGCAGCGTCGCCGGCCAGGGCAGCCGGTTTCAGCTCTGGCTGCCGCTGCCCACCGGCGACGCCCCGGCCGATCTGGCGATCGTGCGCGCCGATATGGGCATCAACGCGCCGTAAGGTAGAAGAAGTCGCGCTGGTCGGGCGCAAGGAACTGGCGGGTGTCGCCGATCATGTCGGCCAGCAGCTTCTGGGCGGCAAGCCGCCCGCCGGCGCCTGGCGCATACGTGACAAAGCGCGTCCACCAGCTGTTGATGTCCAGCTGCATCGCCCGGTCGGCGCCCGCGTCGGCCAGCGCCTGCGCCAGCGCCGGCACGGTCAGGCCATCGCCTGCGGCATAGTACAGAAAGCGGCCGTCGGCGCTGAGCCCTAGCCCGCTGCGCCAGGTGGCGATCTTGTTCTTCACAGTTTTGCCCCACAGCGCCGGGTCGTCGCTGGTGGCGTCGCTGGTCAGCTCGCCGTGGTCGAGCAGCAGCGGGCAGTTCTGGCGAAACGCGACCATATCGGGCGTGGCCTGCATGTCGCTGCCCCACACTCCCAGCCGCACCGAGCCATCGCGGTAAATCGCCAGGGTCGCCAGCCCATCGAGCGGCGGCAGCAGCGTGGTTTTTCCCACTCCCATGCCGAAGGCACCGTTGGCCGCCTTGAAGCCGCCGTTGAATGCCGCCAGCAGATAGCCCGCTCGCTGGTCGGCGGCGGGGATGCTGCCCGGCCGGGCCGCGCGTATATCGGATTGCGGCTCTTGCGTGCCGGCCACGAGGTGCAGCTGCGCGGCGCGCAGATCAACCCGCACCAGCGCGGTTTCGACATACGGCCGGGTTGGGTCGGGCGCAATCAGCGCACGATCGAGCGCTGGTGCGCCGCTGGGCGTGTACACAAATGGCGCCCAGGCCGGCACGACGCCGGCGCCTGCGCTGGACGGCACGGACGTGGCAGCCGCCGGCACGCCTGGCGCGGCGCCCGCAGCCTGCGCCGGTTTGGCGGCCGGCGGGGCGGCCCAGCGCACCTGCGGTGCCGCGCCGGTGGCCTGGTAGCGCGCCTGGCGCACGCTGTCCTGCGCCTGAAACACCCACGACTCGACCAGCGCCACCGGCTGCGGGCCAACCAGCGCACGGGCGACATCAACGGCCTGCGGCACCAGCGAAGGATCTTCGTAGAGCGCAATCGCAATGCCGCCGCCGAGGATTGCGATGCACACCAGCGCCGCGCGCAGCCAGCGCCAGCCCTGGCTGTGGCGGCCTGCCGGAGTCGAGGATCGGCTCGGCCGGGCAAAAGGCGTGTTTCGAAGCATAGTCGGTCTCGTTTCTCACTTTGGCTTCCAGCTGATTGCTCCGAAGGCGTAGGGGCGCATTCTATCGCGCCCGCGCAGTGCCGCGTCGCACCCCCGCGAATCGAGTCGAACCGCGCCTTCGATATGGTTCGCTCGCCGGTGTTGGAGGTGTGGATGGCAGGCGCCCTTCACGATCTTCCTTGGCGGCCTGCGGCCCCAAACCCCCACCGTTTAGGCGACGGGTGGGCGGCATCACCAGCCCGCAGCGTAGAAACGCAGATAGTCGGCCAGGTGCGCTCGCCAGTATGCCTCGGCGTGCCGCCCGGCAAACACGTGGAGCTCGTGCGCGGCGCCGGCCTGCGCGAGCGTGGCGTCGAACGTGCGCGCCGGCTCGCGCAGGCTGTCGTGGTCGCCAACGTCGAGGTACACACGCACGCCGCCGTGCGCGAGCGCCGCCGCGTCGGGGTAGATCCCATTAAACGCGCCGATCGCCGGGCTGTGCGCGCCCACCGCGCGAAACATGCCGGGGTAGCGCGCGGCCAGCAGCAGCGCCCACGCCGCGCCATACGAGATCCCGCCGAGGGCGCGGTGCTCGCGATCGGGCTGGGTCCGGTAGCGACTATCGATGTACGGGATCAGCCGCTGCTCGAGAAAGCGCGCGAACGGCGGCGGGTCGCCGCTCAGCGGGCCAAAATCCTGCCCGCCGTCGGGTAGCACGATCAGCACCGGCGCGATAGCGCCGGCGGCGATCAGCGCGTCGGCCGCATCGTCGACGCCAATGTCGTCCCAGTGCTCGTCGTTGTGCTCGCCGCCGTGCAGCAGGTAGATCGCCGGGTAGCGCCGATCGGGCCGTCCGGCGTAGCACGGCGGCGTATACACCCGAAACTGCTCGTCGCGGCCCATGGCGGCGCTGTGCAGCCGCTCGATCGCGACGGCGCCGTGCGGCTCGGCGCAGGCCGGCGTGGCCGTGGGCGCTAGCGTCGATGTCGGCGCGGGCGTGGCAGTAGGCGCGGGCGTCGATGTAGGTGTAGACGTAGGCGCCGGTGTGGAAGTAGGCGCCGGCGCGGCCGTGGGCGTCATCGGAGGCGTGGCCGTGGGCTGGGCGCGGCGCTCGGCGCACCCCGCACAGCCGATCATCAGGCCAGCCAACACCACCAGCATAGCGTGCGAGCGAATCAAACCAGTCGTATGCCTTATCTCTACGATCTGGCTGGAGTATAGCGCGGCAGGCTTAGCACGGGATGAATCGCGCCTAATGATTTCTTGAGTCCCGCGCTCATTCAAGCCTTACCGCTTGTTCATTGGGGCTTTATCTGGCGCGCATACTATGGCGACAGCTCGCAGCGCCGACAGTGCCGTCGGCGCCAGCGAGAGCAACTATGTAAATGAGATGGTGGCGCCTATGCTGATTTTGACAGTGGGGTACATCCTTGGAGGGATGAGCACGCTGCTGGTCGTTGGGCTAACGCGCGCGGCCAGCCGGAATGACCAATCCGGCGAGTAATACACTCTTCGCTCGATCACTATAGGAGTTACGCACTTGCGCTCTTCGGCTTCCTCAAGTAGCGAGATTGAGCCTGCGGCAGCATCGGCAGCATGGTACGTCTGTATCTTCTGTATGCAGTTTTTCCGCGCTCCAGGTGGAAGAACTGTATACAATACACGAAGATAGTAGCGCTCTGCCGATGGCTGAGCACGCCAACTGCGAAAGTCCTAAGATTGTGTTGCACTGCCTGGCTTCGCCAGGCAGTGCAACACAAAAAGAAGTTCGGGGGCAGCTTTGCCACCCCCGAACCCTCACATAAGGCAAGTGATCAGCCGGATGCGGTATCAGAAGGCGCGGGCGCGGCCAAGCCGCGCCCGCGCCGCCGTTTACGCCTGGGGCGCGAGCTGGCTGCGGCAGATCAGCTCGATCCGCTGCATCAGCGCGTTGATATCGAACGGCTTGGCAATCACTTCAAGCACATTCGGCAGCGTGTACCAGCGCCGCGCCTCCAGCTGGGTCAGCGCGGCCGAGCAGACAAGCACGGGGATGCCGGCGGTTCGCGGGTTGTTCTGCAGGTCGAGGTATACCTCCAGCCCGCTGCGATGCGGCATCGCCACGTCGAGCAGAATGACGTCGGGGCTGCCGCCCTCGGCCAGCGTCAGGCCAATTTCGCCGTCGGGCGCGAGCAGCACCTGGTAGCCCTCGTGCTCGAACAGCAGCTTCAGCAGCACCCGCAGGTTCGCATCGTCGTCGATCACCAGCACGCGAAACGGTTCCACCGGCATACTTCCTCCTGTGGCAGCGCGCGCCACCAGCACCTGATGGCTCACGTGTTGAGACGATCGAGCAGGTGCGTTGGTTTCACCCGCGCCAGGCTCGCATACCAATTTCGCTTGATGACGTACACTTTGGTGGGGGTTTGGGGGCGGCTCGCCGCCCCCAAATTTCTTCTTGAGTTGCACGACGTGGCGAAGCCACGTCGTGCAACTCAATCGATACGTGATCAAGCGAACAGCGTATCACTCGACGATCACCGTGCCGACCATACCGTTGCCGTCGGGCGTGCCGTGCAGCTGGCAGTAGTATGGGAATTTGCCAGGCTTGCTAAACGTCACGGTCTTCGACTCGCCGGGCTGAAAGATCGCGGTGTCGAACGAGTTGTCCGAGGCGGTGGCCGAGTGCGGCTTGGCGCCGTCGTTCTTCCAGGTGATTGTGCCGCCGGCCTTCACCGTGATCTCGGTCGGCGCGAACTCAAAATCTTTCATCGACACGGTCACCGCTGCCGGCGCCGCGGCCTGCGCCGCGGTGGGCTGGGGCGCTGCGGTCGGCTGAGCTGCGGCGCCACCGCCATCGCCAACTTTGATCACCCCGGCCATGCCGGCGCCGCCAGGGCCGCCGTGGAACTCGCAGTAGTATGCAAAGGTGCCGGCTTTGCTGAACGTCTGCTTGAAGCTGCCGCCGGCCCCGAGCGTGCCGCTGGTGAACGAGTTGTCGTCGGCGGTGACGGTGTGCTTGCGCTGGCCCTTGTGGCTCCACACCACGGTGGCGCCCACCGGCACGCTGATCTCCTTTGCGGTGAAGGTGTTGTCGCCAATCACCACCTCGTTCGCGCCGGCCGCTGGCGCAGGCGCGGCGGTTGGCTGCGCGGCGGGCGCGGCGGTGGGCTGGGCTGCTGCGGGCTGGGCCGCCGCCGACTGCTCGGCCACCACAATGCTGCCGGCCATGCCGGCGGCGCCGGGGCCGCCGTGGAACTCGCAGTAGTATGGGAAGGTGCCGGCTTTGCTGAACGTCTGCTTGAAGCTGCCGCCGGCCTCGAGCGTGCCGCTGGTGAACGAGTTGTCGTCGGCGGTGACGGTGTGCTTGCGCTGGCCCTTGTGGCTCCACACCACGGTGGCACCTAGCGGCACGGTGATCTTGTTCGGCGCGAACGTGTTATCGCCAATATCGATATTCACCGTCTGCGGCTGGGCCGCCGGCTGGGCTTCGGCCGCGGCGGGGGCCTGCGCCTGGCCCGGCGCCAGCGCAAGGCCAGCCATCAGCTGGGCGTGCTGGTAGGCCGTCAGCACGCCGCCCTCGCCGGGCACCGGGCCGATCTGCTCGTCCTGGTTCACATCAAGGCCCTGGATGGTCTGCTGCGCCAGCGCGAGGATCTTCAGCACATCCTGCTGCGTATCGGCGATGCCGCCGGCCTGGGCGATCTTATCGGCGCGGTCGTGGATGTCCTGCACGCGCACGCGGGTGTTCTCGCCGGCGATCTGCACATGGCCGGCGTGCAGCTTGATCGCGTCGGTGGCGTCGGGCGCTTCGGCCGCCAGCTTGGCGTGGTCGACCATGCCCTTGATGTAGCCGTCCTGGGTGCCGTTCTGCAGCAGCCCGAAGCCGTCGCCGGGGTTCTGGATCTTGCCGTCGCCATTGACGTCGTGGGCCTCGGAGCCTTCGATAATATTGGCGATATGCTCGGCGTGCACTTTCACCAGGCGGAAGTCGCCGGCCTTAAAGGAATCGTTCAGGAACTGCGCGTGCCGCTGCAGCTCGTCGGTCTCCTGGCGCAGCCCCAGCGCAAAGCCGATCTTGTTCGGCGTATTGCCAATGCTGAACAGCACGTGGCGGATGTGCACCAGCGCCTTTTCCGGCAGAGCGGCCGCCAGCACCACGGTTTTGTTGTTGGTTGTGGCCTCGGCCTCGGCCGCCTGGGTGATATACACCTGGCTGTAGGTGCCGAGCAGGTTCTCGTTGTTCGGCGACACAAACGTGAGCGTGGCCGGGTCGCTGCTGAGCGTCAGCGGGCCAAGCGGCAGGCTGGCATCTTTCCCGCCAAGCCATGCGGCATACACCTGGCCGCTGGGCGGCGCGGCCAGGCCGCTCACCGACACGATCACCTCGTCGTTGCGCAGCACCTGGTCGCGCCAGGCCAGCGCGCCGCCGCCCTGCGCTGCAGTCGCGGCGGTGGGTGCGGCGGTGGGTGCGGCGCCAACGGTTGGCTCGGCGTCGGCGGCCGGCTCGAATGTCGGCGTTGGCGCGAGCGGCGCGGCGGTGGGCAGCGCGGCAGCGGTAGGCGCCTGCTGGGCGGTAGGCGGCTGCTCGGCGGCCGGCGCGCCGCCGCAGGCCGCCAGCAGCAGCGCGGCGACGATCAGCAGAGCAAGAAGAGATCTCCGTGGGTTCAAGGGGTTGCTCCTTTCATCTGCGAAAACAATGCTAGGCTTACGAGCGCGCGCCCCGTGCCTGCGCCTGGGCCTGCGGCTGGCGCTGGGCGCGATTGTAGGCCAGCAGCACGGCCGCGCCGGCGATTGTGGCTACGTACGCGCCGATATACACAATCCCGAGCGGCCGCGCGCCAAAGTCGAAATCGCCAATAAACACCAGCGCGGCCACGCCGATCAGCGCGCTCATGGCGATGCCGGGGCGCATCTCGGCCACCACCGGGGCCATGCCGCGCGAAAACATCAGCGGCGCGATGCTCAGCACCAGCGCCAGGAAAAACGCGCCAAAGCTGCGCGCCGTCAGCAGCGTCAGCTCGCTCGGCCAGATCGTGCCGCCGCGCGCGCTGCCAATCAGCAGCGGGATGGCGAAGAACGCTACGACGATCACGAACACCGCCGCCAGCGCGCGCGACCACCAGGGGTTCGCGCCGCCGGCCGCCGCAATCCGCGGCCGGGCGCGCGCCCAGTCGGCCAGGCTCGCCAGCGTAGCCACCGCGCTGATCGCCAGCGCGATCGTGTAGGCGATGCCGAAGGCCGTGTCGAGGTGCAGCACCTGGCGGTGCACCACCAGCAGCCCGGCCTCGAGCGCGCTGAACGCCCAGGTGAAGATCAGCGGCGTGTGGTTCACCGACCAATCCCAATTGCGGGCGGCCTCGAACGCCATGAGCGCGCCGCCGAGGTACCAGCCGCCCATGGTCATGGCCGCGAACGGCGTGATCTTCCACGCTGCATTGGCCGCAGCCCAGCTGGGCGCGGCGAACAGCGCCAGCCCCATCAGCGCGAAGAGCCCGGCAGTTAGGTAGGTGAGCTTCTGTGTCGTTGGTGAAAGCATCGGCATCTCCTTCGAGCGCGGCCGGCGGCCGGTAGATCGCCGCCGGAAACTCTATATATCGCGTTAAGCGTCATCTGTGCAATCGGTGCAACAGACTTTATTGGAATAACAATAGTGGGGGCTTGGGGGCTGCAGGCCCCCAAAATCTCCTGTTGGTGGGGCGTCTATGGCAGCTTTCCTACCATAGACGCCCCACCAGGGAGGTTCGGAGGGGCTTTGCCTCTCCGGCTCCCCTATTTCCGATCCAGTCTCATCTGCGGATGATCGCTCTATACGCTATGCTAGTGATGATGCTGGTGCGGCGCGGCCTGCGCCGCCACCGGGTAGAGCACAAACGTCAGCGGCGCGAGCGGCGCGTCGGCGGCTTTGAACGGGAATAGCCCGAACCCGGCCATGAACTGGGCGTGCTCGTAGGCCACCAGGCCGCCGCCCTCGCCCGGCACCGGCGCGATCTCGCCGTCGCCATTGGCGTCGTCGCCGCGCTGGATCCACTCGCTCAGCTGGGCCAGCCGCGCGCTGGGCTGCGCGGTGGCGCCTAGGTCGCTGGCCTGGGCCAGCTGCAAGGCCAGGCCGCGCCCTTCCACCGCCCACTCCTGCATGTTCTGCGTGCAGATCAGCACGTGCTCGGAGTGCGCCTTCACGCCGTCGCTGGCGTCGGGGGCATTCTTGGCGGCGGTGGCGGCGTTGCCGGCCGCCAGCAGGTAGCCGGCCTGGCCGCCGTTCTGCAGCAGCCCGAAGCCATCGCCGGGGTTTTGCGATCGGCCGTCGCCATTCAGGTCGCCGAACTTCGGGTCGAGCGAGCCGGCGATCAGGTTATACACGTGCTCGGCGTGGCGCTTGACGCCAGCAAGGTCGCCGGAGGCGCGCGCGTTGGCCAGAAACGCCACGTGGCGCACCAGCTCGTCGGTCTGCAGGCGGATGCCGGCCACGTAGCCCTGCTGGGCCGGCAGGCCCGGGCCATTCGCCAGCAGCTGCGTCAGGAACTGAAACGCCTGGCCGGGCAGCACGCCCTCGAAGATCGGCTGGCCGCTGGGCTTGGCCGGCTGGCTGCCGGCGGCCTCCTGGCTGATCACAAAGCGGTTGAAGCGCGCGGCCAGGTTCGCGCCGTCGGGCGCGTTGAACGTGCCGCTGGCGCCGCCGCCGCCGTCGAGCTGCAGCGGGCCAAGCGGCTGGGTCGCGCTGCCGTCGAGCGTGGTAAGGAAGGCGAACAGCGACTGGCCGGCCTGCGGCGGCGCGTCGACGCGCAGGTTCACGACGACCTGGTCGTTGCGGCCTTTGTCGTCGCGGAAGGCGGCGGTGCCGCTCGGCTTGCCGAAGTACTTCACCGGCAGCGGCTCGGGCGTGGGCTGCGGCGTGGGCGCGGCGATCTGCGGCGCGGCGGCGGCCAGCTGCGGCGCCTCGCCGGCCGGCACCACCTTGATCGTCCCGGCCATGTCCTGGCCACCGGCGCTGCCGTGCAGCTCGCAGTAGTACGCAAAGGTGCCGGCCTTGTCGAAGGTGTGCTTGAAGCTCTGGCCCTTCGCGAGCAGCTCGGATTTAAACAGCGCGCCGTCGTCGGCGGTGGCGGTGTGCGGCGCGCCATCCTGGTTTACCCACACCACCGTCGCGCCTACCGGGATCACAACCTCTTGCGGGTTGAATACGAAGTTAGCCATCGGCACCGTCAGCTCGTCTGCCTTCTGCGCCACAGGCTGGGGCGCGGCGGCGGTGGCGGGCGCGGGCTCGTTCACATACCACACGCTGTACACCCAGATCCCCAGCAGCGTCACGGCCACATACAGGCCGTAGGCCGTGCGCATGAACAGCTTGTAGTTCTTGAAGCGCAGCGCCCGCGGCACCAGCTTGTTGCCGCGCAGCATCACAAACGTGCCGAAGATCAGCGTGATGAAGCCAAGCGCGGCATGGATCGTCGCGGCCCGATAGTACGTCTCGTTCAGCTTCTGCGGAATGCCGGGCGCGGCCGACTTGAAGAACGAGGCGATCATGATCGAAAGCACTTGCACGACATTTATACACACCGCCACCGTCTGCACCCAGCGGTGCGCGTTGTAGCGCTTCATCACCGCCAGCAGCATTCCCACCGTCAGCACCAGTGCCACGACGATCCCCAGCACCAGCGAAACGTCGGCCAGAACCGACGCATTGGTGCCGAGAAAGCCCCTGCCATTCATGCCCGCTTCCTTTCACAGCCAGGCCAGCCCGGCGCTACACTATCCCAGCCCGTCGGAGGCGCGCTCTTCGCCGCGCTCAATGCCGATCTCGCCCGCGATAAAGCTGTTCAGGTCGTGCAGGCTGGCGAAGTAGATCTGGTTGCCGTTGCGCACGTGCTGAACCCAGCCGCGCCAGCGCCCGCCGCCCTGCTCGTCGCTGCTGTGCTCCCACCAGATGCGCACAACAAACGAGCCGCCCTGTTTCTCCGGGTCGTTCGACATAGGCACCCTCCAGCTGAAGACCAGCCGATTGTAGGCGATGCTTGTCGACCATGTGTCGAGCGCCCGGCGCGCGGCTAAACCTGTACGACATTTCACGCAGATCGGGCGTCGCGGTTAGCCCGGCGCGTGGGGATGCGCCGCTCGCCGGCGGCACGCTGCCGCTATGCTGGCGTGATGGTGTCACCGATGTATACGAGAGCCGGGGCGTTTTGCATGCCTAGCACGGCGTGCGGGGTGCGTGCGCCGCCGGGCGACCGGCAAGCTCGCCGCTCGCCCGGTCTGCATGTCTATAGGTATGGATGCGGTGCTGGGGTGCGGGATCGGGAGTGGCGTTGCCGCCCGCGAAATTCTTTTATGGCTTCCGCAGTTGGCGGGCTCTGCCTTCAGCAGAGCAGTACCCGATTCCGTAGAGGTGTGCGTTGTTTCCGCGCTCGCGCGGAAACAACGCACAACGATGGCAGAGTACCATGCTGCCGCAGGCTATACTAGCAACAAGAAAGAGAACAAGCGGAGCTGGTATCAGCGTGGCTGGTAGGCGGCGAACACGCCCTCGACTGCGGCGTTGCCGCCGCAGATCAGCGCCACCGGGTGAGCGTGGCGCGATACGTCGGCCGCACCGCTCTGCAGTGCCGCGATCACCGCGGCGCCGGCCGGCTCGACCAGCTGGTTGCAGTCGGCCCACAGCCAGCGCATGGCCGCCAGCATCTGGGCATCGCTCACCGTCACAATCTCGTCGACATAGCGGCGGGTCAGCGTGAGCGTGCGCTCGCTCACCGCGCGCGGCGCCAGGGTGTCGGCGAAGGTGCGCACCTCGGGCAGCGGCGCGACACGGCCACTCTCGATCGCGTAGCGCATCGCGGCGGCGCCCGTGGGCTCGACGCCGACGATCCGCGCGTTCGGCCGCCGCTGCTTGATCGCCGCGGCCATGCCGGCGATCAGGCCGCCGCCGCCAATCGCGATCAGCACGCAGTCGAGCTCGGGCACGTCGTCGAGCAGCTCAAGCCCGAGCGTGCCCTGGCCTGCCAGGGTGCGGTCGGCGTCGAACGGGTGCACATACGCCTGGCCGGTCTCGGCGGCGTGCGCCAGCGCCTGGGCGTGGGCTTCGTCCCACACCGCGCCGTGCTTGACCACGCGCGCCCCCCAGGTGGCGATGCGCGCCACGCGGTCGGCGCTGGCGGCGGCCGGCAGAAACACCGTGGCCGGCACGCCAAGCCGCCACGCGCCGTAGGCCAGCGCTGCGCCGTGGTTGCCGCCCGAGGCGGCGATCACGCCGCGCGCGCGCGCATCTTCATCGAGCTGCAGCAGGGTGTTGAACACGCCGCGCGCCTTGAACGAGCCGGTCACCTGCAGGTTTTCGAGCTTCAGCCGCAGCTGGGGCGGTAGCTCGCCGCGTAGCTGTGGCGGTGCCAGCAGCGGGGTATGGCGCACATACGGCGCGATCCGCGCCCGCGCCTGCTCGACGGCGTCGAGCGAGAGGTCGTAGGTCATAGCGTATGTCCTCGAAGTGGGGGTGAAAGAAGCGAGGCGCGGCCGGGCCAGCTTAGTGCGTGGCGATGTCGATCGCGTCGCGCAGCATGGCTGCGGCGGTGGGCACCGGGTCGCGCTCGAGCGTGGTGACGCTCAGGCGGCCGGCGATGTCGGTGTAGTACACCACGCCCATCTCGTCGCCGCCCATGCGCGCCAGCGGGTGGCTGGCCGGCAGCGCGGTTGGCCGCACGCTCAGGCGGTAGTCGCTCATGGTGCGCTCGGCCAGGCACAGCAGCACGATCCGCTCGCCGCGCGCTGCGGCGGCCTGCAAGTCGGCGGCCGAAAGCTTGGCGATGCCCTGCACGTCCACGTCGGCCAGCGTCGAGGGGCGCAGCAGCACGGCATTGGCCAGGATCACGATCTTGTTCGCGGCGTCCCAGCCCTCTACGTCGAGCGACGGGTCGGTCTCGGCCAGGCCGCGCCGCTGCATCTCGGCCAGCGCGTCGGCGTAGCTCGCGCCCGCTTCCATCATGCGCAGAATGCCCTGGGTGGTGCCGTTGAGCACCGCCTCGACGCGCTCGATCCGCGCTCCGGCCAGGTCGCGCCAGCCGATATTGATCGTCGGCATGGCGCCGCCGACACACGCGCTAAAGCGCAGCGCCGGGCGCGGCGGCGCGTCCGCGCGCTCGTCGGCCGAGAGGTCGCTCAGCGCGGCAAGCTCGAGGTACGCCAGCGCCAGCGGGCCTTTGTTCGCCAGCACAGCAGCCATGCCGCGCTCAAGCGCGGTGCGCGCGGTGTCGAGGCCGGGCTGGCCGTCTTTCAGGTTCACCGGCGTGGCCTCGAGCAGGATATCGGCGTCGAGCGTGCGCGCAAGCTCCACCGCACCAGCGCCCGGCCGGCCGCCTGGCAGCGTCGCCACGCTGCGGCGGGCCTGCTTGGCGGCCAGCAGCGCGGCCACGTCCAGCCCGCTCGCGTTGCTGATCACGCCACCCGAATCGGCCGCGCCCACCAGGACGAATTCAAGATCATACTCGCGGCGGATCAGGTCGGCCTGCGAGATCAGAATGCCGAGAAAGTTCCGGCCGACATTGCCCAGGCCGCTCAGGATCAGGCGACGGGTTATGCTCACACCAGGCTCCTTGCGATTCGGAGGCGCCGAACATCATCGCCGACGCGCTGGCGGCATTATATGCGAAACTCGCCCGCCGCGCGACAGGCCTAGCCGTCGGCCGGCAGTGGCGCGGCGTGCGCCTCGGCGGCCGGCGCGTCGGCGGCGAGCAGCCGCGGCAGCACGGTTGCGCCCAAGATCAGCGCCATGCCGGCGATCTGCGGCCGCTCAAGCCGCTCGGCCAGCAGCGCCACCGATAGCAGCACCGACACCGGCGCCTCAAGCATCACCACAATGCTGGCGACCCGGCCGGGGATGTGGCGCAGCGCCATGGTGAACAGCGCGTAGCCCATCAGCGTCGGCCCGAGCGCCAGGATCAGCAGCACAACCCACGGCGGCGCGCTGGTGCCTACCGCCGCAACGATATTGCGCGTCTGGCTGGCGTCGGTGATGCCCAGCGCGCCGCTAACAAACCATAGCACCAGCAGCGCCAGCGAGCCGAACAGCGTGGTGTAGGCCAGCGAAGCCCACGGGCTGATGTTCTGCACCGAGCGCTGGCTGTACAGCACATAGCCCGCGTGCGCCAGGCCAGTCGAAAGCCCCACCAGTGTGCCGAGCCAGCTCACGCGCAGCACCGCCGGGTCGTAGGCGCGCGCCAGCAGCGCCGCGCCCAGCAGCGAGATCGCCAGCGCCAGCACCTGTGGCCAGCGGATGCGCTCGCCGAACAGCAGCCAGGCGCCCAGCGTCACAAAGGTCGGGAAGGTGTAGATCATCACCACTGCCACCGACGCGCCATTCAGCACGATCGACAGCACCCACAGCGCGTGGTAGATGCCGATCGAGATCGTGCCGACCGCCGCCAGTCCGCGCAGGTCGCGCCGGCTCACCCGCAGCAGCGCCGGGCGCACCAGCCCGATCGCGGCGAAGCAGGCCAGCGCCATCAGCGCGTCGCGCCAGAAGGCGATCGCCAGCGCGGGCACGTGGTGCGTTTCGAGCAGGTACTTGATCCCGGGGCTGGTGGCCGCCCATACGATCGCGGCAGTAACCGTCAGCAGATAGCCGGTGCGGGTGGTTCGTTGCATCGCTTTCTTTCAGTTACATACATCACTTGCGTGGTGGGGTTCGGGGGCGGCTGCGCCGCCTCCAGCTCCTTTTGGCCGGTCGCGGCCACGGTGGTGGCCGCGACCGGCCAAAAAGAGATGGTTTTGGAGGGCTTGCGCCCTCAAGCCTCCCGCGCGGGAGGAGACCGCATAGCTCGTGTTACATAGGGGTTCGGGGCGGCTGCGCCACCCGAAACGTCTTGTGATGCCCTGCCCAGCGAAACCGGGCAGGGCATCGCAAAACGAAAGCACTCAGACGGAGTTGCTATGCAGCGTGGCCTTTTCGGCTTAGCCGGCCAGGAAGCTAACAAGCGTCAGCGCCACCAGCAGCAACATAAACGCCGGAATGATATTCAGCGGGTTGAGCCAATCCCAGTGCAGCCGGGTGTCGAGCGGCATGTGCGAGCCGTAGCTGCCCTGCGTGGTGTAGCGCTCGAACCAGTCGGGCCGGGCGGTGGGCTGGGGGCCACGTGGGGTGCGCGGCCCGCCGCTGCGTGCGCGTGGTTTCAGCTCTTCGGCGGTGTCGGGCGTGTATGTGCGGGCGATCGTGGTCATGTCATTCCTCCATGGCATGTATGGCGCGCCCATTGCGCGCATCGGCGCCGCTCTCAGGCAGCGGCAGCGTTGTTGTTTCGTATGTCGACGATGTCGCCAGCGTCGTGAAGGTGCGGCGCACGGCCGGGTGATTGCGCAGCTGGGTGTAGATCAGCTGCTCGAGCATCTGCGGCGTGGTGGTGCGCACCTTCAGCAGAAAGCACCACTCGCCAATCGTGTGATGCACCTCTTGCACGCCGGGCAGCCGCATCAAGAAATCATTGGCCTCGAGCAGATCGCAGCCGGCGGCGGTCTCGACAAAAATAAACGCCGTTACCGTCAGCCCAAGCCGCAGCGGGTCGACCAGCGCGACATATCCGCGGATGTAGCCGCGCTCTTCCAGCAGCTTCACGCGCCGCAGCACCGTCGGCGGCGCCAGCCCCACACGCTGCGCCAGGTCGGCATTCGACATGCGGCCATCCGCTTGCAGGAGCTTCAGTATCTGAAGGTCGATTGTGTCCAGCTCGTCCATCAGTGGTTTCTTTCGTCTATCGCGCGCCGCGCTCCCGGTGCGTTTCTGTAAGAATATTACAATAAGCATTGTAATATTCTTTTTTTATTTTAGCAATACGTCTGAGGTTGTAATTTTCTATAGTTCTATTGTACCGTGAAGGAATTTCGCGGCTCGGCCGGCGATCCGCACGCGCGCCCCGGCGTCTTCGCACCACAGCTCGCCGCCGCGCGCCGACACTTGCAGCGCGTGCAGGTGGGTTTTGCCGAGCCGCGCGGCCCAGTAGGGCGCCAGCGCGCAGTGCGCCGAGCCGGTCACCGGGTCCTCGGGCAAGCCATAGGCCGGTGCGAAGAAGCGCGACACAAAGTCGGCGCTGTCGCCGGGCGCGGTGGCGATCACGCCGCGCGTGTCGAGCCGCGCCAGCGTATCCATGTGCGGCCGCAGCGCGCGCACCGCCGCCTCGTCCTCCAGCAGCACCAGCAGATCCATGCCGCTGCGCGTCTCGAGCGGCGCGCACCCCAGGCCGGCCACCAGGTCGGCCGGCGGGTCGCAGGGCGTGGTGGCGATGCTCGGGAAGTCCATCATGAGCATGTCGCCGTCGCGCGTCACCGTCAGGTCGCCGCTGCGTGTCGAAAAGGTGATCGCCGCGCGCTCAGGCTCAAGCTCGCTAAACAGCACGAACGCCGAGGCCAGCGTGGCGTGGCCGCACAGATCGACCTCGACCACAGGCGTGAACCAGCGTAGCCCGTAGCGCTCGCCGCCCCGCACGAAAAACGCCGTCTCGGAGAGGTTGTTCTCGGCAGCGATCTGCTGCATGAGCGCGTCGTCGAGCCAGCTTTCGAGCGGGCATACCGCCGCGGGGTTGCCGCCGAACACGCGGCTGCTGAAGGCGTCGACCTGGTAGATCGCGATGCGCGTCATCCTGCTGCTCCTTGTATTCAAGTGGTACTTTTCATTTATCGCGCAGATGTTGGCGCTTCGCGCCAACATCTGCGCATATCATCACGTTGGTGGGGGTTTGGGGGCGGCTTCGCCGCCCGATTTCTTATTGTGCTGCACGACGTGGCTTCGCCACGTCGTGCAGCACAATCGATACATGATCAAGCGAACAGCGTATCACACTAGCGGCACGCACTCGGCCAGCGGCGGCGACACAAACGCGCGCCGCGTCGCCTGGCTGCTGATCAGCTGCCCAAGGATCTGCACCGCCTCGTCGATCTGCTCGGGCGGCAGGCTGCTGAACGACAGGCGCAGGTACGGCTGCGGCGGCGTTTCGGCAAAGAACACGTCGCCCGGCGCAAAGCCCACGCCGCGCTCTACCGCCGCCAGGTACAGGTCGGGCACCGAAGTGCCGGGCGGCAGCGCCACCCACGAGCAAAACCCGCCGCGCGGCGTCGTCCAGCGCACGCCCGAGGGGAAGTAGCGCGCCAGCGCGGTCATCAGCGCGTCGCGGCGGGCGCGGTAGCGCGGCAGCGCGCGCCGCAGGTGCGCGGCCAGCCAGCCGTGCTGGATGAACAGCGCCAGCGCGCGCTGCATCAGCGGCGGCGAGCACAGGTCGTCGGCCTGTTTGGCGGCCACCAGCCGGCCGATAAACTGCGGTGCGGCGGCCACGTAGCCGATCCGTGCGCCTGGCAGCAGCGATTTCGAGAAGCCGCCGATGTTCAGCACCAGCCCGGCGCTGTCGTCGGCGCGCAGCGCGCGCGGCGCCGTGCCCTCGTACACCAGCGCGCTGTAGATGTCGTCTTCGACCAGCGGCACGCGCTGGCGCGCGATCAGTTCGAGCAGCGCCGCGCGCCGCCGATCGCTCAGGCATACGCCGCCAGGGTTCTGAAAGACCGGGATGGTGTAGATAAAGCGCGGCCGGTGCTCGTACAGCAGCGGCTCGAGCGCCTCGACCACCAGGCCCTCGTCGTCGACCGGCACGCCGATCGGGCGCAGGCCGTGGTTGTTCAGCACATTCAGCAGCCCCAGGTACGTCGGCTGCTCCACGATCACCGTGTCGCCGGGGCGGGCCAGCGTGCGGGCGATCAGCGACATGCCCTGCGTTACCCCGGATGTCACCACGATCTCGTCGGGCGCGGGGCTCATGCCGCGCTCGCGCAGCAGCTCGGCCAGCGTGGTGCGCAGCAGCGGGTCGCCCTGCGAGGCAGTGTAGCTCAGCACCGCCAGGCCGGCGCCAAGCGCCTCGTTGAGCGCCCGGCCGAACTCGCGCGTCGGGTACAGGTCGGGCGCGGCGTCGGCCATGGCCAGCGAGCGCATGCCCGGCAGCCGCGCCAGCCGCAGCATGTCGTTCAGAATGCTCGGCGTCGACAGATCGCGGCCATATTCAGTTTCGACAGCGTCGGGCTCGCTCTGCGCAGCCACAAACGTGCCGCGCCCAACCGTGGCCTCGACCCAGCCGCCCGATTGCAGCTCGCTATAGGCAGTGTGCACCGTCAGCCGGGTTACGCCAAGCTGCCGCGCCAGCTCGCGCACCGTCGGCAGCCGCGTGCCCGGCGGCAGCGCCCCCGAGCGAATGCGCCGCTGGATGTCTTGCGCCAGCTGTGTGTACAGCGGCTGCGGGCTGTTGCGATTCAGGCTGATCTGCACCTGCGTGTACTCCTGCTTGGCGCCGGCGATTGTCCTGCATTGTCCTTCCTTACCGGCCTATTGCTCGCAATAGTACGGCCAATTGTATCGCTTGCATAGATACAAGATAGGTCAAAAGGCCAGGACAATCGCGGTGTTTCCAGGCAGGTGCCGGCCCGGCAGCCGTGCGGCACGCTCCTTGCGATATGCGATCACGGTGCATGCGTGGGGCCCGACCTAACGATGAATGCTTTGTTATGTCTTGCTACAGTCGCCCATGCTATAATTCAGATAGGACAAACGCAGTTTGCGCTCTCAGCCTTCGGCAGAGCGGTACTCTTCTCCGTATCGTGTGCGGTTGTTCCGCGCTCGGCGCGGAAAACGGGCACAAGAAGCTCAGCAGGTACCATGCTGCCGCAGGCTTAATCTCGTACCGTGAAGAAGCCGAATCACGCAAGTTCATAACTCCTAGCTGAAATACTTATAGGGCAATCAGAAACAGGCTGTTCAATCCACATCGATCGTTGGCGTAGACCCGATCATCATCGGTACAATCTGTGTCATCTACTGAGAGAGAAAACCTATGCCGCACAACAACACAGCCAACTTTGCACCATTTGCTGAGCGCATGCGCCGCGAGGGACTGCCCGCGATCGTGATCGACAACTTTCACTACTACTACGACGTGCTGGCAGCCGGCAGCGTCGGCATGATCCCGGAAGAATCCATTGCGCCGGTGGCGGCCGTGCCCGATATTGCCGATACCGCCGCGTATGCCGCCGCCGGCCGCGCCGCGCTCGGCCGCGCCGCAGTGCTGAAGCTCAACGGCGGGCTGGGCACCAGCATGGGCCTCGACCAGGCCAAGTCGCTGCTGGTTGCCCGCGACGGGCTGACGTTTCTCGATATCATCGCCCGCCAGACGCTCGGCCTCGGCGCGCGCTACGAGCAGCACGTGCCGCTCATCCTGATGAATAGCTTCAACACCGACGCCGACTCGCGCGCGGTGCTGGAGCGCTACCCCGAGCTGCAAGGCCCCATCCCGCTCTCGCTCATGCAGCACAAGGTGCCGAAGATCCTCCAAGATACGCTGGCGCCCGCCGAGTGGCCCGCCAACCCCACCCTCGAGTGGTGCCCGCCCGGCCACGGCGAGCTGTACATCGCGCTGGCCACCTCGGGCATGCTCGAGACCTTGCTGGCGCGCGGCTACGAGTACCTGTTCATCTCGAACGCCGACAACCTCGGCGCTACGCTCGACCTGGGCATCCTCGGCTACCTGGCCAACAAGCGCCTGCCGTTCATCATGGAAGTGACCGACCGCACCGAGGCCGATAAGAAGGGCGGCCATATCGCCCAGCGCCGCGACGGCCAGCTCATCCTGCGCGAGATCGCCCAGTGCCCCGAGGCCGACCTGCCGGCGTTCCAGGATATCGCCCGCCACAAGTATTTCAACACCAACAGCATCTGGATCAACCTGCGCCGGCTCAAGCAGATCCTCGACGAAAACAACAATGTGCTCAAGCTGCCCATGATCCGCAACAGCAAAACGCTCGACCCGCGCGACGCCGGCTCGCCGCCGGTGTACCAGCTCGAGACGGCCATGGGCGCGGCAATCGCGGTGTTCCCTGGCGCGCAGGTGCTGCGCGTCGGCCGTGACCGCTTCATGCCGGTGAAGACCTGCGACGACCTGCTGCGCCTGCGCTCGGATATCTACACGCTCGACGAGCACTACTCGCTGCGCCAGGTGGGCAGCCGGCCGGCCGCGCTGGTGGCGCTCGATCCGCGCTTCTACCGCCTGATCGCCGATTTCGAGGCGCGCTTCGCCCACGGCGCGCCCAGCCTGCGCGAGTGCGACCGGCTGGCGGTGCGCGGCGACGTAGCCTTCGGCGCCGGGGTGGTCTGCCGTGGCGCGGTGCGCGTCGAGAATAATGCGCCCGAGCAGCGCCACCTGCCCGATAACACCGTGCTCGACGGCCTCCGCGAGCTGTAGCCGCCCGATTTAGTGGCTTGGAAAGTTTCAATCCTCCTGCTTGATGCATCTGTGGGGGCGGCAAAACCGCCCCGCAGATGCTTTTTCGCGCTTCGGCAGAGTGGCAGCGCGGCCAGAGCACGAAAAATTGTAAAACATGTAAAGAGAATGAACCATATGCCGCGCGCGCGTGTGTATGAGTACAGAGGGTTTCACCAGCCGGGCCACGAACCAGCAGCACTCGGGCGGCGGCAGCGCCAATAAATGGTAAAATAAGCTTGCGGCGGCTAGCATGCGCCGCTGGAGATGATTTATAGAAGCGCGGCGCCGGCCGGTCGACGGTGATCGAGCGCAGCCGCGCGATACACAAGAGGTGAGGACAGCCTGATGCTGGAATACTTCCAGGAAACCGCCGCCGATGACGCCGGTGGGCAGGCCGCCGATGGCCTGGGGAAGTTGGCGTTGGTGCCGCATTGGCGTAATCACAGCCCATTAGCCCAGACGATCTGCCGCGAGGCGCGCGGCGCCGCGTGCGGCGAGCAGCAGCTGCTCGAGCATATCGTCGGGGTCATTCGCTCAGGCGGGTGCGATCTGCCGCGGGCACTGATCGTCAACTACTACGTCTCGCTGAAAACCAACCCGTTTGTTATTCTGACGGGCGTGGCCGGCCAAGGCAAAACCGAGCTGGCGCGCCTGTTCGCCGAGGCGCTGGTCGGGCGCGATAGCCCACAGTACCAGTGCATCAGCGGCGCCGGAAGCTGGGCCAATGCTACCGGCAAAGATCGCTACTACCGCACACTGCAAGAGCACTTTAGCTCGTGGCGATTCATCGAGCTGCTGCAAGAGGCGGCCGCACCAAACAACTTCGGCAAGGCCTACATGGTGTGCTTCGACGCACTCCACCCGGCCGACCTCGACTACTACTTCGAGATGCTGTTGCAGGTGACGCCCAACGGCGCAAAGCGGCTCAATTTGCCAGGCTTTCCTGCCGACTGCCAGCCGGTCATCCCTCCCAACGTCTACATCACCGCGACGGTCGACACTGCTGAATACCGCCAGACCGTGAGCCGCGAGGTGCTGCGCCACGCCGGCCTGATCGAATTTCGCGCGCCGCAGCGCCCGGCCGAGCCGGCGCTGCAGCTGGTGTCGGCGCCGCCGGTGCCGCCTACCGGCTACCAGCGCCTGTGGCTGCGCGCAGCCCAGCACGACGTGCGGCGCGCGCGCGCGCGGATCAACAGCATCCTTGGCGCCGAGCAGACTGCCCGGCTGCACTACTCGCCGGCGCTGGCCCGGCTGTTCTGGCGCGGCGGCCAGGCGCTGACGAAAGACACGCTCGACGAGCTTACTACCTACATCGCCAACAGCTTCGACGAGCAGGGCAACGGCCTGTTCGACCCAGTCGATCCGCTGCGCAACGCGCAGATTGCCTACGACGCCCAGGTGATCCAGCGGGCGCTCTGGCGCCTGCACGACGCCGCCGACGACGAGCTGCGGCGCGATCTCGCCAGCTACCTGGACGCGATCGCGCTCTCGACGACACAGCAAGCAGTCGCCTAGCGCGATGCCGCAGTGCGCAATGCCATGCCTTTCGGGTACTTGCGCCGCATTATTGTGGGCCACCGCTCGCATCGTGGTTTGACAACCCGAAAACAGCGTGTTACCATTTGCGAACCGCTAGGAATAAGACCTCTTCAAGACGGCTGTGTCGAAGCGCAGGGTGCTTTGATTGACGTAACGTCGAATCACAATCGCGAAGTCGACGACCTTGACTGTATGCTGCGCGACGCCTTGCGATGCACCGACGACCCAGCGCCCGATTCGGCACGCGTGTTTGCGGCTGTACGCGCACGCGTGTCGGCCGACGCGCCCGGCGCACGCCGGTCGTGGTCGATCGGCACGCCGGCCGAGGCGTACGCGCCGCTGTCGGCAGCCTACTGGTATGTCGTGCCGCTGGCGCGCATGATGCGCTAGCGCCGGCCCATGACGAGCTTGTTCCTATCGCTGAGCATGCGCAACGATGCTATCTTGCAGGCGCGTTTGTCTCGCTGGAAAGGAGGTGGCTATCGGCCGAACCGACGATATCGGTCCAGAGCGATCGACACCCTCGCTCGCTCCGAACTCGAAATCATGCTGTGAACAGACGCTTGTGAAAGGAGCTTGCTTCACATGAAGCGAATGAACCTACGCAGCAGCTTCGCTATGGCACTGCTGCTCGCCCTCGTTCTGCCGATTCTCGCCGCCTGTGGCGGCGGCACGCCGGCCGCCGCACCCACTGCCGCGCCCGCCGCGCCCGAGGCCACCGCCGCGCCTGCGCCCACCGCAGCGCCTGCGCCTACCGCCGCCCCCGAGGCCACCGCTGCGCCCGAGGCCACCGCCGCGCCCGATGCTGGCGCGGGCGGGCCCGACAAGGACGGCTACCTGCGCATGGCCGAGTCGACCTGGCCCGATCAGCTCGACCCGCAGAAATCGTCGTTCTCGAACGAGATCGCGGTGCTGATCCTGAACTACGAGGGCCTGACCCGCTTCGACAAAGACCTGAAGACGGTTCCGGCCGCGGCAGAGAAGTGGGAGAGCAACAAGGACGGCACCGAGTGGACGTTCACGCTGCGCGATGGCCTGAAGTACAGCGACGGCTCGCCGCTGACCTCGAAGGACTTCGCCGAGGCGATCTACCACTCGCTCGACCCGCACAACCCCGGCGACTACCAGCAGACGTTCTTCATGATCAAGGGCGCCGAGGACGTGATCAACACGGTTGTGCCGACCGACGAGGCCAAGCTGACTGACCTCAAGGCCAAGCTCGGCATCGCCACCCCCGACGACAAGACGATCAAGTTCTCGCTGACCCAGCCGACGCCGTACTTCCCGACGATCGCCGGCATCTGGGTGGCCTACCCGTCGAAGAAAGACTCGTTTGAGTCGAGCGAGACGTGGTGGGAAGATGCCAGCAAGCAGATCGGCAATGGCCCGTTCCAGATCAGCAAGATCGACAAAGCCTCGAACCTGATCGAGTTCAAGGCCAACGAGAACTACTGGGGCGGCAAGCCCAAGATCGCCGGCGTGCGCTTCCAGTACATCGAAGACCTCGCCGTGGCGCTGCAAGCCTACAAGAACGGCGAAGTCGACGTGATGACCCCGGACGCGAACGACGTGCCGACGGTTGAGGCCGACGCGGTGCTTGGCAAGGAGTTCAAGAGCTACGCCGGCGCCTGCACCCTGGGCTGGGAGTTCAACCTGCTGCGCAAGCCGTTCGACAACCCGAAGGTGCGCGAGGCGTTCGCCTACGGCTTCGACCGCGAGGCGTTCATCCGCGACGCGCTGAAGAACAGCAACGTCAAGACGCTGACCTGGATCCCGCCGGGGTACCCTGGGTACGACGCGAATGAGAAGCGCTTCGACCTCGACCTCGACAAGGCCAAGGCGGCGCTCGCCGACGCTGGCTTCCCGGAGGGCAAGGGCCTGCCCGAGATCAAGCTGACCTACTCGAGCAGCAACCCGGCCAACCAGCAGCGCGCCGAGTACCTCGTGCAGATGTACAAGAAGAACCTCGGCGTCGACCTGGTGCTCGACCCGGTCGAGGCCACGACGCTGACCGCGCTGCGCAAAGACCCGAAGACCTTCCCGCAGCTGACGCGCGGTGGCTGGTGCGCCGACTACCCCGACCAGCAGGACTGGCTCAGCATCTTCTGGCACTCGCGCACCGAGTTCGCCAAGAACATCAGCTACAAGGATCCCGCGGCCGACAAGCTGATGGACGCCGCCGACATTGAGCTCGACCCGGCCAAGCGCGCCGACCTGTACCAACAGGCGCAGGTGCAGGTGATTGGCGGCCTGCCGATGATCATCTACGGCAACAGCAAGAACCAGTTCCTGATCAAGCCATGGGTGAAGGGCCTCGACTTCACGCCGCAGGACTCGGACGAGCCCGGCCTGATCACCGGCCTGATGAATGTGACACTCGGACAGTAAGCTGACCAACGTGATGATGGTGGCGCTCGCAAGGTGCCACCATCATCGCATCGCCGCCGCCCCGCGCAGCGCCAACAGGCAGCGCAGGCCGGCTTGAGAGGATTGACGACATGCTGCAGTTTATTATTCGTCGGTTCCTGTGGGCCATCCCGGTGTTGTTCTTTGTGGCGCTGGTGTCGTTCTTTTTGATGCACCAGGCCCCTGGCGGCCCATTCGATAAAGACAACAACAAGAAACAGGTCGACGGCGCGACGCTGGCCTCGCTTAATCGGCGCTTCGGCCTCGATAAACCGCAGTATGTGAATACCAGCGCGTTTCAGAAGCTCTACGACCAGGGCGAGCGCAACCCGCTGACGCTCGGCCGGGCCTACCTCGACAGCCAGTTTTTCAACTATGTGGCTAACGCCGTGCGCGGCGACCTGGGGCCGTCGTATCGCCAGCGCGGCAAGAGCGTGCAAGATATTATTTTCAAGCAGTGGCCGTTCTCGATGCGCCTCGGCCTCTTGGCCATGCTGTTTGCGGTGTGCGTCGGCATCCCGCTCGGCGTGGTGGCCGCGCTACGCCAGAACTCGATTGTTGACTACATCAGCCTGTTTTTCGCCACAATCGGCGTGTCGGTGCCAACATTTGTGATCGGCTTGCTGGTGATTATTTTCTTCGGCACGACGCTGAAATGGATCTCGATTACCAACAACGACTGGAATACCTGGCGGCCATACCTGGCGCCCGGCCTGGTGCTGGGCCTCTCGACGATGTCGTTCATCACGCGCATCACCCGCACCACCGTGCTCGAGGTCAAGCGCCAGGATTATATCCGCACCGCGCGCGCCAAGGGCCTGAACGAGCGCATGGTGATCACGCGGCATATTCTGCGCAACGCCCTGATCCCGGTGGTGACGGTGCTCGGCCCCGCGCTGGTCGACCTGATCACCGGCGCGGTGATCACCGAGTCGATCTTCAGCATCCCCGGCGTCGGCAAGTTCTTCGTCGACGCGATCTTCCAGCGCGACTACTCGATGATCATGGGCTCGACGCTGATCTATGCCACGCTGGTGGTGGCGGCCAATATTGTCGTCGATCTGAGCTATGGCCTGCTCGACCCGCGCATTCGCAGCCAGGGCTAGCGTCTCGTCGGGCGTGCGCTCAAGCACGCACCACAGTGCGGGCGCGGCGGATCGAATCGTGCCCGTACATCAACATTCACAACTGGAATACGAGGTGAATTATGGCGACGACCCTGACAAATACAAACAGCGTGGTCGATTCGGTCGAGCAGGCGTTTGCGCAGCGCGCGCCGCGCAGCCTGTGGAGCGACGCACGCCGCCGCCTGCTGCGCAACAAGGCCGCCGTGGGCGCGCTGATATACATCGGCTTTCTGGTGATCGTGGCGGTGATCGCGCCGCTGCTGGCCGGGCATAACCCGCTCGACATCTTTCAGAATAACAGCTACCGCCAGGCCGCCTGGATATCGGTGCCGAACCGGCCGGCGGTTTCGGGCAACTGGAACTTCCCGCTTGGCACCGACGCGATCGGCCGCGATGTCTGGAGCCGCCTGGTGTACGGCACGCGCACCTCGCTGGTGGTGGGCTTCGTGCCAATGGCGTTTACGCTGTTCCTCGGCACGGTGATCGGCCTGGTGTCGGGGTTCGCCGGCGGCTGGCTCGACGCGCTGCTCATGCGCTTCGCCGAGATCGTCTACTCGTTCCCGGCGTTTTTGTTCTTCATCATCGTGATGACCGCGCTGAAAGACACGCCGATCGGCAAGTTCTGGAATGGCTTCGTGATCCTGTTCGGCGCGCTGTCGCTGGTGGGCTGGGTCGGCGTGGCCCGCTTGGTGCGCGGCCAGGTGCTCTCGCTCAAGGAGAAAGAGTTCGTCGAGGCAGCCCGCGCGATCGGCGTGCGCCAGCATAATATCCTGTTCAAACACCTGCTGCCCAACTCGCTCGGCCCGATCATTATTTCGGGCGCGTTTATCGTGCCGGGCGCGATCATCGCCGAGGCGGTGCTTTCGTACCTGGGCATCGGCCTGCGCCCGGCCACCGACCGCGACGCGCTGTTCCCGGTGAGCTGGGGCAATATGATCCTCGACGGGAAAGCCGCGCTCACCGCCCAGCCCTGGCTGATGATCGCGCCGGCGATCGCGATCGCGACGATCACGCTGGCGTTCACGTTCATCGGCGATGGCCTACGCGACGCACTCGACCCACGCGACGCCGGGTAACAATATAGGCATCCTGAGTTCCACTCAATGCATATCGAAGGACGCTACTATGCCGCCATTACTCGAGGTTCGTAACCTAAAAGTGCAATTCAAGACGCAAGACGGCATTGTCAACGCCGTCAACGACGTCTCTTTTCATCTCGAGCGCGGCGAAACGCTCGGCATCGTGGGCGAGAGCGGCTCGGGCAAAAGCGTCACGTCGCTGTCGCTGATGCGGCTTATCCCCAACCCGCCCGGCAAGATCGCCAACGGCTCGGTGATGTTCGACGGCGAAAACCTGCTGGACTACTCCGAAGAGGAGATGCGCCATATTCGCGGCAACCGGATCTCGATGATCTTCCAGGACCCGATGACGTCGCTCAACCCGGTGCTGACGATCGGCCGCCAGATCACCGAGTCGCTCGAGCTGCATATGAAGCTCACCGGCACCGAAGCCCGCAAGCGCGCGGTCGAGCTGCTGAGCATGGTCGGCATCCCCAGCGCCGCGCGCCGGCTCGACGATTACCCGCACCAGTTCTCGGGCGGCATGCGCCAGCGCGTGATGATCGCCATGGGCCTCTCGTGCAACCCCGAGCTGCTGATCGCCGACGAGCCGACCACCGCGCTCGACGTGACGATCCAGGCGCAGATCCTCGAGCTGATCAACCGGCTCAAGAACGAGACCGGCACCGCGGTGATTATCATCACCCACGACCTGGGGGTGGTGGCCGGCATGGCCGACCGCGTGGTGGTGATGTACGCCGGCCGGATCGTCGAGGAAGGGCCAACCAACGAGATCTTCGCCAACCCGCGCATGCCCTACACGATCGGCCTGCTGCGCTCGATCCCGCGCCTCGACGAGCAAGAGGGCCGCAAGCTCACGCCGATCCGCGGCCTGCCGCCGGATCTGATCAACCTGCCGCCGATCTGCCCGTTCAGCCCGCGCTGCGACTACTTCGTGGCCGGCAAGTGCGACCAGACAGTGCCGCCGCTGCGGCCGGTCGGGCCCGATCACCGCGCCGCCTGCCTGTTCGATATTACGCTCGAAACCCCGATCCCGAACAAAGACGAGCTGCGAGCCGTCTCCGAGATCGCCTGATCATCCGCCGTGCGCCGTGCGTGGCGCCCAGAGCAGCCGGCTACGCACACCGCGTGCGGCCTTACGATGAACGAGGATAGCTATGACGACACATGCAAACGGATCGGGGAATGATCTGATCCAGGTGCGTGATTTGCAGATGCACTTTCCCGTCACCAAGGGGATTGTATTCCAGCGCCAGGTCGGCGCCGTGAAGGCGGTCGACGGCGTGAGCTTCAGCATCAAGAAGGGCGAAACGCTTGGCCTGGTGGGCGAGTCGGGCTGCGGGAAATCGACCACCGGCCGCGCGATTCTGCAGCTGTACCGCCCCACTGCCGGCGAGGTGCTGTTTCAGGGCCAGGACCTGGTGAAGCTCAAGGGCGAAGATATGCGCCGCATGCGCCGCAAGGTGCAGATGATCTTCCAGGATCCGTACGCCTCGCTCAACCCGCGCATGACGGTTGGCGATATTGTGGGCGAGCCGATCCGCGTGCATAACCTGCGGCAGGGCAAGGCCGTGCGCGAGCGCGTGCAAGAGCTGCTGCAGCTGGTGGGCCTGAACCCGTATTTCATCAACCGCTACCCGCACGAGTTTTCGGGCGGCCAGCGCCAGCGCATTGGCATCGCGCGCGCCCTGGCCGTCGAGCCCGAGTTCGTGGTGTGCGACGAGCCAGTGTCGGCGCTGGACGTGTCGATCCAGGCCCAGGTGATCAACCTACTCGAAGACCTGCAGGACCGGCTGGGGCTGACGTACCTGTTTATCGCGCACGGGCTCTCGGTGGTGAAGCACATCAGCGACCGCGTGGCGGTGATGTACCTGGGCAAGGTCGTCGAGCTGGCCGAAGGCAGCAAGCTTTACACCATGCCAATGCACCCGTACACCCAGGCGCTGCTGTCGGCGGTGCCCATCCCCGACCCACGCGTCGAAAAGCGCCGCAAGCGCATTATCCTCGAGGGCGATGTGCCCAGCCCGCTCAACCCGCCGTCGGGCTGCCACTTCCATACGCGCTGCCCGATCGTGATCGACCGCTGCAAAGTCGAAGAGCCGCCGTTCGCCGACTATGGCAATGGCCACTTCGCGGCCTGCTGGCGCGCGCGCGAGTCGATTGAGCTGATGCCCGGCCGTGGTGCCGAGGCGATCGCGCCGCCGCCAGTGGCAGCGCCGCCCGCGCCCCAGGCATAGCCCGCAGCCTACCAACGCGATATCAAGCGCCACGAAGACTCGAAGACTCCAAGGCACACGACGCCTTCGAATCTTTGAGTCTTCGCGTCTTCGTGGCCATTTCAACAAAGGAACTCCCATGGCCGAGCGTTCGATCTACCTCGACTACGCCGCAACTACCCCCGTCGACGCGCAGGTTGTCGCGGCGATGCTGCCGTATTTCAGCGAAGCATTCGGCAACCCCTCGAGCATTCACCAGGCCGGCCGCGCCGCGCTCGAGGCGCTCGACGACGCGCGCGAGACGGTGGCGCGCGCGCTGGGGGCGAGCCGCAAAGAGATCATTTTCACCGGCGGCGGCTCCGAGGCCGATAACCTGGCGATCAAGGGCGTGGCGCTGGCGCAGCGCCAGGCCGGCCGCGGCGCGCACCTGATCACCAGCGCGATCGAGCACCACGCGGTGCTGCACGCCTTCGAATACCTCGAGGCGTTTGGCTTCGAAACAACGGTGCTGCCGGTCGATAGCGGCGGGCTGGTCAGCCCCGACGACCTGCGGGCTGCCATCCGGCCCGACACGGTGCTGGTGTCGCTGATGTACGCCAACAACGAGATCGGCACAATCCAGCCGCTGGCCGAGTTTGGCGCGATCTGCCGGGCGCGCGGCGTGCCGCTGCACACCGACGCCGTGCAGGCCGCCGGCTCGCTCGACTTAAACGTCGACGCGCTGAATGTCGACCTGCTGACGCTGGCGGCGCACAAGTTCTACGGCCCCAAGGGCGTAGGCGCGCTGTATGTGCGCCGCGGCACGCCGCTGCTGCCGCAGCTCAACGGCGGCGGGCAAGAGCGCCGACGCCGCGCCGGTACCGAAAATGTGGCAGGGATCGTCGGGATGGCAACCGCGCTGGAGCTGGCGCTGGCGCGCCGCGCCGAGCACGTGGCGCAATGCACGGCGCTACGCGACCGGCTGATCGCCGGGGTGCTCGAGCGGGTGCCGTATAGCTCGCTCAACGGCCACCCGACACAGCGCCTGCCCAATAATGCCAACCTGGCGTTCGAGTTCGTCGAGGGCGAAAGCGTGCTGCTGCTGCTCGACCAGCAGGGCATCGCCGCGTCAAGCGGCTCGGCGTGCTCCAGCGGCTCGCTCGAAGCCTCGCACGTGCTGACGGCGCTGGGCATCGCCTACGAGCGCGCGATCGGCTCGGTGCGCTTCACATTGGGAAAATCGACGACCGAGGCCGATATCGACTTTGTGCTCGATACGCTGCCGGGCCTGATCGAGCGGCTGCGCTCGGTCTCGGCAGCATACCGCAACGCGGCCTAGAGCTGTTTCGTATCAACTCCGTTTGGTCACTTTCTTGTTATGATACGTAGATTGTGTTGCACTGCGTGGCGAAGCCACGCAGTGCAACACAAAAAGAAATTCGGGGGCGGCTGTGCCGCCCCCATACGCATTAAGCGTAGTAGACAAGGACAGCTCTTGTGGTATGGTTGTTGTCGCCAAACCACAACCAAACACCGACAGGAGCCGCCCTGATGACGACTATACTGCAGCTGGCCGCCACGCTTGCGGCGGTGTTGACCGAGGAAGCCACCGTGCCGGCCGCCAGACCGGCTTTGTTCAGCGCTCGGACGCCAAACTGACCGGCAGTGTGTTCGTGCAAACGCTCGTGTTTGGCCTCGGTGCCGACCCGCAGGCGAGCTTGAGCGCCCTGACGCAGACGAGTGCCGCCTTGGGCGTAACCATCTCGCCCGAAGCCTTGCATCAGCGGTTTGACCGAACCGCCGCCACCTGTCTGGAACACGTGCTCGGGGCTGCGATTGGCGAGGTGCTGTGTGCTGACCCACTCAGCTTGCCCATCCTCGACCGCTTCGCCGAGGTGGTGGTGCAAGATAGTACCACGATCGCCTTGCCCGAGGCGCTCGCTGCGGTCTGGACCGGCTGCGGTAATGGCACGCCCGACGCCGGCAACGCGGCGCTTAAGCTCCAGGTCGCCCTCGACCTGCGCACGGGCGCTTGCGCGGCCCGACCCTGCACGATGGCCGCAGGTAACCGGATGCTCACGCCACCCTGCATCACGATCTGCCGCAGGGCGCGGTCCGGCTGGTGGATTTGGGCTATTTTGACCTCGCCCTGCTGGCGGAGTTGGACGCGCAGGGCGTGTCCTGGTTCTCCGCATGCAGGCACTGACCAGCCTGCAAACGGACGATGGACGCTGGGCGGCGCCTGCACGACCTGCTGGCCGCCATGCCCGAGGCAACGCTCGATCTGCCGGTGCGGCTGGGGCGGGAGGCGCAGGTGCGGGCGCGCTTGCTGGCAGTGCGGGCACCGCAGGAGGTGGTCGACCAGCGCCGCCGCCGCTTGCGGGAGGAAGCCAAAGCGCAGGGCCAGATGGTCAGCGCGCTGACGCTTGGCCTTGGCGGCGTGGAGCGTGTTTGTGACCACCATCCCGCCGGACGGACTGACCGTGACGGAGGCGCTGGTGCTGGCGCGGGCGCGCTGGCAGATCGAACTGCTGTTTAAGCTGTGGAAAAGCCACGGGCAGATTGATCTGGTACGGGACGTGCAGCCGTGGCGGGTGCTGTGTGAATTGTATGGACGCTTGCTCAATCAAATTGTGCAGCATTGGCTGCTGCTCGTGAGCAGGTGGGATGCGCCCGCACGGGTTGAAGAAAAGCGGCACAGACAATTCGTACGCATTGGATCGCGCTGGCAACGGCGATGGGGCAGCCCGCACGGCTGCGGGACGCGCTGACGACGCTGGCACGCTGTATTCAAGCAGGCTGCCGCAAGAACCGACGCAGGAAACATCCGTGTACCTTCCAGCGGTTTTTGATGAGTACCGATAGCTGTGTGGCGTAAGCAATGCGCATAGGGCGGCTGTGCCGCCCCCGAACCCCCACCCTGAAGCAGAAATTCACGGCGGCACAGCCGCCCCCAAACCCCACCCTGAAGCAGAAATTCACGGCGGCACAGCCGCCCCCGAACCCCCACCCTGAAGCAGAAATTCACGGCGGCACAGCCGCCCCCGAACCACCACCCTGAAGCACGTGATCAGCCGGATTTGGCATCACCTTGGGTACTTTCTTTTTGGTATGCCCTAGGTATCCGGCAGCTCGGCCACGCGCGCGCGCCCGGCGGTCAGCTCTTCGAGCTGGCGGGTGAACGCGGCCAGCTGCGCCAGCGGCAGCCGCACCTGCAGCGTCACATCGGCGGCAAACTGCTCGGCGAGGATGCTGCCGGCATGCGCGGCGGCCAGGCGGCGCACCGGCTCGTAGGCGCCATACTCAACCACCAGCTCGAGCACGCGCCGCTCAATCTTCTCGGCGCGCGGCACGATCGCCAGCACTGCCTTGGCGGCGTCGCCATAGGCGCGCACCAGCCCGCCGGTGCCCAGCAGCGTACCGCCGAAGTAGCGCGTCACCACCAGCGCGGTGTCGCCCAGGCCGCTGCCGCGCAGCACCGCCAGCGTCGGGCGGCCGGCCGTGCCAGGCGGCTCGCCGTCGTCGCTGGCGCCAAGCGTGGTGGTGGCGCCGTGGCCGATCAGGTAGGCGTGCACATGATGGCTGGCGTCGGGCATCTCGGCGCGCACTGCGGCAATAAAGGCGCGCGCAGCGTCGACGCTGGCGGCGGGTGCGATGCTGGCGATAAAGCGCGAGTTGACGACGCGGATCTCGGCGCGGGCCGGCGCGGCGGGAACCAGGTTTGTTGGCGGGCTGGTTGTATCGCGATCGGGCATAGCAACCGGTGCAGGCTGGCGAAATTCGTTACTCGGCCGGGCGCAGGCTGCGGCGGCGCCAGGGCAGCCGGGCTATGGCCGCACGAGCTCGGTGACGGTCGGCAGCGTAAAGAGAAAGGTGCTGCCCTTGCCGGGCGTGCTCTCGGCCCAGATCCGCCCGCCGTGCAGCTCGACCAGCGCCTTGGTGATCGCCAGGCCGAGGCCGGTGCCGCCGATCCGGCGCGTGTTGGTATTGTCGACGCGGTAGAAGCGCTCCCAGATCCGCGGCAGGTCTTCGGCGGCGATGCCGATGCCCTGGTCGCGCACGCTCACCAGCAGAAAGCGCCCAGCCGGGTGATCGGGCGGCAGCTCGGCGGCCTCGGCGACCGTCAGGCCCAGCTCGCCGCCGCGCGGCGAGTACTTGGCGGCGTTGATCAGCAGGTTGAACAGCACCTGCTTGATCTTGTCGCGGTCGATGTAGGCTGGCGGCAGCTGCTCGGGGATGTCGATGATCATACGGTGGCGCACCGAGAGATGGTGGCTGAGCTGGGCGGTCATCTCGTTCACCAGCTGGCGCATCGACACAACCCACTGGTTCAGCTTGACGGTGCCGGCCTCGAGGCGCGAGATGCCGAGCATATCTTCGACCATCTGCGAAAGGTGGTTGGCCTCGTTGTAGACGGTCTGGACGAACTCACGCTGCTCGGCCGGGGCGAAGTCGCGCGCCAGCAGCAGCTCGGTATAGCCGAGTATCGACGTAAGCGGCGTGCGCAGCTCGTGCGACACCACCGAGATAAACTCGCTCTTGAGCCGGTCGGCCTCGCGCTCGCGCGTCACATCGCTCACCAGCCAGAGCCGCCCGGTCAGCTGGCCGAGGCTATCGCGCGTGGGCACCGACAGCACGTCGAGCTCCTGGTGCGGGTCGCGCAGGCGGATCGTGATCGTCTGCACCTCGGTGGGCGAAGCCTGGTCGGCGGCGCAGAAATCGTTCAGGCCCATCGGGTTGGCGAGGCGCGCCAGCACCAGCGGCACGAGATCCCAGGGAACGTGGAACGGCGCGTCGTCGGCGCTGTCGACGATGCCCCAGACGTGTAGCCACGCCGGGTTGTGGCGCAGCACGCGGCCCTGCATGTCGAGCAGCGCCAGGCCAATCGGCATGCTCGTCACCACCTGGTTGAGCTGCGTGCTGGTTTCGAGCAGCTCCTGGTAGCGCAGCGCGCGGCGCAGCGGCTGGGGCGCCAGCGCGCAGATCGCCTGCGCGAAGGCCACCTCGCTTTCGCCAAACGCGGCCGAGCGCGGGCTGCTGAGCACGAGCACCGCCAGCGTCTTCGCCTCGGCGACGATCGGCAGCGCCAGCTCGGCGCGGATCAGCGGGCTGCCGGGCTGAAAATCCGGCTCGCGATGAACGTCGCGCACCAGGATCGAGCGGCCGGTGCGCGCGGCCTTGCCCACCACGCCCTGCTCCCAGCTTAGACGGCGGCGCTGCTCGCCGTACAGGTTGGCCTCGTTGAAAGGGTAGCCCTCGTGCACCTGCACCACCAGCTCGCCGCGATCGGCGTCGACCAGGCTGATCGCGCCGGCCTCGGCACCGGTCGATTCGAGCGCCCAGCGCAGCAGCATGCTCAGCAGCGCGCTGAGCGAGAGCGGCGGCTCGAGGGCCTGGCGCAGGATGGCGATCTCGTGGGCCTGGTCGGTGGTCAGCTCGTCGGCGCGCTGCGTGATCGTCGGCAGCGCGCTGTCGCTATGCTCGACGGCGACGGCGGCGGCCAGCAGCGGCATCAGCGCGGCGACAAACGCCTGCTCGGCGGGCGAAAAGGCGGCCGATTCAGCCGCGCGCAGCTCGAGCACGCCCCACGTCTGGTCGCTCCACACGATCGGCGTACCGAAGTACGCGATCTCGGCGGGCAGATCGCCGGGAGCATCGTCGAGCAGCTTGCTGAACGGGATGGTCGTATGCACCGGCGCGCCGCGCTGCACCGCCAGGTCGGTCAGGTCGTCGATCCAGTAGGTGTGCCAGCCGTCGGCGGTGGCGATCTGCTCGGCGGGCGTGCCCGAGGCGGCGGTCTGGCGCCAGTAGACCAGGCGGGCATCGTAGTAGTGTACGGCTTCGTGCAGCAGTGTGAACAAGTCGCGGATGCGATCGGCGAACGCGTGGTCGCTCGACAGCAAGCGTGCGGCTGTGGCCAGCAGCGGCAGCGCGGGCTGGGTTGTGGATGGTAGCGTGAGCATCCAGGGCTTCCGAGCGGCGGATGGCTTCGCCGTCGCGCCGATGAGGCTTCAGCGGGCAGGCCGTTGATATGGCTTGTATTGTAGCGCGTCTCGGGGCACTGTCAACTCCGCAAGATGACAAACAGCCAACTTATGCGCGCCGCGCCGGCCAGGCTACTACACAGCCGCCGGAAAAAGCAGGACTTATGGGTTTGCCAATAGCGCGCGCGGTTGCGCTATAATAGGCTTCGTTGTTACCCAAGCTCGCAAAGGAAACGTGCTATGCCGGTCGTTGCAGTGATCGGCGCCCAGTGGGGCGACGAAGGCAAGGGCCATATTGTCGATCTGCTGGCCGAGCGCGCTCGGCTGGTGATCCGCTATGGCGGTGGCAATAACGCCGGCCACACCGTGGTGAACGACCGCGGCGCGTTCAGCTGCACATTGTTCCCTCGGGCATTTTCGACCCAAGCACAGTCAATATCATCGGCCACGGCGTGGTGGTCGACCCAGCGGTGCTGATCGAGAGCTGGAGGCGCTGCAGGCCCAGGCGATCAGCACGGCCAAGCTGTTCATCAGCGAGCGCGCCCACGTGGTTATGCCCTACCACATCGTGCAGGATCAGAGCGACGAGACGCTGCGCGGCGACCAGCGGATCGGCACGACCGGGCGCGGCATCGGGCCGGCCTACGCCGACAAGATGTCGCGCGTGGGCATCCGGCTCGGCGACCTGCTGTACGAGGAAACGCTGCTCAGCCGGCTGCGCCAGGTGCTGAACCTCAAGAACAAGCTGATGGCCGCGGTGTATAACGCGCCGCCGCTGTCGCTGCACGAGATCTACCTGCGCTACCTCGAGCATGGCCGCAAGCTGGCCGACCACGTGACCGACATCCACCCGATCGTCCAGCGCGCGCTGGACAAAGACGTGACGATCTTGCTCGAAGGCGCGCAGGGCGCGCTGCTCGACCTCGACTACGGCACGTACCCGTATGTCACATCATCGCCGCCGGGCGCGGCTGGCGCCTGCCAGGGCGCGGGGATCGGGCCGACCCGTCTCAGCTCGGTGGTGGGCGTGTACAAGGCCTACGCCACGCGCGTGGGCGAAGGCCCATTCCCTCGGAGGTGCAGGGCGCCGAAGCCGATGTGCTGCGCCAGATCGGCACGCCTTGGGCCGAGGTAGGCACGACCACCGGGCGGCTGCGGCGCGTCGGCTGGTTCGACGCGGTGCTGGCGCGCTACGCCGCGCGTGTGAACGGCATCGACACCATGGTGATCACCAAGCTCGACGTGCTCGACACGCTGCCGTCGATCAAGGTTTGCGTCGGCTACCGGCTGCACGACGCCGAGCTGAACTACCCGCCCAGCAACGTCCAGGTGCTCGCCAAGGTCGAGCCGATCTACGAGCAGCTGCCAGGCTGGCAGGCGCCAACCAGCGGCGTGCGGCGCTTCGACCGGCTGCCCGCCGAGGCGCAGGACTACGTGGCGCGGCTGTGCGAGCTGACTGGCGCGCGCATCGGGATGATCTCGGTTGGCCCCGGCCGCGACCAGATCATCGAGGTGAACTCGGCGTTGTAGTGCCGGCGCCGCACAAGAAAAGAATTTGGCCGGGGCGGCGAAGCCGCCCCAAACCCCCGGCATAATCCAAGCGATCAGCTGGATTTGGTATCAAGCCCACAACACGAGCAGCGGCCAAGCGATGCTTGGCCGCTGCTCATTTCGTAAGTGCCGCCATGGCTACGGCAGCGCGTCAGCTGTTCAGCGCCGCGATCTTTTGCGTCAGCGCCGCCGGCGATGGCTCAACCATGATCGAGCCGTCGGGGAATACGATCGTCGGAACGCTCTGGTAGCCGTTGTTCAGCTGCTCGACATAGCGGCGGGCCTCGTCGTCCTCTTCGATATTGACATAGTACACGTCGATCTGGTGCTGGTTGAACACGCGCATCGCGCGCTTGCAATCGCCGCACCAGGGTGTCGCATAGATCGTAATGGTCAGATTCGCGATAGTCATAAGAAAATCTGCCTCCAATACATGTCTCTGAGCCGCAAGGCGGCAGCCGGCCGCCTCGATTGCGCCTATACACCAATATTATACCAAATTCGGCTGATTTCTTGGTTTCGGGAAACACATCTGCCTTTGTGGTGCGGTCGCGGCGGCGACCGCACCACACAGCCAACAGTAATCCCCCGTGTCCCGCGCTCGGGAGAGGGGGTAGGGGGAGGCGAGGGCCGGCGTTGCACGAGCCCTAGGGCATACCAAAAAGAAAGTGATCAAACGGAGTAAGTATGATACACTTGGATCTACTGCACCTGGCCGCGAAATCAGAGGGTAGGCATGGGCCGCGTCATTGCCGTTGCGAATGCCAAGGGTGGGATCGGCAAAACCACCACCGTCGTAAGTATTGGCGCAGGGTTCGCGCTGAAGGGCGCGCGCGTGCTGCTGATTGATGCCGACCCGCAAGGCAACCTGGCGCTGGCGCTGGGGCTGCGCCCGCGCCGCACACTCTACGATGTGCTGGCCGACGGCGTGGGCGCGGCCGAGTGCGTCGTGCCGGCGCGGCCAAACCTCGACCTGCTGGCCTCCGACGAGACGCTGCTGAGCGTGCAGCCGCAGATCGCCCGCCGCGCCGACTGGAGCCGCGCGCTGGACGCAAGCCTGCGCCCGCTGTATGGCGCCTACGACCTGGTGCTGATCGACAGCGGCGGCTCGCTCACCACGCTGAGCACCAACGCGCTGGCCTGCGCCACCGACGTGATCGTGCCCACGGCAATCGAGCACTTCTCGCTCAAAAGCATCGACCTACTGTTCGCGCAGGTGGCCGGCGTGAAGGGCAACAGCGGCAGCATCCGCCTGATCATCCCCACGATGTTCGACCCGCGCGTGCGCCAGTCGGGCGAGCTGCTGGCCGCGCTGCGCGGGCGCTACGGCGCGCTGGTGGCCGACCCGATCCGCGTGAATGTGCGGCTCTCGGAGGCGCCGACGCTGGGCAAGACGATCTACGAGTACGATCCGCGATCGCGCGGCGCGATCGACTACGCGCTGCTGGTCGAGCGGCTCGGCGCGATGTTCAGCTTCCGCGCCAGCGCGCGCCCGGCCAATGGCAGCGACGCCGCGCCCAGGCCGGCCACCGCAGCGCCAACAGCGGTGGCTGCCGCGCCGCGCGGCCCCGAGGCCTGCCCAAACTGCGGGCACGCATTGCAGTTCGCCACGCTGGCCGGCTACCGCGTGGCCTACTGCGAGCATTGCAAGTACCGCCACCAGACACTGGCGAGCGGCCCGCGGCGCTGAGCCAGGCGATGCAACAACGCGCGCGGCCGGGCCGTCAAACCTGCGATGGCCGCGGCGCTGGCTGCCCTTAAAGGAGCTTTTATGTCAACCGACGATTTTCGCAGCGACGTGCGCGCGCTGCTTCAGCAGGTGCTCAGCGAGGCCCAGACCAGCTCGAACACCGATGTGATGCTGGAAGTGTACGTGGAAGAGTTCGCGCGGCTGCACGGCGACTACGCGCACAAGCTGCTGAACGACGTATTCAACGACGCGCGCACCCGCCTTGACGCGCGCCTCTCGCCCGACCCCATCCGCCAGACGATCGCGACGGTACAGACGACCGTGCAGGACATCTGGAAATCGCTGACGCAGACGATCTCGGGCGGCCCGACCGACGAGCGCTAGCCCGGCAGCACGGCGACGCACTCGATCTCGACGCGCGCGCCCAGCGCCAGGCCAGTGGCGCCAAACGCGCTGCGCGCCGGCAGGTGCTCGGTGAAGAACGTGCGATACACCTCGTTCATGGCTGGCCACTCGGCCATATCGGCCAGCATGACCGTGCACTTCACCACATTCGCGAGCGAGCCGCCGTTGCGCTCGAGCACGCGGCGAATATTCTCGAGCGCCTGGCGCGTCTCGGCGGCGATGCCGCCCGGCACCAGCCGCAGCGCCGCGTCGGTGCCGAGCTGGCCCGACAGGTACAGCGTGTGATCGACGCGCACCGCCTCGGAGAACGGCAGCGCCGCAGCCGCGCCCTCGGCCGCCAGGTACACAACTTCCGGAGCCATGGTCACCTCCTGCTGATCGCGCGGCATTCGCGCGCCGGTTCATTGTACTACCGCGCGCAAACAAGCAGCCCCGCTTCCCGGATGGGAAGCGGGGCTGCGGCACGAGCGGCGGGCAGCGGCGAAGCCTAGCTGCCGCGGGCCTTGGTGAAATCCTGGCCCTCTTCGAGCATCGCCACAAACGCCTTGAAAATGTCGGTCTCGGTGATGACGCCGACAATCTGCTGCTCGGCGTCGACCACCGGCAGGCCGCCGATCTTGTGGCGCACCATCAGCGTGGCAGCCTCGGTCAGCAGCGTATCGGCGGCGACGGTGAAGACATTGCGCTGCATTACCTCGGAGATCTCGATCGGGGTTTGAACATAGTGAGCGACTGCCAGCAGCAGATCGCGCTCGGCGACGATGCCAACCAGATGCCCTTGCCGATCGACGACCGGCAGGTGGTGCATGCCATGCTCCTGCATCAGGCGTAGCGCGGCATGGTGGTTCATGTCCGGCACGATGGTCACAGGCGGAGTGCTCATCCGATCCGCAACACGCATGATCCGGCTCCTTCCTGGCTGTCGTGGGCGCGCAGCGCGGCCGGCAGCCATATGCTCCCTAAGTTGTCAAATGCAGATACGTCAAGCATACGCCTAGCGGCCGGTTTTGTAAGGGAAGATCCGACAAGCGTTGGTGATATTTTCTTCTCAGGCTGGCGGTGCGCTGGCGTCGCCGGCCCACAGGCGGCGCATCTCGTCGCTGGCGGCCAGCAGCTGATCGAGCGTGCCCTGGTCGGCGACGCGGCCGTCTTTCAGCACAATGATCTGATCGGCCCGCCGCAGCGCGGCACGGCGGTGCGAGACGGCCAATATCGTCGGCGGCGAGTGGCCGGCCGGCGAGGCCTCGCGATCGCCTGCCGTCTGCGGCCTGCCAGCCGCCAAGCGCTCCCATAGCGCCTGCTCGGTCTCGACATCAAGCGCGCTCGAGAGGTCGTCGAGCACCAGCAGCGCCGGCTGGCGCACGAACATACGCGCGGCGGCGACACGCTGGATCTGGCCGCCCGAGAGCCGCACGCCGCGCGGACCTACCGGCGTATCGAGGCCATGCGGCATCGCGGCGAGGTCGTGCTCGAGCACGGCGGCGTGGAGCGCAGCGGGCAGGTCGGCCCGATCTTCGCCCAGGCCCAGCAGCAAGTTCTCGCGCAGGCTGGCGCTGAACAGGCGCGGCACCTGTGCGGTGTAGGCGCAGCGCGGCGGCACAAAGAACGCGCCGGGGTTGGCCACCGGCGCGCCCTCCCACAGCAGCACGCCCGCGTCGGCCGGCAGCAGCCCCAGCAGCGCGCGCAGCAGCGTCGTCTTGCCCGCGCCAATCCGGCCGGTGATCACCGTGAACGAGCCGCGCTCCAGCCGCAGATCGATCTGCTCGATGCCGCGCCCCGAATCGGGGTAGCGAAATGCCAGCCCGCGCGCCTCGAGCAGCGGCCGATCGCCAGGGGCCGGCGCGGCTTCCTGGCGCGGGGCGTGGGGTGTGGGGCTCGCCGGCCACACCGGCCGGTGCGCGACGAGCGACTCGGGCGGGGCGCCCTGGAGCAGCAGCACCAGGCGCTCGAACGACACCTGGGCCTGGCGGTAGCGCGAGAGCATCACGCCAAAATGGCCGGTGAACTCGGTGATCCAGCCAAGGTTATAGACGAACAGCGCGAAATCGCCCACCGTGAAGCCGCCGGTGCGGATGGCGTCGGCCGCCAGCAGCAAGATCAGGCCGGTGCCAAGGTTGGCGGTATTCAAAAACACCGAGTGCAGGATCTCGTTGAACAGCCGGTCGCGCAGGCTCGAAACCCGGCGCGCGTCGTTGAGCTTGCGGAAGTGACGCACCGCGCGCGCTTCCGCGCCGGCAACCTGCACCGCCTGCACCGCGCCGAACACCTCGCCCAGAAAGCCGGTGACGCCGCCGGTGGCCTCGCGGCTGGCCTTGCGATACGCCTGCAGCCGCTGGCCGACAAGGTTAGTGACGGCCACGACCAGCGCGAGCGGCAGGAACACCGCGACAGTGATGAACGGGTTGATCGCCAGCATGATCGCCAGGCCAGCCAGCGCGAAGATCGTCAGCGCGATTAGGTCGTTCGTGAGGATCAGGCTCCACAGCGTCTCGTCGATATCTTCGCGAAAGCGGCTGATCGCCTCGCCGGGCGAGTAGGGCACCGCGCGCGCGCCAGGCCGCTCGAGGATGCGCGCCAGCAGGTTGGTGCGGATGAGACCACCAGCGGTGTACTTGAATGTGGTGTTGGTAGCCGGAAGCAAGTACAGCGTGGCCATGCGCGCCAGCGCCACCCCCACCAGCAGCGCCGCCAGCGCCGGCACCCCCAGGCCGGTGCGCGCCTGGCCGGAGAGCGTATCGAAGAACTCGCGGATGAGCAGCCCTGGCGCCAGCTCGAGCAGCAGCACCACGATGATCGCGGCCAGGTTGATCGCGTAGATCCACGGCACAAAGCGGATCAGCCGCCAGTAGAACCACCAGGCTGGTTTCATGCCAGCACCTCGTGCATGCCCACGCGCAGCAGCGCGGCGAAGCGCGAGCCAGGGTCGCGCATCAGCTGCTCGCGCGGGCCAAACTCGGCGACGCGCCCGCCCTCGAGGATCAGAATGTCGTCGGCGCGCAGCACGGTGCCAAGCCGGTGCGCGATGATAATACCGGTGCGGCGGCCCTGCGCCGGGCGCAGCAGCCGGTCGAGCGCGCGCTCGAGCAGCTGCTCGGTAGCCGGGTCGAGCCGGGCCGAGGCTTCGTCCAGGATCACCAGGCCGGGGTCGCGCAGGAACACGCGCGTGAACGCCAGCAGCTGGGCCTCGCCGGCCGAGAGCCCGCCGCCGCTGGCCAGGATCGTGTCGAGCCGCTGGGGCAGCGCGTCGAGCCAGGGCCGCAGCCCCAGCTCGCCCAGCGCGGCCAGCAGCTCCGCGTCGCCGATCGTCTCGTCGAAGAATGTCAGGTTATCGCGCACGCTGGCGTGGAACAGCTGGACGTCCTGCGTCACCATGCCCACGCGGGCGCGCAGGCCGGCCCGGCTGGCGTCGCGAATGTCGAGCCCGCCGAGCCGAATGGCGCCGGCCTGCGGGTCGTAGAGCCGGAACAGCAGCCGGGTGAGCGTGGTTTTACCGCTGCCGGTGCGCCCAAGGATGCCGAGCACCCGGCCAGGAGCGAGCGAGAAGCTGACCTCGTGCACAACCCGCTCGATCTCAGCCGGCGGCTGGTAGGCGCCGGCCGGCACGCCGGCGCTGGTTTGCTGCGGGCCGCTGGCGGCCTCGTCGGCATAGCCGAACGACACCGTTTCGAAATCGACGGCCAGCGGCCCGGCCGGCAGCGGCGTGTCGCCATCGCGCAGGCTGCCGCGTACGGCCAGCAGCTCGCGCACGCGCGCAAAGCCTGCGGCGGCCTTCTGGAAATCTTCGATCTGGCGGGTGATCAGGTCGAGCGGCTGAAACAGCGCCTGGGTGTAGAAAAAAATCAGGTAGGCCGAGCCGAGCGAGAGCGCGCCGCCATCGAACAGGCGCTTGATCAGCACAAACGCCACGCCCACGCCGATCGCGAACAGGCCCACCGGCGTAGCCCAGGTGACGGCGCCGATCACATTGGCCGTGCGCTCGACGCGCATCTGGCCGCGCATATGCTCGGCGAGCCGGCGCATGGTATAGGGCACCGCGCCGCTTGAGCGAATGTCTTCGGTGCCCGAAAGGCGCTCTTCGATAAAGCCGAACAGCTCGGCGCTGGCCTGGCGCGCGCGCTTCCAGTACGGCACCGCGACGCGCTGGGTGCCTACCAGCACCAGCAGCACCAGCAGCGCGAAGGCGCTCAGCGCCAGCCCGACGCGCCAATCTTCGCGGAACAGCATCGCCAGCACGCCCACCGCCAGCAGCGCGTTGCCCAGCACCTTGATCACAAACTGCGAGAAGAAGTTGGCCATCGCGGTCACATCGCCGTCGACGCGCTCGATCAGCTCGCCGGGCGTGCGCGCTTTGTGGAATGCCAGGTCGAGCCGCAGCAGGTGCAGCGCCAGGTCGGCGCGCAGCGCATTGGTGGCCTCCCAGCCTACCTGCTCGCTCAGGTAGGTGGCCGCGACCGACAGCCCCTGGGTAGCCAGGGCCATGCCGACAAACGCCGCGCCGGCCGCAATCAGCGCGGCGCGCGCCGCGCCAGCCTGGGCGCTGTCGATGAAGTAGCGCAGCAGCTGCGGGTTGACGAGCTGCAGCGCAATGCCGGCGAGCAGCAGCAGCGCCAGCAGCGACACCCGGCCGCGCTGCGGGCGCAGGTAGGTGCCCAGCAGCTGCCGGTACTGTTCGATTGAATGGTGCATAAGCTCCTAATTGCTGGTAGGGCGTACGCCGCCGCCGCCTGTGCGCGAGGCCGGCGGGTAGCCGCTTGGCGGCCGCAGCAGGCCCGAGAATACCTGCCGCAAAGGACGAAGCCCGGCGACGGCGCGCTGCTCGAACGGCACCGGAAAGCATGACTATACCGCGCTGGCTGCGCGGCGGCATCGCCCAAAAGATTGAGCTGGTACGCATGTTGCTAGCTGCTAGCTGGTTTTAGGTATCGGGCTTACGCTGCCACGCGCCAGGCAGAGCGCCCGCAGCGCCGCGCGCTGCGAGCGTCGCTTGTTTTTTTTGGCCGCTGACAGCGACAGGAGCAACACATTCTATGCACGATCAGGCGACACCTGTGCCGGCCACGCTGTTCCGCTCGTTCTGGCTCGCCGGCTTCGAATCGGCATGCCAGATCACGCGAACCGGCCGGCGGCTGGATATGATCGCCGAGACGCAGCACGACGCGCAGGCTAGCGGCGACTACGCCCGCATCCGCGAGCTGGGCATGCGCGCCGCGCGCGACGGCATCCGCTGGCCGCTGATCGAGCGCGCGGGCCGCTTCAGCTTCGCGTCGCTCGCGCCGATGGCTGCTGCGGCGCGCCAGCAGGGCATCCAGGTGATCTGGAACATCTGCCACTACGGCTGGCCCACCGACATCGACATCTTCGCGCCGGCGTTTGTCGATCGGTTCGCGCGCTTCTGCCGCGCGACGGCCGACTTCTTCGCCGCCCAGAGCGACGAGGTGCCGTTCTACACGCCGATCAACGAGATCTCGTTTCTGGCCTGGGCCGCCGGCAGCCAGGCGTATATCTACCCCTGCCAGCGCGGGCGCGGCCTCGAGCTGAAGCGCCAGCTGGTGCGCGCGGCGATCGCCGGCTGCGAGGCGATCTGGGATGTCGACCCGCGCGCGCGGTTTGTGCACGTCGACCCGCTGATCCACGTGGTGACGCCGCGCGGCCGGCCCGAGCTGGCCGACGCCGCGGCGGCGCAGCGCGCCGGGCAGTTCGAGGCCTGGGACATGCTGGCCGGCCGCGCGCACCCCGACCTGGGCGGCGCGCCGCGCTACCTCGACGTGATGGGCCTGAACTTCTACCACGCCAACCAGTGGGAGCACCCCGGCGACGACGCCGAGGCGCGACTGCGCTGGGAAGACACCCCGCGCGACAAGCGCTGGGTGCCGCTGCACCAGCTGCTGGCCGAAGTCTACGAGCGCTACCGCAGGCCGCTGTTTATTTCCGAGACGAGCCACTTCGGCATAGGGCGCGGCCCCTGGATCGCCGAGATCGCCGCAGAGGTGCAGCTGGCCCGCGCGGCCGGCACGCCGATCGAAGGCATCTGCATCTACCCGATCCTCGACCGGCCCGACTGGGATAACCTCGAGCATTGGCATAACAGCGGGCTGTGGGATCTGCGCCCCGACGCCAACGGACGCCTTGAGCGCGTGCTCGACCGCGCATATGCCGCCGAGCTGCGGCGCGCGCAGGCGCAGCTAGCCTAACGATAGAGCGTAAAACTTGGCATAAAACTTGCTTCATAGCTCTTACGAATGAAGCACAACGTATCGCTGACGATTTGAGTATCGGCCTCTCGTAGGGCGACACTCGTTTTCTCTTGCCTCCAACATCGCAGAACAACGCCCAAACACGCCTAACTATCAAAACATTCGATCGATCATCTATGCGAAAAGCGATTGCCTGGCTACGTCTCGCTTTTCGGCCAGCGCCGGCATGCCTGGCGAAAAGGGCTAGTTTCGGACTGCAAAAGGGGAACTATGAGCAAAGACCAAGGGATTGTCGTTTTTTCGCACCTGCGCTGGGATTTCGTGTACCAGCGGCCGCAGCACCTGCTGACGCGCCTGGCGGGCTGGCGCCGCGTGCTCTTTATTGAAGAGCCCTGGCACACGCCCGGCGCCGACCCGGCCTGGGAGCTGAGCCAGCCGCAGGCGGGCGTGGCAGTCGCGCGGCTCCACACGCCGCTGGCGGCGCCAGGGTTTCACGACGAGCATATCGGCACATTCCGCGAGCTGCTGCCCGAGCTGCTGGCCGGCGAGCGGATGAGCGAATACGTAGCCTGGCTCTACACGCCGCTGGCGCTACCGCTGGCACAGGCGCTGGCGCCGCAGGCGGTGGTGTACGACTGCATGGACGAGCTATCGGCGTTTGCGCACGCCCCGCCCGCGCTGCTGCAGCGCGAGGACGAGCTCATGCGCTGGGCCGACCTGGTGTTCACTGGCGGGCCGAGCCTGTACCGCGCGAAGCGCGACCGCCACCCCAGCGTGCACTGCTTCCCCAGCAGCGTCGACACCGCGCACTTCCGCCAGGCCCGCGCGGGCATGGCCGAGCCGCCCGACCAGGCCGAGCTGCCAGGGCCACGGCTAGGCTTCTACGGCGTCATCGACGAGCGGGTCGACACCGCGCTGCTCGGCGCACTGGCGAGCGCGCACCCCGAGTGGCAGCTGGTGATCATCGGGCCAGTGGTGAAGATCGACCCGGCCACGCTGCCGCGCCAGCCGAATATCCACTACCTCGGCCAGCGCAGCTACCAGGAGCTGCCGGCGTACCTGGCCGGCTGGGACGCCTGCCTGCTGCCGTTCGCGCGCAACGAGGCCACGCGCTTCATCAGCCCGACCAAAACGCTCGAGTACATGGCCGCCGAGCTGCCAATCGTCAGCACGCCGATCGCCGACGTGGCCGAGCCATACGGCGAGATCGTGTACCTGGGCGACACAGCCGAGGCATTTATCGGCGCGTGCGAGCGAGCGCTGGCCGCCAGCCCGGACGAGCGCGCCGAGCGCGCGACCAAGATGCGCGCGGTATTGGCGCGAACCTCGTGGGACACCACCGCCGCAGCCATGCGCGACCTGATCGAGCAGGCGATTGCGGCCAAGCGACCCGGCGCCTAGCTGCGCCGTTTCACCGCCAGGCTCACATGGGCCGCGCGCTACGCTTGCGGCAGCAGGGTATAGGGCTGCGCCTGGCGGCGAACAGCCCTGCTAATGGCGCGCCGTAAACAATGGGGGAGGGGTGGATTGAAGATTTGTAGCTTTGCTAAAGCTAAGGAGTATACCGTGTTTGACTATTTAATCGTCGGGGCAGGATTTGCCGGCAGCGTGCTGGCCGAGCGGCTGGCGCGCGGCGCCAACAAGCGCGTGCTGATCTGCGACGTGCGGCCGCACATCGGCGGCAACGCCTACGACTTCTACAACGACGACGGGCTGCTGATCCACAAGTACGGCCCGCACATCTTTCATACCAACTCCAAAGATGTATTCGACTACCTATCGCAGTTCACGGCCTGGCGCCCATACCAGCACCGCGTGCGCGCCTGCGTCGACGGCATGCTGCTGCCGATGCCGATCAACCTCGACACGATCAACCAGCTGTATGGGCTGAGCCTCACCTCGTTCCAGGTCGACGAATTCTTGAAGTCGATCGCCGAGCCGCGCACGCAGATCCGCACCTCGGAAGACGTGGTGGTGAGCAAGGTCGGGCAGGAGCTGTACCAGAAATTCTTCCGCGGCTACACGCGCAAGCAGTGGGGGCTCGACCCATCCGAGCTCGACGCCTCGGTGACAGCGCGCGTGCCGACGCGCACCAACCGCGACGACCGCTACTTCACCGACACATTCCAGGCCATGCCGCTGCACGGCTACACGCGCATGTTCGAGCGCATGCTCGACCACCCGAACATCAAGATCTTGCTGAACACCGACTACCGCGAGATTATGGATATCATCCCGTACCGCGAGATGATCTACACCGGGCCGATCGATACGTTCTTCGATTACTGCTTCGGCAAGCTGCCCTACCGCTCGCTGAACTTCGTGCACGAGACGCACAACACGCCGATGTACCAGCCCGCGCCGGTGATCAACTACCCCAACGACTACGCCTACACCCGCGTGACCGAGTTCAAGTACCTGACCGGCCAGGAGCACCCCAAGACCAGCATTGTGTACGAGTACCCGCAGGCCGAGGGCGACCCGTACTACCCCGTGCCGCGCACCGAGAACGCGGCGATCTATACGCGCTACAAGGCGCTGGCCGAAGCGACGCCGGGCGTGTATTTCGTGGGCCGGCTGGCGACCTACAAGTACTACAACATGGACCAAGTGGTGGCGCAGGCGCTGAAGCTCTACCGCACCCTGCCCGAGCGCCAGGGCCTGGCCGAGCGCGCCATCGGCGAGAGCCAGAATGTGCTGGAGCTGCCGGCCGGTACGCCGATCGAGCTGCCGCGCGCCAGCAAGGCCAAGCGCCCGCGCGCCGCGCAGGCCGGCTAGCACCGGCCGCAGGCGGTTGCACCCCTCTCTCGCTGCGGCGGGAGAGGGGTGCTTTTTTAGGAGTAGCGCGTAGCGAAGCGGCGCCCTACTCCCAACAACATACTCGCCGCCATCGCGGCCTACGCCGGCAGCTCCTCGACGTAGGTCGGCTCGCCCTTCATCACCGGGCGCACCAGGTAGGCCAGCAGGTCGTTCAGCATCACCCGCGCTACCGGGCTGGCATCTACGTGATCGCTGAGGTGGAATGTCGAGATCAGCAGCCGCCCGCTGCCAAAGTGGCGCTCGGCGATCAGGCCGACGGTGTGGTGCAGCCAGCCGACGAACAGGCCGGCGTGGACATCGGCGGTGAAATCGCGCGGGCTCAGGCCGACGATCACCTGGTCGGGGATCAGGTCGGCAAACGCGAAGTCGACAGTGCCGCCGGTGGGGATGGCGCCGAACATGCGATCCTGGCGGATCCAGTTGAAGTTGCTGGCCCAGTCGCCCTGCCAGCTGCGGCCCTTGCGCTGGGCGATGCTCAGGCTGCCCAGGTAGGTCTGCTGCGTCTCGGCGGCCTCGGCCAGCCACAGCACGCGCCCGCCGTTCTGCACATGCCAGCGCATCTCGTCGGTCATGGTCTCGACGACCGCCAGGTCGGCTGCTTCGAGCGTGGCGGCCAGCTGGTAGCCGAGGGCCTGCAGCCGCGCCGCGAGCGCCGGCGAGTCGGGCACGCAGATGCCGATCGGCGTGCCGCCGGGGGCGGGCGGGGCGGCGAGCGCGCGCGGGAACACGTACAGCTCCTGGTGGTTGCAGGTGATCTCGCCGCCGTTTGCATCGAGCAGCCGGAACTCGAGCCGCGCGCGCGCGCTCTGCTCGATCTGCGGGGTATCGAAGACCATGGTGCCGATGCTGGTCACCTGGGCGGGCTGGAACGTCAGGTCTTCAAAGCTGCCGCCGATCTCGGGCCACAGGTCGACATTCCACACCAGCTGGCTGCCGCGCAGGTCGATATCGGAGAAGTGCGAGAGCGCCAGGCGCACCTCGCAGCGCTCGCCGGCCCAGAACACCACGCGCTCGCTGTCGGGCACCAGCGCGTCGGCGCTATTGACCTGGCCGATCACATCGTAGAATGCCTTGGGGTTGCGGCACATGTCCAGCAGGCCGTTGCACTCCCAGTGCACGTCGGTGAACTCGGTGATGATATAGCCGACAATGCTGGAGTGCCGGCGCATCTGCTCGATCTCGTACTTCAGCGCGGTGAACTGCATGCGCTGGCTGGCGGCCGTCAGGTCGGCCAGCGTGGGGAAGACTTTGTCGAGGTGATAGGCCTTGAAGCGCTGCTCGATGCCGTGCGGGTACACCACGCCATCGCCCCATTCGAGGCCGGTCTCGAACCACCACGGCTCCTGGCCGCCGTAGCACTCGCGCAGCTTGCCGACATCGGGCAGCCCCCAGTTGCCGAACTCCGACACCACCATTGGCTCGTTGCCGCGGCGGCGCACCTCGGGCGCCACCGTGCGCGGCAGCGGGTTCCACGGGTCGCGCATGAACGCGCGCCAGGTGTCGATGTTCTCGTAGCTGTGGGCGAACGTCCACGACGGCCGGCTGGCGAAGGTCTGCACCCAGTCGCGCCACTTGCGGTAGTGATCGGGGATGGAGTAGTAGTTATGGAAATCTTCAATATCGGTGACGACGTGGAAGTTGCTGAGGCAGGGCGAGTTGCCGACGATCAGGCGGTACGGGTCGAGCTCCTTGAGGTACTCGTAGGTTTCGGCCAGCCAGGCACGGTGGTCGGCGTTCACCGCCAGATCCACGCCCCAGCCCTCGTTGATGATCGTCCAGATGATGATCGAGGGGTGGTTCCAGTCGCGCTCGACCATGCCGCCGATGGTGGCCTTGGCGCGGGTGCGCGCGCCGGCGGTCAGGTTCTCCCAGTTGGGCAGCTCG